>JASHSU010000123.1 GCA_030038605.1 Thermoplasmata archaeon | reverse complement strand
CCATTAAGCCTCGGGCCGGAGGACAGTGGGGTGGGTTCCGCTTGACGGAAGTCTTACGTCCGGCTTCCCCCGGAATCCTCTTCCCTCCGAGTCGGGTCCGGGGCCGAATGCCGAGGGCTCGGACCCGGGCGGCTGGCGCGGAATGGCGCGACCGCATCGTGCAGGGCGACGCTCGGGTCGTCCTCGACCGCCTGCCGCCCGCGTCGGTCCACCTGGCCATCACGTCGCCGCCCTACAACGTCCGGATCCCATACCGCGGGTACGAGGACGACCTACCGCCGGACGAGTACCTGCGGTGGCTCAAGGAAGTGTGGAGCTCTCTCCACCGTGTCCTGGTCCCGGGAGGACGGTTCGTGCTCAACGTGGCGCCGACTTCCATCAAGGATTTCCGGCCGATCCACCACGACCTCTCGCGCGACCTGCGCGAGCTCGGGTACATCATGCGGACCGAGATCATCTGGTACAAGCAGACGATGGGGCGCCGTACGGCGTGGGGGAGCTGGCGCAGCCCGTCGAACCCGCACATCATCCCGTCGTGGGAGTACGTCCTCGTCTTCTCCAAGGGTCAGTGGCGCCTGGAAGGTGACCCGGCGGCCGTCGACATCACCGCCCGCGAGTTCGAGACGTTCTCCGACGGGTTCTGGCACATCCCGCCCGAGCGGAAACGGCACGGCCATCCGGCGCCGTTCCCCGAGGAACTCATCGAGCGGGTCGTGAAGTTCTACAGCTACCGGGATAACGTTGTTGTCGACATGTTCGGTGGGACGGGGACGGTCGCGACCGTGGCCCGCCGACTGGGCCGACATTACCTGCACATTGACTCGTCCGCCGAGTACTGCCGGCTGGCGATGGAGCGCGTGACGGCGGCGAAGCCGCCGGCCGACGCGCCCATCCCGCCGCCGACGCTGGTCCTCGACCCGGTGCCGACCCCGGCGCCGATGGTGAGGCCGTGAGCGAGCAGCCCGGCATCCCCCCGCACCGAGTGCCCCGGACCCTGCGCATCCTGGGGGTCCTCGCGTTCAACACGGTGGGCGTGGTCGCCGTCCTCTCCTTCTTTCGGCCCGGCTGGCCGTCGACATGGCTGATCCTCGGCCTGCTCCTGGTGAGCTTCCTCGTCGCCTATCGGTGGGACCTCACCAAGGACCCGTACTTCCGACGGCCCTGGTTCGGCATCGCGCTGCTCACCGCGATCGCCTCGGTCCTCACCGGCTGGCACAACGGGCTCACCGACGAGCCGTACCTGATGCTCGCCTTCGCTCAGCTCTGGCCGAACCTGTACGGGTCGTCGATCACGGTGCACTACATGCAGGCCGGGATCCCGTACTCGACGGCCCACCTCTACAACGTCTACCTACCGTTCCTCGTCTTTCTGCAGTTCCCATTCATCGATTATCGTTGGACCGCGATCGCGGCGTGGGCCGCGTCGGTCTACGCCCTCGGACGGCGGCACGAGGCGGTCGTCCTCTGGGGCAACCTGTGGGTCGGGCTGATGGCGGCGAACGGGTTCAACGACTTCGTCCCGTTCTTGGGCCTCACGCTGACGTTCGTCGTCTGGGAGGGGATCCCCTCCCGCGCTTTCGAGTACCTCTCGCTCGGCATGAAGCAGTTCGCGAACCTGATCGTCGTCGGCGTCCACCTGTACCGTCGTCAGTGGAGGGACGCGCTCATCGCGGTCGCGGTGACGGCGGCCATCCTCGCGCCGTTCGCCTACCTCTCGCCGAGCGGGGTCGTCTGTCACGTGCTGTTGATCCAACCGCTCTCCTGCTCCGAGGGGCCGGGGGGCGCCCTCGGGCCCGGTTTCGGTCACCACATCAACTACCTGCTGTGGCCGCTGTTCGTGCTCGCAGTCTTCGTCCCGGCCTGGCTCCGCCACCTGCGTTCGGTGGCGACCACCGGCTGGCGCGGCTGGATCGGCGACCGGATGCGCCGGTATTCCCGGCCCAACCCCCGGCCCGCGGGCCGCTAGGCCGAGGCTAGGAGACTGGCACCCAGGAGACGGCGCTCCAGATCGCCCGCCGCGCGCACCAGGAGCGGTTCCAGGTTGACGGTATCGGCCCGGTTGTACCGCACGAGCTTGTCGAGCGCCGCCGGACTCCCCCGCCGGTATTCCTGCCACAGACGCACCGCGTCCAGGCCGTGGATCCCCTCCACGCCGGAGCGGTCCCCGATCCCGAGGCGCTCCTCGATCCGCTTGAGCCCGCCCGAGAGCCCGAGCCGGTAGAAGACGAATCGCAGGTCGATGTGCACGGGCGGAGCGACCAGGTTGGGATAGCAGGCCTCCAGGAACGGGACGTCGAAATGGCGCCCGTTGAAAGTCGCCAGGATCGGGAACCGGCGCAGATAGGCCGGCAGCTCCTCCAGGTCCTCGCCGGCGATGAACGAGCGGGTCGACCCGCCGCCGTGCACCGTGACGACCGTGACGATGCCGGCGTAGGGCGAGAGCCCCGTCGTCTCGATGTCGAGGAACGCGACCCGGTCCGGGAACCGCGAGTAGAGCCGCCAGTGCTCCGCCTCGGGCAGTCGCCGGCCGAACCAGGCCGGGTCGCCCTCCGCCAGTGCCCGCTCGCTCGCCGCGAGCTCGATCGCCACGCGCTCCCGTGAGTACGGCCCGCCGCCGCGCTCCGGCAGCGCGTGGGCGAGCTCGGCCCAGTCGCGGATCCCCTCCCGCCACAGCGCCGCCTCGGTCGCCGGCCCGATGCCGGGCAGGTGGAGGAACGTCGAGCGGAGCACGACGCCGTCGACCGCCCGGCGGGATTAACCCTACCGGACGGACTTACGGCCGGGGGTCGGCGCCGTCGACCGGCAGGGGGCCGATCGGGGCGACCAGCCGCTTGACCGCGGCCCAGAACGCGACGACATCGGACTTGGAGGCCCGTCGGTCGTACGTCGGCTGGCGGTACTCCGCCTCGAGGACCTCCGGGTCGTCGGCGTCCCACACGAGCCGGACGACGGACTCGCCGAGGTCCTCCTCGTACGAGTAGACGCGCTTGCGCGGGTCCGTCCGCACGGGGTTGGGCTCCAGTATCTCGAGCGGTGGGTTGGGCGGGGGCGGAATACCGGGCGTGAGCATGATGACCGGGGGCGGGGGCGGCACGCGGAGCCGGATCCACGCGACGACCGGCCAGTGGCTGCGCGACGTCCCGAGACTCGGCACGGGGACCACGGAGCGGCCGCCGCACTTGAGGTCGGCGGACGGCGCGTCCGCCCGGCGGAAAAAATCGACCTTCCCGGTGGGAAGGTACCTGGGTCCCGGGGAACCGAACCGGTCCCCCGGAACTTCACACGCGTTCTGTTTAACTGGCAAACGCCGCTAGCTTGCGTAGCTGCGGACGTTAGTGGCTGCGGGCTGAACGGATCGCCCGAGGGCTTTCCGCGTACACCCCAGCTCTATCGAGCTCGTCTTCTACGAATGTCCTTACAGGTCTCTCTTTTTCGAGGGGGTTTCGGGCTTAGATGCTTTCAGCCCTTATCCCGTAGCGCGTGGCTGCTCAGCGATGCCCTGCCGGACAACTGATGGACTAGAGGCGCCGATTCCCCGTTCCTCTCGTACTGTGGGAACCTTCTCGTCAGAGACCCAGACACTTCCGCCAAAAAGCAACACACCTGTCTCGCGACGGTGTAAACCCAGCTCACGATCCCTTTTAATGGGCGAACAACCCCACCCTTGGTAGCTGCTGCACCACCAGGATAGGCAGAACCGACACCGAAGTAGCAAGCCTCCAGGTCGATAGGGACTCTTGCTGGAGACAACTCAGTTATCCCCGGGGTAACTTTTCTCATATCAATAGGCCCTACAAGTAAGCCATATTGGTTCGCTAGGCCCTGCTTTCGCATCGGGAATC
>JASHSU010000122.1 GCA_030038605.1 Thermoplasmata archaeon | reverse complement strand
TCGTGTTCGTCCTGGCGCTGACCCTCGTGCTGATGGTCCCGTTGCTCCAGCCCGGCGCTTACAGCGCCGACGTGACGCAACTCGGTGGCGCGTGCGGCCCCTCGCCGAACCCGTGCAACTCCGTGTGGGGGTCCCAGAGCGGGGGCGGTGCCACCTTCAGCTGGGGCCTGGACGCCGGGTGGTACGTGGGCCTGGTGAGTCTGATCCTGATCACCTTCGGTCTGCTCCTCCACCTGTTCGGGCGCCGGCACTCCGTCAGTTAGGTCGGGACCCGCCTACCCCGTCCCCAGAGGCGGGGTACTCGATCCCCAACCGGCGCAGCACCGCCTCGAATCGCGGGTCGGCGCGGACCGCGGCTCGCGAGCGGTCGTACAACCAGGACCGGGGGGAGAACCGGGAAGTCGCGATGGACCGCTCGACCCAGAGCAGACACGCGTCCAAGTCCCCGAGCGCCGCGTACGCCGATGAGATCGACCCGGTCGGCTGCTGCTCGACGGGCAGCGCCTCCGCCTCCCGCAGCAGCTCCCGTGCCGCCTCCGGGTGGCCGGAACGGATCTGGACGATCGCGTGCGCGGTGGTCAGCTCCGGACTCGTCGGGAACCGCTCCTCGAACCAGGCCAACGCGCCGCGGTAACCGGCCACGTCGCCCCGGGCGAGGGCCAGCTGGCCCTGCCGGTCGTGGAACAGGATGCCCTCCTGCTCGACCTGCCCCAATCGGGCGAGCTTGGGGGCCGCCTCGTCGAACCGTCCGAGGAACGTCAGGAGGGCCGTCGCCTCACCGAGGACGAGCGTGGCGAGCGGGTCGAGCTGTTCCGCGATCGCGTACTCCTGCAGCGCCTCGGTCGGGCGTCCCACGTCCGCGAGGAGCGAGCCGTAGTAGACGTGCGCCCCGGCGTAGCTCGGGTTGAGGGTGACGGCCCGCCGGATCTCCCGAAGGGCATCCGCGAAGTTGTAGTCGTCCCAGAAGTCGGTCGCCCGCATGGTGAGCGCTTCGGAGAGGTCGGGGTCGAGGGCGAGAGCCCGCGCCACCAGCTGGCGGGTCTCCGCCCGGAAGACCGCCCGCGGCTTGACGCGGTAGACGCCACCCAGCAGGCTCTCGGCCTCAGCCAAGCCCGCATACGCGGGTGCGTTCCGGTCGTCCAGTTCGATCGCCGTCCGGAAGTGGCCGGCTGCCGCCTGGAGGCTCTCCTGCGAGAGCCGGCGCAGACTCGTCCGTCCCTGCAGGTACTCGACGTACGACTCCGGGCGCGGGGGTCGTCGCCGGTCGAGGCGGTCGGACTCGTCCGAGAGGAGGCGGAGTTGCAGGGCGTCGGCCACCTGACGGGCGAGCTCCGATTGGAGCGCGAAGAGGTCGACCAGCTCGCGGTCGAACTTGCCGTTCCAGACCGTCTCTTGCGACCGGACCTCGATCAGTTGGGCCGTGAACCGGAGGCGAGACCCGTCCTTTCGCACGCTGCCCTGCAGCACCCACTCCACACCCAGTTCCTGCCCGACCTGCGCCAGCGGACGCCCGCCGCTCTTGTACGGGTCGACCGACGTCCGGCCGATCACCCGGAGCTCCCGCAGTTCCGAGAGGACGGAGATCACTTCCTCCGTCAGTCCGTCGCTGAAGTACGCGTCTCTCGGGTCTGGACTGATGTTGGTGAACGGCAGGACGGCGAGGCGCCCGCCCGCCGTCCGCTCGCCACCGCCTCGACCCGAGGTCGCCTGCCAGGGGAGAACGACCCGGAAGATCGTCAGGGGGATCTGAACACCTTTGAGGGCCTGGGGGGCCAGCGGCTCGAACCGGAACGGGACCTTGTTGCGGACCTGATCGAACACCTGCTGGGAGATGGCGATCCCCCCGGCCTCTGCGGTCGGCTGCACCCGGGCCGCAAGGTTCACCGCGTCGCCGAAGAGGTCCTCGCCCCGCTGCTCGACGTCGCCCAAGTGGATGCCGATCCGTAACTCGATGGGTGTCCCGGAGGCCGTTCGGTTCCGGTCGTGCAGTGCCTCCTGGATGGAGACCGCACACTCCGTGGCCTTGAGCGCGCTGGGGAACTCGACCATCAGTCCGTCGCCGGTGGATTTCACCACACGGCCGCTGTGGTCGTGAACGACGGGTCGGACGAGGTCTTCCTGCTCGGAGAGCCTCGTGAGGGTGGCCCGCTCGTCCTGCTGGGCGCCCTGGGTGAAGCCGACCATGTCGGTGAACATGATCGCCGCGAGGCGACGGGTGGAGGCCACGGTGCGACAATCCGTTCGGTTCTTTAATCCCGGACCCCGCGCTCGGGTCCCCTCAGCCAGAACCTGGCGGGGTCGCCTCGTCCGCGAAGACCCCCGATTCCGAGGGCTTCGCGCCCGCTGCGCTCGGCCGATTACGTCGGCGCGCCGAAGCTCGGCAGGCTGACCCAGCCTACCCGCTTATCTTCCTCCAGCGCCGTGCCGGCCCCGATGCCGTTGTACATGGACACCCACAAGAACATGAAGGGGGTCACCGCCGCCGCGGTCGCCGAGGCCCACGCGAAGGACCTGAGGGTGCAGGGCCAGCACGGCGTCGAGTACCTCCACTACTGGGTCGACGAGAAGAACGAGACGATCCAGTGCCTCGTGCACGCACCCAACCCCGAGGCGGCGAAGCGCGTCCACCAGGAAGCCCACGGTCTCGTCGCCGACGAGATCCACGAGGTCAAGCAGGGCTGAGGCGGCGGCGGGAGCCCACCCGTCGCGCGAGAGCCGTTCGTCTCCGGACCCTGGTCCTTCTGAAATTCGCCGGGGCCCTCGGGGGTCGTGGCCAGCCTCGAGCGCATCCGACGGGTGATCGCCCGGGTCCCGCGGGGGAAGGTCGCGACCTACGGGCAGGTGGCGGAACTGGCCGGGTTTCCCCGGGCGGCGCGCCTCACCGTGTGGGCGCTCCACCGCGGTGCGGCGCTCCCCTGGCACCGGATCGTCGCGGCCGGGGGCCGGATCGCCCTCCGCGGGGGCGACGGCACCGAACAGCGGCTCCGCCTCGCGATGGAGGGGGTGACTTTCCGCGGCGAGCGGGTCCGCATGGACCGACATCAATGGAAGCCGCGAACGGGTCGCGCGATGCGTCCGGCGGGAAGGTCGGGCCCGCGGTCGCCCGCTCATTATGGTCCCCGCGTTGGGTCCGGCCTGGCGGTTCCGTTCGATGACGCTCGGTGACATCCTGGTCAGCGTCTGGCGTCAGTCCCTCGACGAGAAGCGGACGGAGGTCGAGATTGAGGGGATCCGACATCGTGTCGGGGCCACGCGTCGGCAGGCCCTCAAGACGGTCACCTTCACCTACGCCGAGCGGCCCATCGAGGGGATCGAGCAGAACCCAGAGACCAAGTCCAACTGGGCCAAACTGGCCCGAGAAGGACAGCGGATCATGCAGTTCCGCTGCCGGGGTCGGTACATCGCGAACGTGTGCGAGGGCCGCCTCCTTCGATACCCGGCCTGGGCATCGCTCGGGCTGCCGGACTGACCGGGCGTTCGGTCGCGCGGACGAGGCCACAAGGACTTTGTTACGGACCGCCTGAGGGGGGCCGGGCGCCATGCCGTGGGAGTACTCCGATGACTACTACCGTGAGTATACGCGGACTACGTGGAACGAGAGCGCTCCGCACTACCGGGCGTTCATGGCTCATACCGAACCGATCCGGAGGGACCTGATCGCCCAGCTCGCCCCTCAGGCCGGCGAGTCGATCCTCGATATCGGGACGGGGCCGGGGGAACCGGCGTTGTCCGTGGCGGCGGCAGTGGGCCCCACGGGCTGCGTCACTGGTATCGACCTCGCCGAGGAGATGGTGTCCCGCGCCCAGCAGGCGGCGGCGACGCAGGGACTGCGCAACGCCGACTTTCGGGCGATGGACTCCTCGGCTCTCACGTTCCCGGTGCACACGTTCGACGGGGCGGTGAGCAACTTCGGATTCCAGATCTTCACCGACCCGGAGGGGGCGGCCCGCGAAGCACTCCGAGTCCTCAAGCCCGGTGGCCGGCTCGCGGTCAGCATCTGGGGTCGGGGCGAGCGAACGCCGTTCCTGGACGTCATTATCGCCCCGATGCTGAAGCATGCCGAGCCCGACGTGAACGGGTACATTCCGACACCCTACGAGACCGGCGGACCCGGCGAGATGGTCCGGTTCCTGGAGACCGCCGGATTCCGTGGCGCTGTCGAGGAGCGGCGCACCTACACGATGCGGTTCGCGAGCGGCGACGAGTACCTGGCCACGATCCTGAAAGGGACCCCGATCGGTCACTCGCTGGGCGAAGAGACGCCGGAGGTGCAGGCCGACGTACTCGCCGCCACCCGAGCGAACCTGGACCGGCGGAGCGGGCCCGACGGGGTACGGCTGGCCGCGGAAGTCGTCTTCGTGACCGCTCGGGCGCCATGACCGCGCCCGCGGCGCGCTCCCGTCCCACTCCGTCCGAAGTCGACGCGTACCGGACGACCCCGGACTATGCGACGACCTTCGCGTACCTCGACCGACTGGTGGCCGACCATCCCGACCGCCTCCGTTCCGAGACGTTCGGTCACAGCGGCGAGGGTCGCGCCCTGCGGGTCGTCGTCGCGTCCAAGGACGGCCTCTTCGAGCCCCGCGTGGTCCACGCGGAGGGGCGTGCGGTCCTCCTGATCCAGAACGGGATCCACGCCGGAGAGACCGACGGCAAGGATGCCTGCCTGGCCCTGCTCCGCGACCTCGTCGAGGACCCGGCCCTGGCCTCCCTGCTCGACCGGGTCGTCGTCGTCGTGATCCCGATCTACAACGTCGATGGGCACGAACGCCGGTCGCGGTTCACCCGGATGAATCAGAACGGGCCCGAGGTCGCCGGCTGGCGCGCCAACGGAACGAACCTCAACCTCAACCGGGATTACATGAAGGCCGACGCGCCGGAGACGCGCGCGTTCTGGTCCCTCTTCCGGCGCTGGCGTCCCGATTTCTTCGTGGACGACCACGTCACCGACGGGATGGATTTCCAGTACGACATCACGTTCCTGCTGGACGACACCCCGGACGTTTTCCCGGACACCGCGGCGTGGGTCCGCGGACGGGTCACCCCCGAGATCGTCCGGCACGTCGAGGCCGCCGGCCATCTGGCGTTCCCGGCCCAGGTCTTCCTTAGGGACGACAGCGACCCGGCCCGGGGCCTCGCCTTCAATGCCAACGCCCCGCGGTTCTCGACCGGCCGGATGATCCTCGAGAACCGCCCCGGCCTGTTGGTCGAGATGCACATGCTGAAGGACTACCGGACGCGGGTGACCGGTAACTACGAGGTCCTCCGCGGACTCCTCACGATCCTGCATCGGGACGCCGCCCAGCTGAAGGCGCTCAACGCCCGAGCCGACCACGCGGCCGCTCGACTGGGGCTCGACCGGGCTCCGTTCCCTCTCGTGATCGGGGCGACGGGAGATACCCTGCCCGTCCGCTTCCGCGGGGTCGAGTACACACGAACCCCGAGCGAGGTCTCCGGGCAGACCTGGGTCCAGTACTCCGACCGGCCGGTCGAACTCACCCTCCCGATGGAGACGGCCGGCCGCCCCGTCGTGACGGTGACTCCGCCCGCGGGGTACGTCGTCCCCCCGTCATGGCGACGCGTCCTCGAGGTGCTCGAGGTGCACGGGGTGTCCTTCCGCCGGACCACGGCCCCCTGGACGGGCGACGTCGAGCGGTACCACTGCGCCGGGATGGTCTGGCCCGCCCGGCCGTTCGAGGGCCGCCACCCGATCGTCGAGGGCGGGAATGTCGAGCGGCCGATCGGCCGATTCGGGACGTGCACGCCGGTGGTCGAAGAGGTGACGTTCGCCGCCGGGTCGGCGGTCGTCGCGCTCGACCAACCGCTCGCTAAGGTGGCCGTCCACTGGCTCGAGCCGATGGCGCCGGACTCCGCCCTGCGCTGGGGATTCTTCGACGCGGTCTTCGAGCAGAAGGAGTCCGGCGAGGCGTACGTGGTCGAGCGGAAGGCTCGGGAGATGCTCGCGAGCGACCCCGGTCTGCGGGACGAGTTCCAGCGCCGTCTCCAAACGGACGCCGCGTTCGCTCGGGACCCGGCCGCGCGGCTCGACTTCTTCTTCGACCGATCGCCCTGGTACGTGGTGCAGACCGTCGGTGTCTACCCGGTCGGACGGCTGGCCACGCTGGAACGGCTGCCGCTGAGTGGACCCCCCGTCACGGAGGGAGTTGGAACGTGACGTTCACCGTCACCGGGCCTCCCGCCACGAGGACGGACCCCGACGACGGATAGGCCACGTATCCGGGGGAGGACACCGCGTAGGTGTAGGTCCCGTTCAGGACGTAGAACTGGTCCGGACTGCCGGTGATCGATCCGTAGTTGGTCCCGTTCAGCTCGGCATCCCAGGACCAACCCAGCGGCACCCCGCGTTGGTTGATGGTGAGATAGTAGTAGGCCGGTACGTGGGTAGGGGCCGTGGATGGGCCGGGCGCGGAGGGTAATCCGGGCAGGATACGGACCCACACCAGGAGCAGGACGAGCACGCCGACGGTCAGGGCGGCCATGAGTCCGCGCCGCAGCCATCCGCGGCGAACGGACCCGGGGGAGCGGCTCGGAGGCTCGAGATCCTGCGGCGGCGGACGCGGGATGCCGTGGTCCACGATCGGTCGCCCCCCGGCGAAAGGCACCGGGGAGGCCGGCCCGTGATAATTCCACGATCGTTTCGGGGGGCCGTTGCCCGACGCGCCAGCCATGGGGCTATCTCCCCATAGCCGATAGGGGGCAAGGCACTTTCGACTGGGGGAGGACACCTCCGATGCTCGGTGACGGATCATCGGCCCGCACCCGCTCGCGTCGGTGGTTCGCGACGGTGGCGGCCGTCGCGGTGGTCGCCGTGGTCCTGGTGGCCCTTTGGGGGGCCGGAGCGTTCAGCCCGTCCCGTGGCCCGCTCCCCCCCTCGGCCGCCGCGGGGAACCGAACCCCTCGTCTCTACGAGGTCGCCTTCGTCGAGCAAGGGCTGCCCGCGCCGACGAACTGGTCGGTGACGTTCAACGCGTCCCGTAACGTCAGCAACGCCACCGTGCTTCGATTCGGGGTCCCCAACGGTACCTACGCGTACACGGTCGGTGGGGTCCCGT
>JASHSU010000121.1 GCA_030038605.1 Thermoplasmata archaeon | reverse complement strand
AGCGGGACGACGTCCCGCGCGTAGACGGTGCAGGGGCCCTTCTTGTCGATCGAGAACATCACCTGGCAGTGCGGGCAACCCGCGCCGCCGCACGTGCACTCCGACTTGCGTCGGAACTGCGAGAGGTCCGTCGGGATCGGCAGCAGGCCCAGGCGGAGGGCGATCGCTTCATCGAACATGCTGGTCGACGAGTCGTAGTCCTTGCCCGTGGTCTCGTCCCGGATCGGTCCCAAATGGAACTCGACGTCCTCGATGGCGAGCTTCGGGACGTCGGAGAGCAGGGTGCGTCGGATGGCGTTGACCTGCGAGGCGGTGGCGCTGTCGACCTCGACGACGGCGCTGCGCGGCTTGAGCTCCTGGACGGTGAGTGCCATGAGAGTGAGACCCTAGACCCGCCGGCCCCGGCGTCCGCCCTTGGGTTTCGTCCCGTCGTGTGGGACGGGTGTGACGTCCTCGATCCGCTGGATCTTGACGCCGGCCCGAGCGAGCGCACGGATCGCCGCCTGGGCCCCCGGGCCCGGCGAGCGGGAGCGGTTGCCGCCGGGGGCGCGAACGCGCACATGGAGCGTGTCGTACCCCTTCTCCTTGATGGCGGCTGCGATCTGGTCGGCGGCCTTCATCGCGGCGTACGGGCTCGACTCGTCGCGGGCGGCCTTCACGACCATCCCGCCGGTCGCCTTGGCGAGCGTCTCCGCGCCGGTGACGTCGGTGACGGTGATGTGGATGTTGTTGTAGCTGGCGTAGATGTGAGCGATCCCGACCTTGACCATCGCCTAGGCCTCCTGGGGCGGCGCCGGCGCGGCCTCCGAGGGACCGCCGCGCGCGGTGAGCCGCTCCCGCAGCGACGCCCGCTGCGAGTGGTCATCGTCCGAGAGGGGGCTGGTGGGCGTGTAGGCGATCCGGGCCTCGTCCGCGGCCGGGACCAGGTACCCGGGCCGGGTGACCCGGTGGTCGCCGATCGAGAAGTGTCCGTGGACGATCCACTGACGGGCCCCGCGGGGGGTCGGCGCCAGGTCGCGGTGGAAGACCACCCATTCGAACCGGCGGCGTAGGACGTCCTCGGTCGTGAGCGCCAGCACATCGTCGATCGTGGGGTTCCCCTGGGCGAGCAAGCCGAGCCGGCTCAGTCGCTGCAGCAGTCCGGCCGTCTCGCGCTGCGCCTGCGGTTCCCCGGCGCGGAGCCGGGCCTGGAGGTCGCGCGCCTGACGGCGCAGACCCCGGAGGATCGACTGCGCCTTCCAGAGCTCGCGCTTGTTCTTGAGACCGTACTTCTCGAGGAGCTTGCGCTCCTCATCCATCCGGCCGGCCTCCCACGGGTGCTTGGGCGTGTCGTAGGTGCGGCGCAGGAACTTCGGATCGCCCATCGACCTACGCCTTCTTGGCCGGTGCCGCGGCCGCCGGGGCGGGCGCGGCGGCCGGGGCCTCTTCCTTGCCCGCGGCGGCTGCGGCCGCCTTCGCGTCCTTCTTCAGCACGCCCGCGGCCATGCCGGTGCGGCCGTTGGAGCGGGTCCGCTGACCGCGGACCTTCTGACCCCGTTCGTGCCGCACGCCGCGGTAGCTGCGGACCATCCGCATCTGGTTGACGTCGTCCCGGCGCCGCGTGAGCAGGTCCGGGCCGATGTAGTGGAGCGTCTCGCCCATGATCGGCTCGCGCCGGTGGTTGACCATCCAGAGCGGCACCTTGGTCGGTAGGGCTCCGAGGGTCGCCTCGATGCTTTCGACCGTCGCCTCGGGGAGGTTGCCGATCCGTTCCTCGGGCGTCACGTGGGCGAGCTGGCAGGCGACCTCGGCGAGGCGGAGCCCGACCCCCTCGACCCCGGTCAGGGCGAGCGCCGTCGGGCGGGTGCCGTCCAGGTCGGTGTTGACGACCCGGACGATGTAACGGAAATTCGGGTTGTCGGAGACGAACTTGGGGGTTTTGCCGCCGGCGGGGCCCTTGCCCTTCGCCTTCCCCTCCTTCGGCTCCTTCCCCTCTTTGGCGTCCTTCGATTCCTTGCCCTTGGCGGCCGGCGTCTTCTTCGGCTTCTCGGTCGAAGGCTCGGCCCCGGCGGGCGGTGCGGACGCGGCCGGTTCGGCCTTGGGGTCCTTCGATTCTTTGGGCGCGGGACTCACTCTCCGAGGGGGCCCGGACCAAAGGAGGGACGACCGAACGGCCGTCGAACGACCCCCGGTCCGAGGGTGCGGGCGCCGAGAAAGCCGCCCTTCTTAAGCGCTTCGGCGAGCCGCCGAGGCGGCGGACGCCGAAGGAGGCCCGACGGTCCGAACCGGCCAAGTCGTATGTAACCGGCCGCCGTCCACCTCGACGTGCCGTCCGACCCGCGGGTCTCGGTGGTCGTCCCGACCTACAACGAGCGGGCCTCCCTCGAGGTCCTGTATCCGGAGCTGTGCACGGCGCTCCATGACCTGCCCAGCGAGCTCGTCGTCGTCGATGACGGTTCCCCGGACGGTACGGCCGCCTACGTCGAGTCGCTGCACGGAACCGTGCAGTGCGTCGTCCGAAACCGGGGCCGCAAGCTCGGGCTCGCGTCCGCGGTCCAGGCCGGGTTCGCTCTCGCTCGGGGCGACGTGATCGTCGTGATGGACGCCGACGGGAGCCATCCTCCGTCCGCGATCCCGGCACTGGTCGATGCCGTGACGCGGGGCGGCGCCGAGTTCGCCGTCGGCAGCCGCTACATGCCCGGGGGCAGCGCTCCGGGGTTCGGCCTCACCCGCCGGATCATTTCCCGGGGGGCCACCCTCCTCGCCCGCCCCCTGGTCCCCGTCCGGGACCCGATGTCCGGGTTCTTCGCCTTCGACCGTCGCCTTCTCGACCGGGCGAGCCTCTCGCCGCTGGGGTTCAAGATCGGGCTCGAGATCATGGTGCGCTGCCGCCCCCGGCCCATCGTCGAGATCCCGATCCAGTTCCGGCCCCGGACCGCCGGGGAGAGCAAGCTCGGCCACGGACAGATCGGTCAGTACGTGCGCCACATCGGGCGGCTCTACGGCTTCCGCCTCTTTGGCTCAAGACGGGCCTCGACGACCCGGTAGCCGGACCCTCGCCCGAGGACCGCGACGGAGCCGGGCCACTCCGCTTCCAAGCGCTCCTGGTAGAACCGGATCCCCTGAGTCCCCTTGCCCACGAGCAGAAGGCGACCGGCCGGCGTGAGGTAGTCCGGAGCGTCCCGCAGCACGTCCAGAATGAGCGGGCGACCGGCGCGATAGGGCGGGTTGGTGGCGATCACGTCGAACCGTTCGCCCGCCACCGGAGCGAACCGGTCGCCGACCCGTACCTCCGCGTTGTCGGCGTGGTTCCGCTCGACGTTCAGCCGCGCCAGTCGCGCCGCGCGCCGATTGACCTCCGTGAGGACGACGTGACCCTGACGCGCCGACCGGGCGGCTGCGACGCCCACGGCGCCCCAGCCGCAGCCCAGGTCGAGGACCCGGTCCTTCGGCTGGACGCCCAGGTGTTCGATGAGCAGGGCGGTGCCCGGGTCGAGGCCGTGGGAGGCGAACACCCCACGGTCGACCAGGAACGCCAGCAGTTCTCCCTGGTAGAGGAACCGCTGCTCGGACCGCGCCGAGGGCGAGCGGGGCCGCGCGCTGAAGTACTGGTCGGGGGCCTCCGCCTCGTCGGGGTCGCCGGCCGTCACGAGCTGCGCCGCCGGAAGATGGAGTCCCGTCGGGGGCCGGCGGTGGGCGTCGCCGGCAGCAGCGCCTCGCGCAGGAGTTCCTTCTCGCGCGAGGAGAGGCTGCGGGGCACGTCGACATGGATGGTGACGATGAGGTCGCCGCGGGCGGTCCCACCGAGCCGGGGGAAGCCGTTCCCCCGCAGGCGGAACTGGGTCTCGGGCTGGGTGCCGGCGGGGATCTTGAGGCTCGCTCGCCCGTCGATCGTCTCCACCATCACCTCGCCACCGAGCAGCGCCACCCCGAGCGGGACGCTCGCCTCCCCGTAGGCGGTCTCCCCGTCGCGTCGGAACGTTCCGTGCGGTTCGAAGGAGACGTGGACGTACAGGTCACCGGCGCGGCCGCCCTGGGACGAGGCGAGGCCATGGCCGGGCACGCGCAGGATCCCACCGTCCTCGATCCCGGGCGGGACGCTCACCTCGAGTCGCTCGACCGAGCTGAGCTGACCCGTACCGTGGCACGTCGGGCACCGTTCCAAGATCCGCTGCCCCGTACCTCCGCAACGCGGGCACTCGGCGATCGAGATGAGCTGGGTGTGGCCGCGATTCTGCACCCGGCGGATCTGCCCACTGCCGTGGCACTCGGGACACGTCTCGATGGCCGTCCCGTTCTTCGCCCCGTTCCCGTGGCAGTCCGGACAGACCTCGACGCGGGGCACGCTGACCTGCGGCTTGGCCCCGTGGATCGCCGCGGTCAACGGTAGCGAGACGGTCACCTCGACGTCCCGGCCCCGGCTGAAGGCGGTCCGCCGGCCGCCGCCGACGTACCCTCCCCCGAACCCGCCCCCCAGGTTCTCGAACAGCTGCTGGAAGAACGGGTTGGACGCGAACAGGTCCTCGAGGTCGCCCTGGTGCGTGAAGTTCTGCCAGCCGAAGCCACCGGGGCCGAAGTTCGGCTCGACCGCGTCGAAGCCGCGTTGGTCGTACCGCTGTCGGGTCTCGGGGTTGGCGAGGACCTCGTACGCCTCCGAGAGTTCCTTGAACCGCTCCTCGGCGACCTTCGGGTTCTCCTTGGCGACGTCCGGATGGTACTGACGGGCCAAGCGTCGGTAGGCGCTCTTGATCTCGTCCGCGGAGGCGGTCCGCGGGACGCCGAGCACCTCGTAGTAATCGCGCTTCGCCATCTCAGTCGCCGGCTCCGGGGTCCCGGAGCCGGTGTCCGCGGCCGAGACGGGACACGCTAATCACGCTCGCGGTTGGCCGGGCGGCCGCCCCCGGCCCCCGAGGCGGACCGGGGTCCCGGTGGTCGCCCGCAGTCGGCGGGCGGCGTTCCCTTCGGCGACCGCGATCTCGACCGTACCGAAGCTCGAGCCCAGGGCGCCCAGCCGACCCCGTCCGAGCTCCTCGTACGAGACGACCCAGCGGACCGCGCGGCGCCGACCTCGCCCGACCGCGACGTGCACCGCGGGCGCCGTCGTCGCCACCCAGGCCGTGGGCACGTTCGTGATGAGATTCCCGAAATGGTCGACGTGGACGACCTCACCCGCCAGCCGGTCACCCGAGCGGTGGGGCTCGGGCAGAGAGCCCTGGGAGAACTCCGCCCGACGGCCCAGGCGCTCGAGGGGGGTGCCGGAGGCGATACGGGCGGCCGCCGGAGCGAACAGGTCGCGTCCGTCGAAGGTCGTCCCGACCCGGCCCGGACCCGCAAGCCGCCCCGGGTCGATACGATACCCCACCGGCCGGCCCAGTCGGGTCGCCAAGGGTCCCAGCACGCCGTTGTCCGGACCGATGAGCACCGAGCCGTCCCCGCACCGTACGGCGATCGGGGCCCGGCGTCCCCCGACGCCGGGGTCGACGACCGCGACGTGAACGGTACCCGGTGGAAAGCTGGTGGCCATCGCCCGCAGGACGAACGCCGCCTCCGGAATGCGGTGTCGGGGCAGGTCGTGGGTCAGGTCGACGAGGGTCAGGGAGGGGGCCGCCCGGAGGAGCGCCCCCTTCATCTGGGCGGCATAGGCCCACCCCAGGTCGGACGTCAGCGTGACGAGACCCCGGGTTCGGAGTCGGCCCGCACGGGGGGCCACGGGTTCCTACCGGGCGCCTAGGACTTCATGATGGCGACCAGGAAGATCCCGATCGCGACCAAGGCGCCGATGACCGCGGCGACGATGACCAGGAACGACTCGAGCAGCAGGTTGCCCAGCTGGTGGGCGTGGTTCCCGAAGGTTCCGGCCGAGTAGAGGTAGCCGACCAGCAGGCCCACGACCAGCCCGACGACGAGCAGGACGACGCCGATGGTGCGGCTCTTGCCGCTCCCGAAGTAGGCCGTGAAGATCCCGGCGAGGATGAGGAAGAGGCCGAACACCAGCAGGAGGATGGCCAGGAACGCCCAGATGTCGATGTTGACCGAGGTTGCCACGAGTTCGAGCATGTGAGACCTTTCAGAACTTGATGCCGGTGAGCGTCTTGGTGTCGATGACCCCGGGGACCGAGCGGATCTTGTCGACCACGAGCTGACCCAGGGCGTTGAAGTCCTCCGCCTCGACTTTGGCGATCAGGTCATACTCCCCGAACAGGGGGTGCAGCTCGACGATCCCTTTCACGCGGAGGAGCTCCGTGTAGACTTCATGCTCCTTCGCGGGAGCGGTGCTGATGAGGACGAAGCCGATCGCCACGCCAGAAGTCGCCTCGGGGGGTCGAGGAACCGCCTTTGCTTATAAGGGTTGTCCGGCAGGCGACGCCGGTTCTCCGCCGGAAGGGCGGCGCGCGACGCCCGGAGCGTGTCCAGTGGACTCGACCTGATTTTAATACGGACCTTCTCGACGCGACGTCCACCGATGGTACTGTCGTTGCGTACCTGGCCGCGGCGGCTGGTCGCGCGCCCCTGGCTGGCCGGGTTCATCCCCATCAACGCCGCCACGTCCGGCTTCGGCGTCGTCCTGCCGCTCCTGATCCTGATCGTCCTCCACGAGACCTGGACGGACGTCGCGCTCGCCGCGACCCTGTTCAACGCCGCGGTGATCCTCTCCAGCGTCGTCTGGGGCCACCTGTCGGACCGGTACCCGGCCCGTCGGCTGTTCCTGGCGATCAACTTCGGCGGCTACGCCGCCCTCTACCTGCTGCTCGCGTTCGTCCACACACTGGGGGCCCTGTTCGCCATCTACACCGTGGTCGGTCTCATCGCGCCGGCCGGGGCGAGCGCCTCCAACCTGCTCATCCTGGAGAAATTCACCGAGAACGAACGGGCCAACGCCTACGCCTCGTTCCAGGAGATGAGCATCATCGGCTCCGTCCTCGGGGTGCTCATCGGCTACTTCTGGACCCTCGCGAACGACGCCCTGCTCTCCCTCCTGTACCTGCTCGCGGGACTCGCCGCGGCCAGCGCCCTCGCCCTCTGGTTCGGGGTCAAGGATCCGCCGCGGAACCTGACGACGGCCCAGGTCGCCCGTCACCCGGAGAGCCTGCTCTCGCGGATCCGTGTCTCCGCCTCGTTTCACATCGCCATCCCGTTCTTCCCCCGACGGCCGAACCTCCGGGCCGGCGCCCTGGCCCGCTTCCGACGCTGGGCCCGGGAGGAGCTCCACCACGAACTGCCCCTCATCTTCGCCGCCACGTTCCTGTTCAACCTCGCCTCCAACCTGTACAACATCTCGTACACCCCGTACCTGGTCTCGGTCGGGCTGGCCGCCTCGGCCATCTTCCTCGTCAATTTCGCCAACAGTTTCGCCCAGATGCTCCTCTTCCCGCTCTCCGGAGGGATGGTCAGCCGATTCGGCTCGGACCGCCTGGTCCAGTGGGCGACGTACGTGCGAGCGGTCGGCTACCTCGCCACGGCCGGGTTCACCTTCTACATCGCCGCCCGGAGCGGCGCCTTCGCGGAGAACGTGCTCACGTTCGGGCTCCTGGGGGCGGCGATCGCCGCCTACACCACGGCGAGCTCGCTCATGCTGTTCCGGGGGCTCGAGCACCGGGACGCGGGCAGCCTGCTCGGGGTCAGCAGCGCCCTCGGTGGCGCCGCCGCCGTGGCGGGCGCCGGTCTCTCCGCGGTGCTGGCCTCGTTCGGGAGCTTCCGGCTCGTGTTCCTCGTCTCCGCCGGCGCGCTCCTCGCCTCGTTGCCGATCTGGACGGCGGCCTCGGTGGCGTACGCCCGTCGGAAGTACGCGCGGGCCGGGCCCCCGACCGCCCCCGCGCCCGACGTGGCCGCACCGGAGCCGCGCCGGGCTCCGGAATCCGTCGCCGCCGCGAAAACCCATTAAGGGGACACCCGTCTCGCGCCCTCCGGTTCGGAAGGAATGCCGAGTCCCACCGAAGAGGTCCAGCGCGGCCTCCAGGACGTCGTCGCGCTCGAGTCGCACCTCTGCTTCATCGACGGCAAGGAAGGCCGCCTGATCTACGAGGGGTACGACATCCGGGACCTGGCCGCGCACTCGTCGTTCGAAGAGACGGCCTACCTGCTCTGGTATGGCCGGCTGCCGACGTCCGACCAGCTCGCGGCGCTGCGTCACCGCCTGACCGAGCTGCGGACCCTGCCCGACGCGATGGTCGCCCGTCTCGACGCGATGCCGTCCACGGCCGCGCCGATCGACGTGCTCCGCACCGCCGTCAGCGAGCTCTCCCTCTTCGAGCCGGACGAGAGCCGGCCCGGTGCGAGCTCGATCGGAGGCGCCCAACGTCTCACGGCGGCCCTCCCGTCGATCCTCGGACAGTTCCACCGCCGCCGGGCCGGCCTGCCGCCGCTCGAGTCCCGGCCGGCGCTCTCCCACGCCGCGTACCTCCTCTACGCGCTGCTCAACCGCGAGCCGACCGAGCTCGAGTCCCGCGCGATGGATGTCGCGCTCATCCTGCACGCGGACCACGAGCTGAACGCCTCGACGTTCGCCGCCCGCGTGACCGCCTCCACGCTCTCCGACCTCTACAGCGCCGTCACGAGCGCGGTCGGTACGCTCAAGGGACCGCTGCACGGCGGCGCCAACGAGCGGGTGATGGAGCTCCTGGACGAGATCGGCGCCCCGGATCGGGCCGAGGAGGTCGTGAAGGCGAAGCTCGCCCGTCACGAACGGATCATGGGGTTCGGGCACCGGGTCTACAAGGTCGAGGACCCCCGGGCGACGATCCTGCGCGAGTGGTCGCGTCGGATCGGCGAGGCGAAGGGGGACCTGCACTACTACGAGCTGCTCCGGGTCGTCGAGCGGGTCGTCCACCAGGAGAAGGGGCTCTACCCGAACGTCGACCTGTACTCGGGCTCGGTCTACAGCCTCATGGGGATCCCGCACGACCTGTTCACCCCGGTCTTCGCGGCGAGCCGGGTCGCGGGCTGGACCGCCCACGTCCTCGAGGAGTACCAGGACCTTCGGCTCATCCGGCCGACGGCCAAGTACATCGGACCGGTCGACCTGCCCTACGTCCCGATCGCGTCACGGGTCTAGGCGCGCCCGGTGCGGGTCGGCCGAACGGCCTCCACGCTCATGAGCGGGTACCGCAGGTCCGGCCGGTGGGCCAGGCGCGCGGTCACCGCGACGTCGCCGTCGACCAGTCGCACGCGGACGTCCAGCATCTCCGCCACCAGGTAGTGGTAGGCGAAGCGGCCCCGTCCGGCCGGCCCCCCGCGGCGGGGGTCGATACGGACCCGGACAGCGTCGACGTACGGCTGCAGTCCGACGGCCGCCTCGATCGTCCGTGCAAGGCCGGGGGCCGTTCGGGGCGTGACGGGTACGCCGAGGTACTGATGGAACACGCCGCCGAGCTTGACGCCGGCCTCGAACAGGAGCGCCTCGCGTCGGGAAAGTCCGGCGCGGTGCAGGGTTCGTCGGCGGGCCATCGGATCAGTGGGCCGGAGCCTCCCGGCGGACGGTGAACGGCCCGATCACGTAGTAGACGGCCACGCCGACCAGCAGCACGTACGAGGCGATGAGGGCGAGGGTGTAGAGCGGGGTGCCGGTCGCGGGGCGGAACTGCAGGACGGTCAGGGCGACGGCGGCCGCGACGGCGGTGACGGCCATCGGGAGACGGAGGGGAGCGCCGCGACGGATCTTCGGGTACGGGATTGGGACGACCATCAGGACGGCGAGCGCGGCGGTCCCGACGAGGAGGCCGATCGGCTGGACCGACTGGAACGCCGGGGTGTCGTGGAAGAGGATCGCGACGATGACGGCGAGCGCGCTCTGTGGGGTGGGCACGCCGAGGAAATCGCTCCGCTGGTAGGCGCGGGCCGTGAAGTAGACCAGCCGGGCGACCGCCGCGGCAAGATAGGCGCCGGCCAGGACCACCGCGTACGTCGCCCACGGCTGCCACGTGCCGACGTTGGACGTGTGCACGGCGATGAGGAACGCCGGGGCCACGCCGAACGTCGTCGCGTCGGCGACGGAGTCCGCGACCCGGCCGAACGACGTGCGCGGCGCCGTGCTCCGTCGGGCCATCATCCCGTCGAGGCCGTCGAACCCGATCGCGGAAGCGATCAACAGCATCGCCCAGAGCTTGTTGCCACCGAGGATGTAGAGGACGGCTCCGACGCCCAGCACCGCGTTGGCCAGGGTCGCCAGGTTGGCGAACACTCGCCAGCGGTCCGTCACCGGCGCTCCCGTGCGATGGTCGTCACGCCCGCGCGCACCCGGTCGCCGGGCGCGACCGTCGGCGAGAGCCGGTCGCGCGGCCAGAGGACGTCGACCCGTGAGCCGAGCACGATCATCCCGAACCGGTCCCCCTTGCGCCGGGTGTCGCCCGGCCGTACGAACGAGACCAGACGACGGGCCACGATGCCCGTCACCTGCACGACCTGAACGGGGCCGTAGGGGGTGGAGAGGTCGTACGTGCGCGCGACGTTCCGGTCCGCGTCCGGCCGATAGGCAGGCCGGTAGCCGTGGCCGGCGGTCCCGATCGCCGCGAACGTGGCGTCCATCGGTAGCCGGTTCACGTGGACGTTGGTGACGTTCATGAAGACCGACACCCGCGTCCGGTCCCCCTCGTCCGTGACCGCCCG
The DNA here is from genome assembly GCA_030038605.1 of Thermoplasmata archaeon. Lineage (GTDB taxonomy): Archaea > Thermoplasmatota > Thermoplasmata > Lutacidiplasmatales > UBA184 > Lutacidiplasma. Next base: position 25,898 of record JASHSU010000121.1, on the reverse strand, counting down.
GACGACGCCGTCCGCGGCCGACACGACGCCCTCGCCCGGGGTCCGATCCGGGTCGCGGAAGAAGGCGGCGAAGAACCCCCAGAGGCCGGCGCCGAGGACGAGGAACGCGACGAGTACATAGGAGCGAGGCAGTACTCCGGCGACCTCGACCCCGGCACCGAGCAGAAGGACCGCCGCGCCGACGCCCAGGGGGCGGGCCGCGCCCGGCGCGAACACCCGGCTACCCGGTCAGCACGATCTCGATGTTGACGCCGTCCGGGACCTGGATGCGCATCACCTGACGGAGCGCGCGCTCGTCGGCCGCGAGGTCGATGAGCCGCTTGTGGATCCGCATCTCCCAGTGGTCGATCGTGCTCGTGCCGCCGCCGTCCGGTCCCTTACGGACCGGGACCTTGAGCCGCTTGGTGGGCAGGGGGATCGGGCCGGAGATCTCGACCCCGGTCTTGGAGGAGATCTCCCGGATCTGCTTGCAGATCGAGTCGACCTTCCCCGCGTCCGTTCCCGAGAGAGCGATCCGAGCCTTCTGCATCGATAGCTCCGCCCTCTCCCGCGACGTCCCGAGAGGCCTATGCCTCGCGCTTCTTGAGGTCGACGACGACGCCCGCCGCGACGGTCTGACCCATGTCGCGGACGGCGAAGCGGCCCAACTGGGGGAACTCCTTGTACTTCTCCAGCACGAGCGGGCGCTTCGGCGTGATCTTCACGACCGCCGCGTCCCCGGTCTTGAGCGTCTGGGGGTTCTCCTCGGCCGTCTGACCCGTCTTGGGGTCCAGGCGCTTCAGCAGCTCGGTGAACTCGCAGGCGACCTGGGCCGTGTGGCAGTGGAACACCGGCGTGTACCCGACCGTGATGACGCTCGGGTGGTTCAGCACCTGGATGTTCGCGGTGAAGCTCTCGACGACGGTCGGCGGGTTGGCGGCCGGGCCCGCGACGTCCCCGCGGCGGATGTCGTTCTTGTCGATGCCGCGGACGTTGAAGCCCACGTTGTCGCCGGGGATCGCTTCCTGGACCGACTCGTGGTGCATCTCGATCGACTTGACCTCGCCGCCCTTCCCCGAGGGAAGGAAGATGATCTTGTCGCCGACCTTGAGCTTGCCCGTCTCGACGCGGCCCACCGGGACCGTGCCGATGCCCGTGATGGTGTAGACGTCCTGGACCGGCAGGCGGAGCGCCTTGTCGGTCGGCTTGTTGGGGACCTGCAGGTTGTCGAGCGCCTGCAGGAGGGTCGGGCCCTTGTACCAGGGCATGTTGGGGCTGGGCTTGTTGATGTTGTCGTCCTTGAACGCGGAGATCGGAACGAAGACGATCTGCTGGTCGATCTTGAAACCGACGTTCTTGAGCAGCTTCGTCAGCTCCTCCTTGACCTCCTCGTACTTCGCCTCCTTGTAGGCGACCTCCTGGCGGTCCATCTTGTTGATCGCGACGATCATCTGGGTGACGCCGAGCGTTCGCGAGAGGAAGATGTGCTCCCGGGTCTGCTCCTGGACCCCTTCCGCCGCCGAACAGACGAGCACGGCCGCATCGGCCTGGCTCGTCCCCGTGATCATGTTCTTGACGAAATCCCGGTGGCCGGGCGCGTCGATGATCGTGAAGTAGTACTTCTGGGAGTCGAAGCGCCGGTGGGCGATGTCGATCGTGACACCCCGCTCGCGCTCTTCCTTGAGGTCGTCCATGACCCAGGCGAACTCGAACGTCGCCTTGCCCTTCGCCTCGGCCTCCGCGCGGAACTTGTCGATCTCTTCCTGCCGGATGTACCCCGTATCCAGGAGGAGGCGTCCGACCGTCGTGGACTTGCCGTGGTCGACGTGGCCAATGAAGACGATGTTGAGGTGGGGCTTGTTTGCCATCGAGGGGCTCCGGGCGCGGCCAACAGGTCCCCCTATTTAGGCGTTCGGCTGGCGGCCGCCGAGAGAGAGCGCCGCACGGTCGCCCGCGGGGGCCGGACGACCCGTCCGGACGCCGGGACGCTCCGCGGTTCAGTCTTCCGGCAGGATGGTGAGTTCGTTCCCGTCGGGGTCCTTGATCATGGCCCACCAGCCCCACTCGGCGTGGGTCGCCGGGACCGAAAACTCGACCCCTCGGTCGGCGAGCGCCTGACATGCGGCGACAAAATCCCCCGGGACGCGGAACGCGATCCCCGCGTTCCCGGGCTCGAGCGGGGCGGTATCGTCGTACTCGGAGACCTGGCAGATGTGAACTTGGGTGGGCCGACCCTTCTCACCGACCGTCTGCCAGTGGTCCATGTCCACCAGGTGGTCGAGCCCGAACGTTTCCGTGTACCACCGGACCGACCGACGCCGGTCCGCGACGACCACGGCGACGCTGGCCAGATGCGGCCGGTCGGCGGGTCGCGGGGACGGGTGGGCGGTGCGGGGTCGGGCGCGAGATTTCGGTCGGGACACCTTCTTCGAGCGGGTCGCCATCGTTGCCTCGGCCCGATGAGTCGATGGCCTCAGATAAGGGGGGGCCCGGGGTCGCGAAACACCGAGCCACCCCGGCCCGTTCTCGAAATCCCTTTATCGCGCGGGCTGGTGGGAGGGGCGTTGCGCGGGGTCGGTCGAGGGACGGGCCTGCCGGACCCGGACCTCCGGGTCCGCCGGTGCCTCGTCCCGCCCGGCGAGCCGCCCAGGTGATCCGATGTTGTGCGAGATGTGCGGGAACGAGGTCGACGTGGTGAGCCGCGTTCGCGTCGAGGGGACGGTCCTCTCGGTCTGCGCCAACTGCGCCAAATTCGGGACGATCCTCGACCCACCGCCCCCGGCGCCGAGCGCGCCCCGCGCGTCGGTCCGTCCCGGTACGCCCGCGACCCGCGTAATGAGTACGGGGCGACGATTGGAAGAACGCGACCTCTACACGGAGATCGGCGAGCTCGAACTGGCCCCGGACTGGGCGCATCGGGTCCGGGTGGCCCGCGACGCCCTCGGGTGGAAACCCGAGGACCTCGCCAAGAAACTGAACGAAAAGAAATCGGTCGTGCTCAAGCTCGAATCCGGCGGGTTCCATCCGCCGGACCAGCTCGTCCGCAAACTCGAGCAGTTGCTCAAGGTCCGGCTGCGGGCCGACCCCGAGTCCCTCGCCTAGGGACGGGTGCCGGAACTTCCGCCCGCCGGCCGGGTGTGCGGCGAGCGGCCGGTGGGCTGTCCGACCGGACGCTCTCTCGGGACCTTCTGTCCGACCTCGTAGCGGACCCAGCCATCGACCGGTCCGCCCTCGTGAACGGTGCGCACGTCCTCGACGTACTCGCGCAAACGTCGGTCCGCGCGCACGACATAGACGGCGCCCGCGACACCGAGCAGGACGACCAGGCCGAGGCCCACCGCCGCCCACGGGACGACCGTCGCCGCCACCGCGCCGCCGACGACGAGCGCGAGAAGGGCGAGGAATCCCGTGAACAGGGAGCGGTCGACCCGGTGGTCGCGGTGCGAAAGCTGCATGGGGACCGGAGCGGCCCTTCAGGCTCCCGCCAGCGGCGGCAGGAGCAGCTCGAGGACCGCCTTCTGGGCGTGCAGGCGGTTCTCCGCCTGGTCCCAGGCGGCGGATTGCGGACCGTCCAGGACGTCGTCCGTGATCTCCTGACCCCGGTGGGCCGGTAGGTCATGCAGGACGAACGCTGTCGGGGCGGCGGTAGCGAGCAGCGCGGCGTTGATCTGGTACCCGTCGAAGGCCCGCTGACGCTCGGCGGCCTCCGCCTCGTCGCCCATCGAGACCCACACGTCCGTGTAGAGCGCGTCGGCGCCCTGCGCCGCCTCCTTGGGGTCGCGAATGTACCGCAGGTGCGCCCCCGAGCGGGCCGCGAGCTGCTCGGCGGCGCGCACGACGTCCGGGTGGGGGGCGTACTCCGCGGGCGTCGCCGCGGTGAGGTCGAGGCCGACCGCAGCCGCGCCGAGCAGCAGGGAGTGGAGGACGTTGTTCCCGTCCCCGATCCACGCCAGGCGCTTGCCGTGGAACGCCCCGTTCCACCGCTCGTGCATCGTCAGCAGGTCCGCCAGGATCTGGCAGGGATGTTCTCGGTCGTCGAGAGCGTTGACGACCGGGATCGACGCGGTGCGCGCCAATTCGAGGACGTCTTCGTGGCGGAACGCCCGGTAGACGATCGCGTCGCAGTACCGCGACAGGACCCGCGCGGTGTCGCCGATCGTCTCGCCCCGGCCCAACTGGAGGTCGCTCTTCGACAGGTAGACCGCATGACCCCCGAGCTCGTGGATCCCGACCTCGAACGAGGTCCGGGTCCGGGTCGACGGCTTCTCGAAGATCAGCGCCACGCTCCGCCCGGCGAGCGGACGGGATCGGCCGGGCGAACGTCGGGTCGCCTTCAACCGTGCCGCCTCGGCGAGGAGCGGGGGGATCCGGTCGGCGACGTCGGAGATCGAGAGGAGGTCCGGGAGGGACGACATCAGTCTTCGCGACGCGTACGAAAGGCCGGGATAAAGCCTCGGGGAGGCCGGGCCTACGGGGCCGGCGGAAGGCCCGCGAGTTCGAGCACGTCGCCGTGGCCTCGGGCGAAATCGTGGCGCGGCGTTCCCGCGACCTCGATGTACTCCAACCGCTGCCACAGGGTCGATTCGGGGGGCACGGCCGGCCCCGGGACCGAGTAGACGAAGTGGACGTCCCAGTGCGGGTCGGCCGCCGTCGAGCCCGATCGGGTGTAGGTCTCGGAGAATACGCGGGGCCCGCTGACGTCCGGGGGCTCGAGCCCCAGTTGCTCACGAGCGACGGCGCGGGCGGCGTCGTCCGGTGATTCGAACAGGAGGAGCTGTCGCGACGGCAGCATCCACCGACCCATCACCCGCTCGCGTCGGTCCGCCCCGAGCGCGCCCACGTCGGCCCAACGGGAGTCGTTCGCGATTTGCCCGGCCAGCACCGAACTCCGCTGGGTCGGTGGGTGGACGAGGAGGAACACGTTGAGGCACATCCCGTCGGACGGGACGGCCGAATAGCCGGGGTCGATCGGTGGGGACTCGGGTCGGAGGCGGGCGAAACGCCGGTCCATCGAGTCGGGCAGGCGCCGGGCCACTTGGCCATTACGGACGAACGAGTCAGGGCTAAGAGTCGGACCCGGCTGCGGCCCGCGAGGGATTCTCGTTGCCAGCACGGGCGAAGAAATCGAAGTCGACGGCGCGCCGACCGGCCCCCGCCCCCCGGGCGAAGAGCGGGTCGTCGGGCCGCCGGGTCTACATGATCACCGGCGGTGTCACGAAGTTCGCCAAGGCCCATCCGGCGATGGATTTCCGTCTGATGGTGAAGCGCGCCTACGACTACGCGCTCAAGGAGATGCCCGGCCTCACGAAGGACCGGATCGACGGTACGCGGATCTCCTACTTTTCCGACCACTTCTCCCGCCAGCTGAAGGCCGCGAGCATGGTCCAAGACTACCTCGGGATGAACCCGAAAGGGTCGGTCCGTATCGAATGGGGTGGCGCGACGGGGGGCGAATGCTTCCAGGCCGCCTACGAGGCGGTCGCGAGCGGCCGGATGGATGTCTGTTTGGCCGCCGGCTACGAGACGATGAGCCGGGTCGCGACTTGGAAGGGCAACGAGTTCATCGCGCTGGCCTCCGACACCAACTTCGACTTCCCGCTCGGCGGGTTCTACACGGGCTACTACGCACTGATGGTCATCCGGCACATCTACGAGTACCTCCGGCTGACCCGGTTCGCGCACATCAAGGACGAGCGGGAGGCCCAGCGCATGGCGATCGCCGAGGGGCAGCGGATCATGAGCCTCGTCTCGGTGAAGAACCACCGCAACGCGCTGCACAACCCGTACGCCCAGTATCCGAAGAAGTCGACCGTCCAGTCGGTCCTCAACTCGGAGATGATCAGCTACCCGCTCACCCGTGACCAGATCTGCACGATGAGCGACGGGGCCGCCTGTGCCATCCTGACCACCGAGTCGGTCGCCCGCGAGTTCACGGACAAGCCGGTGCAGGTCATCGGCGTCGGCACCGGCACGGACACCATGCGGCTCGCCGACCGCCCGTTCGGCAAGGTCCCGCTGATGCCGCACGAAAAGGCGAAGGACTACGAGCATCTCCCCTACCCGGGCGTCCATTCGTTCCGCGCGGGCCGAGCCGCCGGGATCGAGGCGTACCGGATGGCGGGGATCACCAACCCCACGAAGCAGCTCGACTTCATCGAGCTGCACGACGCGTATGCGTCCAGCGAGATCCAGACGTACGAAGACCTGGGTCTGTGCAAGTACGGTGAGGGGTACGCTTACACCGAGCACGGCGACCCGTTCCTCAAGGGGATCGACTACGGCTTCCCCGTACCGAACGCCGGCACCATGCCGGTCAACCCGTCCGGTGGGCTCATCGCGTGCGGCCACCCCGTCGGCGCCACGGGCCTCATGCAGGCGGTCTTCGCGTTCTGGCAGCTCCAGGGCACGATCCCGAAGCACTTCGGTGACCCGACGCTCCAGCTCAAGAACCCCCAGCGGGGCGCGATCCACAGCCACGCCGGGACCGGCTCGGTCGTGACCGTCTCCATCCTCAAGCGGGGGTTCTGATGCGGCCCAAGCCCCCCGTCTACGACAAGTTCCGGGATGTCCAGGCGGAGCTCGACAAGTCCGGCGCGGCGATCTTCCACGACGCCGACGGCGTGGAGAGCCTCATCATCCGGTTCCCATACTCGATCAACTACATCCACAGCTACGCCGAGGACTCGCCGTTCTTCTTGGGACTCGCGGAGGGCCGCCTGCGCGGCTCCCACTGCACGAAGAAGAGCTGCGGCTTCGTCTACGCGACGCCGCGCAGCCACTGCATGGTCTGCGGCAGCCCGACCGAGTGGATCGACCTCCCGAAGAAGGGCCGGCTCCACTCCTGGACGACGTGCCACTTCGGCAGTGAGGCGTTCCTCAAGGAGACGCCCTACAACCTGGCCCTCGTCGAGTTCGACGGCGTCGGCAGCGTCCTCCTGGTCCGTCTCAAGGACGCCGTCGAGTCCGACCTCTACGTCGGCATGCCGGTCGAGGCCCGCTTCGACCCGAACCCCAAGTACTCCATCACGGACGTCTGGTTCGTCCCCTCGAAGTAAGGTCGGGAAGAGGTTGGCCGGGTCGGGGGTTTACCCGACCCGGTGGGTGGCCCGCGCCGGCTACGCCGGCGGAGGAGGCGGGGGCGGCGGGTTCTGCCAGGTCGGCTGACCCGCCGCGTCCATCGGCGCTCCGGGCGGGGCCATCGGCTGACCCATCGCGGGCTGCATCGGCGGCTTGCGCCGCATCACGAAGACGAGCACCAGCGCGATGACGACCACGATGACCACGACGGGAATGATCACGATCCACCAGTCGAACGACGAGGAGCTCGTGGTGCCCCCGGTGCCCGTACACGCGGTCGTGGTGCACGTGCCGCCGCCGTTGTAGTTGCTTCCCAGCCAGCTGTACGTGCCCGTCTTGCCGTCGTCACTCGAGTAGAGCGCGAATCCGTTCAAACTGTAGCTGGTGGAGGGAGGCACGATGGTCTTCGCAATGGAGAACGTGAGGGTCGAGCCGCCCGACGACAGCGTGTAGGTCAGGTAACCGAACCCACCGGCGCCGCTCCCGTACCCGGCGTAGTATCCCACGGTGGAGTTGTTCGTGAAGACGGCCTCGGCCGTCGCGTTCGTGACCGACGACCCGCCGAACCAGGCTCCGTAGAAATAGTCCCCGCTGGTAAGTTGGAACGTACCCGCGACCGTGAGCGTGACGGTAATGTTCGGCCCCCCGGGGTCGTTCGACGACACGGCGGTGAGGTCTGCGTTCGCGTTGGATCCCGACGCACTCTGCGTGAAGCTGAGGTCGTAGCCGGTGCCGGACGCCGCCGCCAGCCCGGTGAGTCCGAGCAAAGCCACCACGGAGAACACCGCGACGATACCCAGCGCCTTCGCCTTCGTTTCCATTCGTTCCCTTCCTTTCTGGGGCCGTTGCCGTCGCACCGGACGAGCATCGCCCGGACGAGGGAAAAAGGCCCACCGCTGAGACGCCGACCCGGTCCTTTAATCGTTCGGTCGGTAGACAGGCACCGTTCGGCCCCACACAGGGACCGTGAGGTGGGCCGGGAGGAGTGCCGCGGGCCGGGCTTGAACCGGCGGCTTCAAGATCTTCAGTCTTGCACTCTCCCAAACTGAGTTACCGCGGCACGAACGGAGCCGGGTATGTTCCGGGTATTATAGAATCCGGGAGGGGGACCGGGCTGGTCCGAACAGCCGAACGGACGCTCCGGGCGCCGGACCGTCCCGGCCGAACGCGCGCGCACACGTTCAGAGCCCCGGCACCTCGGCGGCGAGGGCCGCCCCTTATCTACGCGACCCGACCTCGTCAGGGCGTGAGTCCCCGAAAGACGCTGGTCGTCGCGGAAAAGTTCAACACCGCGCTGCGGATCGCGGTCGTGCTCTCCGACGGCCGGATGAAGCGGACCCGCATCGCGGGTACCAATCTGTTCGAGTTCGAACGCCCGGACGGCTTCTACACGGTCGCCGGGCTGCGCGGTCACATCGTCGAGCTCGACTACCCCGAGCAGCACAAGGAATGGACGTTGGATGGCCTGCCCCATCTGTTGGAGGAGCCCCCGCTCAAGCGGGTCACCGAGGGCGGCATCGTCAGCGCCCTGCAATCGATCGTACGCCAGTTCGACCGGGTCATCATCGCCACGGACTTCGACCGGGAGGGCGAGCTGATCGGTCTCGAGGCGCTCGAGCTCCTCCAGAAGGTCCACCCGAAGATCGAGGTCAAGCGGGCCCGATACAGCGCGCTCACCCGCGAGGCTATCGAGCAGAGTTTCGAGAACCTGTCCGACCTGGACCACGCCCTCGCCGAGGCGGCCGAGGCCCGTCAGGAGATCGATCTGGTGTGGGGGGCCCTGCTGACCCGCTATCTCTCCCTGACCGCCAACCAGCGGGGCCGCGGATTCCTCTCGGTCGGACGGGTCCAGACGCCCACGCTCGCGCTGCTGGTCGAGCGGGACCAGGCGATCAAGGAGTTCGTACCGACCCCGTTCTGGCAGCTGCGGGCCACCGGCGTGCAGGGTTCGGAGGAGTTCCTCCTGCATCACACCCACGGGACGTGGGAGGTGAAGGCGGAGGCCGAGGCGGTGTACCACAAGGTCGAGTCGGCGAAGGAGGGGGTCGTCCGGGAGTTCGCCGAGGAAGAGACCCGGCGGCGCCCGCCCATCCCGTTCTCGACAACGCTCTTCGTCGCGGAGGCATCCCGCATCGGTCTCGGCGCCGCGAACGCAATGCGGATCGCCGAGGACCTCTACACACAGGGCCTGATCAGTTACCCGCGCACGGACAACACGGTCTATCCGCGGGGTCTGGGACTCCGGACCCTCGCGGAGAAGTTCAAGGACGGCCCGTTCGCGGAGGCCGCCGAGCTCGTCCTATCGCAACCGTCGTTCCGTCCGACCCGGGGCCGGTCGGAGACGACGGACCACCCCCCGATCTACCCGACCGGCGTGGTCGACCCGAAGAAACTGCGGCCAGATCCGGCGAAGGTCTACGAGCTGGTCGTCCGCCGATTCCTGGCGACGTTGGCCCCGGACGCCCTCGGCCGGGCCCGGACCGCGAAGGTCGAGATCCGCGGCGAGGTGTTCGAGGGCAAGGGGCAATTCCTGACCGACCCGGGCTGGTATCGGATCTATCCGTACTCCCATCCCGAGGAATCGGTCCTACCGGTTCTGACGATGGGCGCGAACGTCCCGATCACCCGGGTCGAGCTCGTCGAAGATCAGACGCGACCGCCCCGGCGGTACACCCAGGGTTCGCTCATCCAGGAGATGGAGCGGCTGGGCCTCGGCACCAAGAGCACCCGCCACGACGTTGTGCAGAAGCTGTTCGACCGCCACTACGTCACGCCCCGGCAGCTGGAGCCGACCTCGACAGGGATCGCCGTGGCCGAAGCGTTGCAAGCCCACGCCCCGGTCATTACGCGGCCGGAGATGACGCACCGCTTGGAGGAGGACATGGAGCTCGTCGCCGAGTCCAAGAAGCCCAAGTCGGAGGTCCTGGACGAGTCGCGGGAGATGCTCCGGGAGGCCTACGCGCTGTTGAAGGCGAACGCGACCGGAGTGCGTGAGACGCTCACCGGCGCGCTGGATCGCCAGCATTTCGTCGGTCCGTGCCCGAAGTGCGGTGGCGCGCTCCGCATGGCCCGCAGTCCGCGGGGTTCCCGATGGGTCCAGTGCTCGAACAACCCGGCCACGTGCTCCGCAACGTACGCCCTCCCCGCCGCCGGGTTCATCGAACCCGCTCCCGAGTTCCTATGCGCCACCTGCAAGACCCCCCGGGTCAAGATCGTCTTCCGGGGCCAGCGTCCGGACCTGTACTGCATCAACCCCGAGTGCGCGGAGCATCACAAGGCGTTCCGGATCGGCACGTGCCCCAACTGCGCCAGTCCGCTGCAGATCCGCTACTCGTTCCGCGGGAACCGATTCGTCGGCTGCTCGGGCTACCCGAACTGCCGGGTCACCTACCCTCTGCCGCAACGCGGCAAGCTCGAGAAGGACCAGCCACCCTGCCCTGTCTGCCGCGCCCCGGTCGTGACGGCGATTGAAGCCGGCCGACCGCCGTGGACGCTCTGCATCAACCCCGAATGCCCGACGCGACTCCAGAAGAAGGCGGAGGCCGAGGCGAAGAAGGCCGCGCGGGCCCGGAAGGCCCGGGCGGCGAGCCGGACCAAACGCCGCGCTCCGCGGGCGAAGGCCGCGGCCGAGCCCACGGCCTCGGTCCCATCGGAATCCCCGGCCGCCGCACCGTCCGATCCGCCGGCCCGGCCGAAGCGCCGTCGGTCGACCACGACGGCCGCCCGCGCCCCCGCGGCGTCCGCGGAGCCCTCTCCCGACGCGACGACCCCGTGAGGGGGGGTCGAACTAGGGGCTATCGCACCGGTCACTATGACGTTCCGGAGCGACGAAGGCAACCCGAACTGTTCCTCGACCTCCCGGCCCGCGTTAAATACCGTCCCTCGGTCGTTTGGGGGATGACACCTGCCCGCCGGCTCGCCGAACTCGATTCCCGCTCGTTCGAGCGCCGGCTGGCGACCAATCCCTTGATCATCGTCCCGGTCGGCGCGCTCGAAGCGCACGGCCCCCACCTGCCGCTCGGGGCCGACCAGATCCAGGCCGAGGCGACCGCGACCGAGCTGGCCGAGCGCACGGACGCCCTAGTGGCGCCGACGATCGCCTACGGCTCGGCCCCTGGGGCCCGCCGGTTCCCGGGGACGGTCTCGCTCACGATGGCCCAACTGGAATCCCATACCGAGGGCGTACTCTCGGAGCTCGCCCGGTCCGGCGCCCGTCGGATCCTGGTCCTGTCGGGTCACGCCGAGCGGGGCCACATGGCCGCGCTCCGCGAAGCGGCCGATACGGCGATGCGGAACTACCCCAAGAGCCGGATCGCCGTGCTGTCGGACTACGACTTCGTCTACGAGCTGCGGGGGAAGGAGTCGCCGGCGACCGACGGGCACGCGGGCTTGCTGGAGACCTCGCGCGTGATGGCGCTCGCGCCCTCGACGGTCGGCGCCGACCGTCCGAGCGTCGAGTACCGACGAAGTCCGTTCCTGCCCGGCGCACCGACCGAGTCCGAGTGGCCCGAGAGCGTGATCGGCGACACGCGACCGGCCTCCGCCGACCTGGGCCGCAAGGTCCAGGCCCACGTGGTGAGCCGGCTCGAAGAGACCGTCCGCTCGCTGTTGCCGGCGTAGCGGGAGGGAACCATGGCCGAACCATCCGAGGTCATCCGCATCCGTGGCGCCCGCCAGCACAACCTGAAGAACGTCTCCCTCGACCTGCCCCGCGGACGGTTCATCGTCATCACCGGCGTGAGCGGCTCCGGCAAATCGTCGCTCGCCTTCGACACCCTCTATGCGGAGGGCCAGCGACGGTACATCGAGAGCCTCTCGGCCTACGCCCGCCAGTTCCTGGGCCAGATGGACAAGCCCGACGTCGACTCCATCGAGGGGCTGTCGCCGGCGATCGCCATCGAGCAGCGGGCCGGCAGCCGGAACCCGCGGTCGACCGTCGGGACGGTGACGGAGATCTACGACTTCCTGCGGCTGCTCTACGCGCGCATCGGCATCCCGCACTGTCCGAACGACGGCCACGAGATCTCCCCGCAGTCCGTCGATAAGATCGTCGCGGCCGTGAGCGCCCACGCGCGGGGCGAGCGGGTCGACCTCATCGCCCCGGTCGTCCGAGCCGAAAAGGGAGAGCACCGCGACGTCCTCGAGCGACTCCGCAAGAGCGGGTACCGCCGTTTCATCGTGGACGGGGTGGAGCTGCCGCTCCGGTCCCCTCAGGTCCGCCTCGAGAAGAACAAGAAGCACACGATCGAGGTCATCGTGGACAGCTTCGACGTGGACGAGACGGAAGGCGCTCGGCTCGCGGAGGCGGTCGAGCTCGCCCGGCAGCTGGCGGACGGGCTGGTCATCGTCCGGGACGCGAAAGGAACGCGGACCACGTTCTCGAGCCGGCGCGCCTGCCCCCAGTGCGGCTACTCGATCGAGGAGCTCGCACCGCGCATGTTCTCGTTCAACAACCCCCTCGGCGCCTGTCCCGAGTGCCTCGGGATCGGAGCGACCCTGCACGCCGACCCCGACCGCATCGTCCCGGACAAGGACAAGCCGATCGGGCGGGCGATCACGGTCTGGGGTCTCACCCCGACGACCGGCGCCCTCGAGCGGTTCGGCGTCGCGTTCGACTACAATCCGCGCCGCCCCATCCGCGAGCTGTCGGAGAAGGGCTGGAAGGCGCTCATGTACGGGACCGACCGGAACGTGGGGCTCGTCGGCCACGGAGCCGGCGAGTGGTGGGGCGCCGGCTGGCTCCGGGAGGGACTGGTCGCGGCGGTCGAGCGCCGGTGGAAGCAGACGAAGAGCGAGGGCGCGAAAGAGTACTACATGGGGTTCCTCGCGTTCCGACCGTGCCGCAGTTGCGGTGGCCAGCGCCTGAAACCCGGTATCCTGGCCGTCACGGTCGAGGGCCAGTCGATCGCCCAGACCTCGGCGATGACGGTCGCCGACGCGGCCGCGCTGTTCCGTACGCTGCGCCTCGACGAGCGGGACGAGCAGATCGTCGGCCAGGTCGTGAAGGAGATCCGCGCCCGTCTGGGATTCCTGGAGAACGTCGGGCTCACCTACCTGACCCTCGACCGGGCGTCCGGCACGCTCTCCGGCGGGGAGGCGGAGCGGATCGCGCTCGCCACCCAGATCGGTTCGGGGCTGGTCGGCGTCCTCTACATCCTGGACGAGCCGTCGATCGGCCTCCACCCCCGCGACCATGCCCGGTTGCTGGCGACGTTGAAGACGCTGCGCGACCTCGGGAACACGCTGCTCGTCGTCGAGCACGACGAACAGACGATGCGCGAGTCGGACTGGCTCGTCGACTTGGGTCCCGGCGCGGGCGTCCACGGCGGCGAGGTCCTGTTCTCCGGGCCCGCGGCCGAGATCGGCGACGCCCCGCGCTCCCTGACGGGTGAGTTCCTCTCGGGGCGCCGGACCATCCCGGTCCCGGTCCAGCGGGCCCGCCCCACCGGTCGATGGCTCACGATCCACAAGCCGGTCGAGCACAACCTGAAGGGCGACCCGGTCCGGATCCCGCTGGGTCTGTTCGTCGCGTTGTCGGGCGTCTCGGGTTCCGGCAAGTCCACGCTGTTGGAGGAGATCCTCTACAAGGCGGTCCGTCGCCACCTCGGGCTCGGCCGCGAGACGCCGGGCCGGCACGGCTTCATCGAGGGGATCGACGAGGTCGACCGGGTCCTTCTCATCGACCAGACGCCGATCGGGCGGACGCCCCGCAGCAACCCCGGAACGTACACCGGCGTCCTCACCCCGATCCGGGACCTCTTCGCCGGGTTGCCCGAGGCACGGGCCCGAGGGTTCCGGCCGGGTCGGTTCAGCTTCAACGTCGCCGGCGGGCGGTGCGAGACGTGCGAGGGGGACGGAGTGATCCGGTACGAGATGCACTTCCTCCCCGACGTCTACGTCGCCTGCCAGGAGTGCGGCGGCCGCCGCTTCAATTCCGAGACCCTCGAGGTCCGGTTCAAGGGCCGGTCGATCGCCGATGTGCTCGACATGACCGTCGACGAGGCGCTGGCGTTCTTCCGGAACCATCGCCGCATCGAGTCCCGCCTCCAGCTGTTGACCGACGTGGGCCTGGGCTACGTCAAGCTCGGACAGAGCGCGACCACGCTCTCCGGGGGCGAAGCGCAGCGGATCAAGATCGCCTTCGAGCTGGCCCGGGCGCCCACCGGCAAGACCCTCTACCTCCTGGACGAACCGACCACCGGCCTCCACTTCGCCGACGTCGACCGGTTGCTCCAGGTCCTCTTCCGCCTCCGCTCCGGCGGCAACACCGTGGTCGTCATCGAACACAACCTGGATGTCCTCAAGTCGGCCGACTGGCTCATCGACCTGGGACCGGAGGGCGGGGCGGCGGGCGGCCATGTCATCGCCGCCGGTACACCGGAGGAGGTCGCTCAGGGCTCCGGCGGCCACACCGCCCGGTTCCTCGCGCTGCTCGTACGTACCCCGGTACCCGTGCCGCGCCCCCGGCGTCGATGACGGACCCGACGCCCCCGGTCGTCCCCGGATTCGTTCCGGCGAGCGAGCTCGCCGCCTCGACCGGCGAAGGGTTCCGGCGGGGACCGGATGCCCCGGGCGTCTACCTGTTCCGCTCGGCCCGCGGGGAGGTCATCTACGTCGGCAAGGCCCGCAGCCTGCGCCGGCGCGTCCTCGACCATCTGCGGGCCAAGATCGAGAAGGACGGCACGATCGTCGCCCAGAGCGCGAGCGTCGAGTTCGTGCCGACCCGGAACGAGCGCGAGGCGCTGCTGCTCGAGGCGAACCTGGTCAAGCAGTACCAGCCGCCGTACAACGTCCTGCTGAAGGACGACCGCAGCTACCCGTACCTGATGGTCACGATGGGGGAGGAGTTCCCCCGCGTCGTCCTCGTACGGCGGCCTCGCCGGGGCAAGGAGAACCTGCTCTTCGGTCCGTACACGAGCGCCCGCGAGGCCCGCAGCGTCGAGCAGTTGCTCGGGGACCTGCTGCAGCTGCGTCGCTGCGTCCGGCTCCCCAAAGAAGCCTGCCTGTACTACCATCTGCACGTGTGCAGCGCCCCGTGCATCGGGGCGATCGACGCGGACGCGTATCGGTCGCGCATCGACCGGGCGGTCGCGATCCTGCGGGGGAACTCGACGCCCCTGCGCCCGGAGCTCGAGGCCGAGATGCGCGGAGCGGCCGACCGCCAGGAGTTCGAGCGGGCGGCTCTCCTGCGCGACGCCCTGCGGGGCCTGGACGCTCTCGCCGAGCGCCAGCATGTGGTCGGCCCCGGTGCCGGGAGGGCGGACGTGCTCGCCGTGGCGTACCCGCGGGACCCCGCGAGCCTGCGCGTCGCGGTGGGCCTCCTCCACGTCGAGGACGGCGAGGTACGAGGTACCGAGCCCCATCTCATGCAGGTACCGGCGGACGATGTCCCGGAACCGGCCGAGGTCCTCCGTCAGTTCCTCGGTCAATACTACGGGGCTCGGATCGAACCCCCGACCAAGCTCTACATCGCCGGGCCGCGACCGGCGGGGCTGGACACGTTCCTGGACGAACTGCTCGGACCCCGTGGGATCGAGGTGCAGTTCCGGCCGACCGGCCGGTACGCGTCGCTGGCTCAGCTGGCCGACCGGCTCGCGCGGGCGACGGTTGACCAGGTGACTCCCTCGGCCGCCCCGCGGGAGGTGCTCCGCGCGCTGCAGAGCCTCCTCGAGCTCCCGACGATCCCGAACCGGATCGAGGGCGTCGACATCTCGCTCTTCCAGGGGTACGAGGCCGTGGGGTCGCTCGTCGTGTTCGAGCGCGGTCTGCCCAAGAAATCGGAGTACCGCCGCTTCCGCATCCGCACCGTCCCCGGGACCAACGATTTCGCGATGATCGCGGAGGTCGTGCGCCGCCGGTTCCTCCGGCGCATCGCGGAGGAGGAGATCCTACCGGACCTGCTGCTCATCGACGGGGGCGCCGGCCAGGTCGGCGCCGCCGTGGAGGCGCTCGAGGCGATCGGGGCCAAGGACCGGATCCCGGTGGTGGGATTGGCCAAGCGCGAGGAGGAGCTGTACTTCCCCGGGCGGCGCGAGCCGCTGCGGCCGAACCCGAACGCCTCCCCGATGCTCCTCCTGCGGGCGGTCCGCGACGAGTCGCACCGGTTCGCGGTCACCTACCATCGGACCCGGCGGCGGATCCGCCTGCGCGAGGAGTTCGAGCGGGCGGAGCGCGACGACGAGACGCGGCCGTTCGAGCCCTAGAGGTGGCGACGGCGGCGGCCGGCGCCGCGGCCGATGTCGATCCAGGTCATGTCGGGCGGAGCGCGGTCCTCCTGCCAGAGGGCCCCGATGATCTCGCCCAGGTGGTGCGCTTCCTCGAACGTCGTCTGGTACAGCGCGTCCGAGACGGTGTACCGTCCGGGCATCCAGGGGGCCTTGACGACGCGGCGCAGTTCGCGGTCCGTGAGTCCCGCGAGCAGCGCGTCCACGTCCGCCCAGACCCGACGGGAGTAGATCCGGAACCCGGCCCAGTCCTTCGGGTGGCGGTCGGCCTCCCGGAACCGCTTGGGCAGGGACCGGACCTTGCCGGGGACGACGTAGCCGAGCCACGCCTCGTGGACGTTCAGGATGTGCACGAGGGTGTCGAACAGGGAGAGGTGACCGATCCCGCGCGAGCGGCGCGACGCCTTGGCCGGCATCCGCTCGACGCGGACGACGAACCGGTCGAAGACCGCGCGATTGTAGGCGAAGAGACGGCGCGCCCCCTCGACGCTCAGCGTGGCGCTCGGGTCGGACATGACGCGAGCCTGCCCGGCCCGCATTTAGCGGTTGGGTCCCGCTCAGCGCGAGTTGGCCTTCTTCTCGGGCGTACCGATGAACGGCATTCCCTGCACACGCCGGGCGACTTCCGCCGGCGCGAGGCGACGCAGCTCCTGGTCCGGCTCGAGGATGGCGACGTCGAGCGCTTCGGGCTGGAACGGGGTCGGTGACCCCTCGGCGACGGCCTGGACGGCGAGCTTGAACGCGGCGTCCTCCCCCAGGTGCTCCGACATCTTCTCCTCGAGGAAATCCGCGACGGCGCGGCGGTTGCGGCCGATCGCGTAGGCCTTCCATCCGATGGTCGCACCGCTCGGGTCCAGTTCGATGAGGCCCGGGACGCGGTTGTTGAAACCGCCCAGGAGGAGCGAGACGGCGAACGGCCGGGTCCCGCCGAATTGGGTGAACTGCTGGAGCAACGTGCCAAGCGCGTGCCCGAGGACGGGGTAGGGCGCGGTCTCCCCGAACGTGAGCCGGTGCCGCTGGGCCTCGACGCGCAGGAACTCGACGAGGACGCGCGAGTCCGCGATGAGACCGGCCGTGACGCAGCCTAGCCCGGTATCGATGGCGAAACTCTTCTCGATCGACCCCGACTCCGCGAGGGAGCTCGTGGGCAGGTTACGGAAGGCGACGAAGATGATCCCCGTGTCGTACGTTACCGCGACCGCGGTGCCGCCCATCTGGATCGCCTGCAGCGCGTACTCGACCTGGAACAATCGTCCGTCCGGAGAGAAGACCGTGCTCGCCCGGTCGTAGGCCATCTGGCCCGGTTGCATTTCCATGCGGCGTCGTACCCCCTGACTCGGGCGCGGCGAGCCGGGTCGGGGATTTGAGCCTAAGCCCCGCCCCTGCCTCGACCCCACTTGGTATCGTTCCGCCACCAGCGGCGGTCGGTGTGCGCTCGAGCCCCGGGTGGTGACGAACCCAAACCTCTAAGTCCGCGAGCCCGGCTGCCCGGAATCCCATGTCCGACGCGGGCCTTCACCTGCTCCCGATGGCCTCCAGCTACCGCGGGACGCTCTCGCCGGCGTGCACCCAGTGCGCCGAGGGCCGGAAGATGGTCCTGTTCGTGACGGGGGTCTGTCGATTCCGGTGTTTCTACTGCCCGGTCTCGCCGACGCGGAACCAGAAGGATGTCGTCTACGCCAACGAGCGACGCGTCCTCTCGGACCTAGACATCCTCGAGGAGGCCCGCTCGATCGGAGCCGGAGGCACGGGGATCACCGGCGGCGACCCGCTCGGCGTCGTCGACCGGGTCGAGCACTACGTCCGCCTGTTGAAGGGCGAGTTCGGGTCCGATCACAACATCCACCTCTACACGCACGAACCGAATCCGGAGAAACTGCACCGGCTGGCTCGCGCGGGCCTGGACGAATTCCGTCTCCACATCCCGCACTACCTCTGGGGACCTCTGGCGTCGAGCGGGGGAGCGTACCGGAGCGTCCTCGAGACGGCGCCGGACTGGGGCATCCGACGGGGCGTCGAGATCCCGGTCCTCCCGGAGAAGGAAGCCGAGTTGCGTCGCCTCCTCCGGACCCTGGACGAGATCGGCGTGGACTTTGTCAACCTGAACGAGCTCGAGTTCTCGGAGACGAACGAGGAACAGCTCCGGGAGAAGGGATACCGGGTCGACACCCAGAATGGCTGGGGCGTAAGGGGAAGTCGGGCGGTGGCCGAGCGGGTGGTGCGGGAGATGCGCCTTTCCGTCCCTGTCCATTACTGCTCGTCCCGGTTCAAGGACAGCGTCCAGCTCCGGCAGCGCCTCCTCCGCCGTGCGGAGCGGACCGCCCCGGCGTTCGCGGAGCGGACAACGGACGGGACCGTTCGCCTCGGGATCGTCGAGACCTCCTCGGGCACCGACCTGCCCCGATGGGCGCGGGCGGTGGCACGGAGGGTACGGCTCGCTCCGGATGATTATCGGCTGGATGTTGCTCGCCGGCGCGTCGAGCTCGGCCCGGAGGCACTGCGTCGGGCCGCCCGTCGCCTGCCCTGGCCCGCCTTCGAGGTCGAGGAGTATCCGACGTCCGACGCGCTCGAGGTGGAGCGGACGCCGCTCAACCGTGCGGCGCTGGACAAAGCCGCCGCCGCGATCGGGGGCTCGTAGCCTTCGTCGCACGCGTGGCCGCCCCACGTCAGGTAGCGGACATCCCCACGTCGGTTCTTGATGGAACACGGCCCCCAGCCGTCGTCTTCCCCACCGTACCACATCGGGCAATCCCGGCAGTGGAGGTCGGTCGCCGGTGCGCCACGACGGGACGGCGTCATCGGGTGCCTCCCGGAGTTTGCAGCTGCCAGGCGCGGGCTGTGTTCCACATCAACTGGGCGACGGTCACAGGACCGACACCGCCCGGGACCGGACTCACCGCGCCCGCCCAGCCCTCGAGCGACTCCGGGTCCGCGTCGCCAGCCATGCGGGACCCGCTCGGTCGAGAAGCGTCGGAGACGCTGGACAGACCAATATCGACCACCGCCGCGCCCTCGGGTACGTTGGACCGCGTCAACAGTCGGGGCGACCCCGCACAGCTGAAGATCGTTCGGACGCCGACGAGGGCCGAGGCGAGGTCGGGAGTCTTGGAGTGGGCCACCGTCACCGTCGCGTTACCGTCCACGCCCCGCCGCGCGAGCAGGAGGGCCAGCGGCAAACCCACCGTCGAGGATCGTCCGACCACGGCGACTCGGGCCCCCTCCACCGGTAGTCGGTAGTGCGCGGCGATCCGGACGGCACCCAGGGCGACGGCCGGCGCGTGACCCGGTGTGCCCGTGACCAGCCGTCCGAGATTTTCGGTGCCCACGCCGTCGACATCCTTGACCGCGCGCAGTGCCGAGAGGGCGTTCTCGAAGTCGAATGGGGGTGGGAGTGGATGCTCCACGATGAGGCCGTGAACGGTCGGGTCCCGGTCCAGCGCCCGCACCTGTTCCACGAACCCGGCCTGACCGGCGGCCGAGTCCAGCACCTCCTCCCGAAACCGCAGGCCCAGGGCATCGGCGGCCTTGCGTTGGCCGTTGAGGTACCGACGGAACGGTCCGTCGACCCCGCGGTGCAGACTTGCGAGGCACGGCGCGCCTCCGGCCAGCGGGGCAGACGCGACGATCGCCCGCGTCTCCTGATCGAGAGCGGCGGCCACCGGGGCGCCGAGCAAACGGTCGGTCACGGTTCCCGGGCCGTGGAGCGGACCGCGCTAGATAACGAGCATTCCGTCGGCCGACCAGCGCCCGACGCGGCGTCGAAAACGCGTATCTTGTTACGCGCGCGCCAGTGCTCTCCTATAGGGATTTATATGGACCCCCCAATGGTTCATTGGTGCTACGGGCCTCGAGGTATCGAGGCTGGGGCGCCGACATGGCTGAAGACGCGGAAACCCCGTCCGGCGAACCGGCAGATACATCTCCTCCGGCCCCGCTCGATAGCTGGGGCAACAGCCTACCCTACGCTTCGACCGCCCAGGTGGAGGTCCCCCCGCGCCTGCTCGAGCAGGTGATCGGGCAGGACGACGCGGTCGAGGTCGCCCGCAAGGCGGCGACCCAGAAGCGCCACATGATCCTGATCGGCGAACCCGGTACGGGCAAGAGCATGCTCGCCCGGGCGATGGTCGACTTCCTGCCCAAGGAACCGCTCCAAGACGTCCTCGCTTACCCCAACAGCGAGGATCCGAACGAACCCAAGATCCGGGTCGTCCCGGCGGGCAAGGGGAAGGAGATCGTCGCCGCGCAGAAGCTAGAGGCGGCGACCAAGAAGGAGCAGCGGACGATCCTGTTCATCGTCGTCGCGATCGCCATCATGGGTTTCATCGCCTACGTGGCGTTCACCTCGGGCCAGCTCATCGATCTGCTCTGGGGGATCGTCGTCGTCATCGTCATCTACGCGATCCTGCGGCTCTCCAGCGGGCGGAACGAGGGCGCCGGCAACGTCGCCAAGTTGCTGGTCGCGCACTCCCCCGACGAGAAACCGCCGTTCATCGACGCGACCGGCGCACACGCCGGGGCGCTGCTCGGTGACGTCAAGCACGACCCGTTCCAGTCCGGCGGCCTCGAGACCCCGCCCCACGAGCGGGTCGAGGTCGGCGCGATCCACAAGGCGAACGGTGGCGTGCTCTTCGTTGATGAGATCAACCTCCTGAAGATCGAGAGTCAGCACTCGCTGCTGACAGCGCTGCAGGAGCGCCGATTCCCGATCGTCGGTCAATCCGAGCGGTCGGCCGGTGCCATGGTCAAGACCGAGCCGGTCCCGGCCGATTTCGTCCTGGTCGCGGCCGGGAACATCGACAGCGTGCAGACGATGCACCCGGCGCTCCGCTCGCGGATCCGGGGCTATGGCTACGAGCTGTACGTCAAGACGACGATGCCCGACACGAACGAGAACCGGATGAAGATCGTCCGGTTCGTCGCCCAGGAAGTCCTCAAGGACAAGAAGATCCCCCACTTCGACAAGGGAGCGATCATCGAGGTCATCCGGGAAGCGCAGCGGCGCAGCGGACGATCCGGTCAACTGACCCTCCGGCTGCGTGAACTGGGCGGCCTCGTGCGGGTCGCCGGGGACATCGCCCTCTCCGAGGGCCTCGCGATGGTCCATTCGGACCAGGTCGTGAAGGCCAAGCGGGCCAGCCGCTCGCTGGAGCAGCAGATCGCGGACCGGTACATCGAGCGCCGAAAGGAGTACCGCATGTTCTCGACCGAGGGCGCCGCGGTCGGAACGGTCAACGGATTGGCCGCCATCAACGCGCAGACGGGGATGTCCGAGTTCTCGGGCATCGTCCTTCCGATCGTCGCCGAGGTGACGCCGGCCCAGACGCGGGACGGTGGCGTCGTGGTGGCGACGGGCAAGCTGGGCGACATCGCCAAGGAAGCCGTACAGAACGTGAGCGCGCTCATCAAGAAGTACACGGGCGAGGACATCTCCCGCTTCGACATCCACATCCAGTTCGTCGGAACCTCCGACGGCGTCGAGGGGGACAGCGCGTCCGTCTCCATCGCCACCGCCGTCATCAGCGCCCTCGAAGGCGTCCCGGTCGACCAGTCGGTCGCGATGACCGGCTCGCTCTCTGTCCGCGGGCAGGTCCTGCCGGTGGGCGGTGTGACCGCCAAGGTCGAGGCGGCCGCGGACGCCGGCCTGCGTCGCGTTCTCATCCCCGAGGACAACCTGGACGACCTGGTCCTCGAGTCCCGCTACCGGGGCGTCATCGAGGTCATTCCGGTCCGCACCCTCCGGGACGTGCTCAAGCACGCGCTCGTCGGCGGGGCGGGCACGAAGAAGGACACGCTGCTCGAGCGCCTGGCCGCGATGGTCCTGGCGACCAATCGCTCCACGGACGACCTGCCCGCCGCTACCTCTCCATCGGCGCCGCCCAAGGGCCGGCCCGCGGGTTCGTGAGGAGCAACTTCCGGGTCCCCGTCCATCCGCCGGGGCCGATGCGTCCCGCACCGTTCCCGGACGAGGAGGACGATGACGAGGAGAAGTTCGTCAACCGCCCCTGCTACGAGTTCAACGCACGCCTGAGCGGCGCGTTCAACGACCGCCACTGCCGGCACTGCCGGCACTACCTCACCGCACGCTGCCCCCACATCGAGGACTTCCTCGAGGACGTCGAAGACCTGTCGCCCGAGTGAGGGACCTCGTGCGGGGCCTCCTCGTGGGCCGGTTCCAGCCCTTCCATCGTGGGCATCTGCAGGTCGTCGAGACGGTCCGTCGCGCCCGCCCCGACGCCGACCTGTTGCTGGTCATCGGAAGCGCGGAGGAGTCGTACACCTGGAAGAATCCGTTCACCGCGGGGGAACGGTTCGAGATGGTCGACCGTTCGCTGTCCCCCTCGGACCGGGCGTGTGTCCACACCGTCCCGATCCCCGACATCCGTCGGCACGCCCAGTGGGTCCGCTACCTCGAGTCGCTGCTGCCCTCGTTCGACCGGGTCTACACGAACAACCCCCTCACCCGCCTCCTGTTCGAGCGCGCCGGCTACGCGGTCGAGAGTCCGCCGCTCTACGAGCGGGCCCGGTACGAGGGCGAACACATCCGGAGCCTGCTGGCGGCGGGCGGAGACTGGAAGCCTCTGGTCACCCCCGGCGTGGCGACGTACCTGGAATCGATCGACGCCCCCCGTCGGCTCGCCACCCTGCGGTCGAAGGGCGGCGGGCGGGACGAGGAATGACGGAGGAGGACCCGGCGCCCCGGCGCCACCCGTTCGCCCCGATACCGGAGTGGGCCGGTGTCACCACACGGCTCGTCCACGGAGCCCGGCGACCGGAGCACAATGCCGGCGCGGTCGTCCCGCCGATCTACCAGACGTCCACCTTTCACTTTCCGGCCGAACATTCGGAGGCGGCCGGTCCCGGCCAAGTCTACCTCTACACGCGCCTCGGCAACCCGGCGTTCGAAGGACCGGCGGAGGCGATCCGTGCCCTGGAGGGTGGAGAGCAGGCGCGCTTGTTCGCCACCGGCATGGGCGCCATCACGGCGACCGTCCTCTCGCTGGTCCGTTCCGGCGACCAGGTGGTCGCGCTGGACGAGCTGTACGGCAGCACGCTCGACCTGCTGACCGAGCTCCTGCCGCGGTTCGGCGTCCGTGTCCGACTGGTCTCGCTGGCGGAGGCGTCGGAGCCGGAGAAGCTCGTGACCCCCGGTACGCGGCTCGTCTGGCTCGAAAGCCCGACCAACCCCAAGCTCTCGGTCGTGGACGTGCGCCGTTGGGCGGAGGTGGCGGACGACCGGCACGCGCTCCTCGCGGTCGACAACACGTTCGCGACCCCGATCAATCAGCGGCCGCTCGCTCTGGGCGCCGACCTGGTCGTCCACAGCGCGACCAAGTACCTCGGTGGCCACAGTGACCTGCTGGCCGGTGCGGTCGTCGGGCCCTCCGCCCTGATGGAGCGGATCGACGCGAAGGGGTATCTCGGCGCCAGTCCCGATCCGTTCGCCGCGTTCCTGCTGGAGCGGAGCCTCAAAACGCTCGCCCTACGCGTCGCCCGTCAGAACGAGAACGGGCGACGGGTGGCCGACGCCCTCGCCCGGCACCCGGCCGTGCGGGAGGTCTACTATCCCGGCCGCAACTCCCCCGAAGAGGAACAGATCGCCGCCCGCCAGATGTCCGGCCGGGGCGGGATGGTCTCGCTCACCCTTCGCGGCGGAGCGGCCGCGGTCGACCCGTTCCTCCACCGCCTGCGCTTCGTCCACATCGCGTCCAGCCTGGGCAGCGTGCAGAGCCTCGCCTCGGTCCCCGCGATCACCTCGCACCGGCATCTTTCGGCGACCGAGCTTTCCGCCCGGGGCATCGACCCCGGCATGGTCCGGTTGTCGCTCGGCATCGAAGAACCGGAGGACCTGGTACGCGACCTCACCGAGGCGCTGGACGCCGTGACCGTCGAGCCGACGGCACCATTATAGGCCGACCTCGCTCGTCCGCCGGCCGCGCCACTGTAGCTCAGCGGCAGAGCGGCTGATTCGTAATCAGCAGGTCGGGGGTTCAAATCCCTCCAGTGGCTGGCCCGTCGCTCAGCCACCCCGCTTGGCCCGGGCCGAACCGGGGCGACCGCAACCCGCCGGACGGGGGGTTCCCCCTCCGCTCAGGCGACGTGAACGACCAACTTGCCGCGGGCGTTGTGCTCCGCGGCGTGCGCCATCGCGGCCGGAACGTCCGCGAGCGGGTAGACACGCTCGATGACCGGTTTCAGATGCCCTTGCGCGACCAGATTCCCGAGCTCGGCCATGTCGTCCGAACGTGGTTTCGCCAACAGGCTCCCGACCGGCTGTCGGAGCAAACGGCGACGCAGGGCGGCCTGAATGAATCGTCCAAACCCTCCCCGGCCTCCGACCACCACGAGGACACCCCCCGGCCGGAGGGTCCGCACCAGTCGCCCCACTCCGTTGAGCCCCGAGATGTCGAGGATGACATCGAACCGTTCGGGCCCGCGCGTAAAGTCCGCACCCCGAGATTCCAGCACGGCGTCGGCTCCGGCCGAACGGAGCTTCTCGTGGTTCTCGGCCCGCGAGATCGCCGTGACCCGAGCACCCCTCGACTTGGCCAGTTGTACGGCGAAGGTTCCGACCCCACTCGCCGCGCCCGTGATGGCAACGGACTGGCCGTCCCGAACCCGCCCCCGATCTCGCACGGCCTGTAGGGCCGTGAACGCCGCGATGCCCAGCGTGGCCGCGTCGTCGAACGACACGCCGTCCGGCTTCTTCGTGAGTTCGGCCTCATCCGCCGCCACATACTCGGCGAACGAGCCACTGCCCAGACCGAAGACGGCGTCACCCACCTGGAACCGTGAGTTCGGCGAGCGCACCGACACGACCTCGCCCGCCACGTCCACGCCCCGGATCCGGCGCTTCGGACGGGTTAGGCCGAATCCGAGTAGACGACCCATCCACGGCCGCCCTGACATGAGGCGCCAGTCCAGACCGTTCACGGAGGCGGAGCGGACGCGGACGAGCACACTGGTGTCGTCCGGCGTAGGAACCTCCACGTCGTCCAGTCTCAGCGTGTCGGCGCTCCCGTACCGGTCCTGTACGACGGCCTTCATGCCACGCGCCTCCCGACCGGCCCCAGCGGCCTCCGGCTGTCGGGAGGATCGACGGGTCCCTTCTCCTCGCTCACGCCACGGGCCATACCAAACTGGTAAACTTGTGAACTACTTAACGATGGACTATACGGGAATGGCTTTAATCCCGCCGGGGAGTACCGAGGAACCGCGCAACCACGCCGGAGCGACAGGATGCCTCCACGACGGTCGGAAGCCGCACTCCCGCGGGACACCCCGCCGGGCCGCGCACCCCCACCGAGTCCCGCCGTAGTCTTTCGCGCGATGAACCAGGCGAGTCGGAGGCTTCCGCAGTACTTCGACCGGGTCTTCGGGATGCCGGACCTTCGGCTGACCGAATTCGTGGTCCTGCAACAGCTGGCGGAGTCCGGTCCCACGCCGATGGTCCGACTCAGCGACGAAAACCTGGTCACGAAGGCCGCCATCACGGCGATCGTCGACGCCATGGAGACGAAAGGCCTGGTTCAGAGAGTGAGGGACTCTCCCGACCGCCGCGTCGTGAACGTCCGGATCACCCCCTCCGGCAAGAAGGTGTATGCGGTGGCGAGCCGCCGG
>JASHSU010000014.1 GCA_030038605.1 Thermoplasmata archaeon | reverse complement strand
GTGGACTCGGTGCGCTTTCTGTCGTCGTGGTCGTTTCCCCTGCCGGGTCAATACAAGCTCTGGGACCCCGAGCGTCGATTGCTGGGGCAGGTTCGCCGCGATGGCACGGGCTTTCGTACCTTCTTGATGAATTTCGCCCTCGAGTACCCCTCGGGGCAGCCCTTGCTCCTCATCCGGCAGCCGATGGCCTCGGGCGTCCACTTCCACCTCCCCTTCTCGCTGAGGAATCCCCAGGGCAGCGAGATCGGGCAGCTCTGGTGGAGCTGGCGTCAGGTGGCCCAACTCGTGCTCGCGGACGGCACCTCCTTCATGGCCCAGGTTCCCGGCTGGACCTGGAAGGGGTTCGACGTACTCTCCAAGGGCATTCGCGTCGGCACCGTGACCTATCCGAATCCGTTCTTCCCTCGGCCGACGGGTCCGGGCGGCCTGCAGCTCGAGATGGGGCCGGGCTTGGGGCGGGCGAACGACCGGCTGTTCACGGTAGCGTTCGTGGCGTTCGTTGCCATCTTCAAGCAGATCCGGGCCTGGCCGACGTACTGAGACACGCCACCACGGCCCGCGGAGTGACCGGGTGAGCCGGCGGCCCTAAAGGGGCGTCGGCGCTGCCGACGCCGGATATGAAGGCGACCCGACCGGCGATGTCGGAGATCCAGCTTCTTCGGGCGTGGACCGAGTGGTCCTCCCGCTCGAGAAAGACGTACCT
Source organism: Thermoplasmata archaeon (assembly GCA_030038605.1). Taxonomy (GTDB): domain Archaea; phylum Thermoplasmatota; class Thermoplasmata; order Lutacidiplasmatales; family UBA184; genus Lutacidiplasma. Next base: position 10,141 of record JASHSU010000014.1, on the reverse strand, counting down.
CGGGGCCCTTCTGCGACTCCCGGCGAGGGAGCGACGGAAGGACCGAGGCGCGTCCTTCGGCTCGATGCAGGAGATCTTCGTGCACATCCTGGACGACTACCTTTGGTGGCTCGAGTACGTGCCGCAGAACCGTCAGACCGAGTACACGACGTTGGTCGGCGCCGACTACGATGCGACGGGCTTGCGCCGTCTGAACCGGCGCGTCGACCGAGTGGTCGCGACGTTCCTTCGTGGGCTCACTCCGCGGAAGCTCGCCGAGCGGATCGAGATCCGGGGCGTCGGTGGGGACGGAAAACCCTACCGGGCGTCGCTGTACCTCGCGGACATCGTTTGGCACATGCACGAGGAAGAGCTCCAGCATCGGGGCGAGTTGAACGCCCTGTTCTGGCAGCTGGACATCGACCCTCCGACCGATGCCTGGTGGCCGGAGTAGCGAGGCGTAAAGGTCCGCGGGACCGGAGACCCCGACTCCTCCGAGAACCAAGCCCTAGAATTCCGACGAGGTTATCGTCCCGAGCCCCTCGAGAACCGGCTCATGGACGCTCTCCGGGCTCGGTCCCTGTCCAAGGTCTACGACGGGCGTCGGGGGCGGGTCGCCGCCCTCGACCACGTGGACCTGGATATCCGCACGGGGCAGCTGTTCGGATTTCTTGGTCGCAACGGCGCCGGCAAGACGACCTTCATCAAGATCGCCTCCGGCCTGTTGATCCCGACGTCCGGCTCCGTGGAGCTGTTCGGGGTCGACGTGCGCACGCGGGTCCGGGAGGTCCGCGAGCGGATCGCGATCGTCCCGCAGGAAGGCAAGCCGTTCTACCACCTGACCCCCCGGGAGCATGTCGAGGAGTATCTGCTGGTCCGCGGCGCGTCGTCCGAAACGGCCCGCGACACGACCGACCGTATCGTCCGGGCGATGGGACTCACGCCGTATGCGTCGACCCCGGCGATGTTCCTCTCGGGAGGGCTCCAGCAGAGGACCCTAGTGGCGATGGTCCTGGCGTCCGGTGCGGAGTTCCTCTTCCTGGACGAGCCGACGCTCGGGATGGACCCGTTCGCGCGACGGCAGGTCTGGGACGTGATCCGCCACGCGGTCCGGGCCGGCTCGACCGTCCTCATCACCACCCACTACCTCGACGAGGCGGAGCAGCTGACGGACGAGCTGGCGGTCATCGAGGGCGGCCACGTGCTCTACAAGGGGAGCGCGGAAGCCCTCAAGTCCAAGGTCCGTCGGGAGGTCCGCCTCCACTTCGACGGCGGGTTTTCGACGCAAGAACTGACCCCGTTCGGGGAGGTGTACGCCGAGCGCGGCGGGCTGACCGTGATGACGACCCGCTCACGCGTCGAAGAACTCACCCGGGCCGCCCTCGAGCGACGGATCGCGGTCACCGTGGGCCCGGTGACCCTCGAGGAGGCGTTCCTGACCCTCGTGGGCCGTAGCATCGAGGAAGACGAGGCCGAGGGTGGTGCGACATGAGTTGGCGGACCCAGGTGCGGGCGGTCCTCCGGATCTGCTGGTTCAACGGCTTCCTGGGCCTCGCCCGCAGCCCGCTGGTGTTGGTCGCCCTCTTCCTGACGCCGGTGAGTTTCCTGTTCTTCATCTACGTCCTCGCGCCCCGGTCGGAGCTCCCGTTCGGCGTGGTGGGTGGGATCCTGTTCTCCTGCCTGTTCACCGGGACGGGGATGATGAACGACTGCGCCTACCTGCGTCTCGAGCGGCAGCTCCAGCAGGTGTTCATCTCCAGCCCGCTGCGACCGATCTCCTGGGTGCTCGGCATGGCCCTGAGCCAGCTCGTCTTCACGGTCCCGGCGCTGGTCCTCTTCCTGACGGTGCTCCTGCTCGTCACGCCCGTCTCCGCCCTCTCGTTCCTCGCCCTGCTCGGACTGATCGTCCTCGCGTGGCTGCTCTCCGCCAGCCTGGGCTTCCTGCTCTCGACCTTCTTCCGCACGCTCCGCGAGATCTGGCCGATCGGCATGATCGTGTTCACGAGCCTGTCGGTGATCCCGCCGGTGTTCTACCCCCTCGCGGCCGTGCCCGCGGACTTCCGGTGGGTGGCGTTCCTCGCCCCGTCCACGTTTGCGAGTCAGCTGGCCGCCCATGCCGTCGGGCTCCCGGTGGCCTCCGTTCCCTCGGTGCCGTTCCTCTCCAGTCCGGCGGGTCTCGTCGTCGGACTGGTCGGGCTCACCGTCCTGTTCATCGGCGTCGCCATGCGGTTCGCCCGGTGGCGTGAGCCCTAGCGCGCCGGAGGGCCGACGGACGGGGCCTGGTCGACGGGCGAAACCCTATGCCGCCGTCCGCGTGGCGTTTCCGGGGGGACGGAGATGGTCACGACCATCGACCTGATGGACTACGTCCACGAGCTCCGCGAGGCGTTCTTCGAGTGTGCGGCCGCGCTCGGGTGGAAGGAGTTCACGAAGAATCGGGAGGTCAGCATGCTCTCCTTCCGCGACGTGTTCCTGCATCTCGCGTACGTCGAGGAGCAGCACGTGACGCAGTTCTGCGAGAACCGGCCCACGCCGTGGATGCCGGAGGTGATGCGGATCCCGCAGGACCGGTACCGGAGCCTGGCCGCGGTACGGCGGCGGCTTAAGGAAGTGCGCGCGATGGGCGACCGCCGGTTCCGGACCTGGAACACGCCCGCGCAGTTGCGGAAGCCGGCCGTCTGGGTCGCCTCGAAGAAGTACCCGATCGAGCTCACGCGCGACTCCGCCCTGGCCCAGTGCGTTACCGAGCACCTCCTTCACTTGGGCGAGGTCGAGGCGATGCTCTGGCAGATGGACGTCGAACCGCCCAACACGTTCTGGATCATGCGACGGGTCCTTCGGGGACGATGGCCCCCTCCCGCGTCGATGCTCCGGGGCGGACGGACGTTACCGGAACCGGCGCCGTCCCCGCCGTCGCCGCACCGGCGCCGACGCGCCCGCTGAGAGGGGGTGGAGCCTGACCGCGAAACGACGACCCCGAACGTCCCGCGCCCCCCGCGCGCCGGAGCTCTACCTCTTCGCGACGACGATCATGGTCTCGGACCGGGCCCGGTCGGTGGACTGGTACACCACGAAGTTGGGATTCCAGGTGATCCAAGACCTTGGTCACTGGGTGACGGTGGGGCACAAGGGACATACCGGCCTCCTGCACCTGTGCCAGGGCTCCGAGATCGACGAACCGTTGAGCCCCGGTAACCAGGGGATCACCTTCCATGTCCGGGGCGATTTTGCCCGCCAGTGCGCTCGCCTCGCGAAGAACGGGGTGACGTTCGAGCGGCCGGTCACGAAGCGACCCTGGGGGGTGTTCGCCCAGATCGCGGACCCGGACGGCAACGTGATCACGCTGAACCCGGAGGACTAGCCCCCCGCGGGGGCCCCGGAGCGTTGCCCCCGAGTCCCGCGGCGCGGTCGGATCCCTACCGGGCGAACCGGCGGAAGAAACTGTCCGCGTTCCACGTCGGCGCGGTCCGGTCGTTCGCGACCTGGACCATGAATCGTCCGAGGAGGTCCGTGAACTGGGCGGCGGCGACCGTGTCGACGGGCTGGTCCAGGTCGTCGGAGGGTGCGTGGTACCGCTTCAGGAACCAGGCTTTGGAGGTCTCCTCCTCCGGGGATCCCTTCACGTACCCGACGGAGAGCATCAGCGACGGCGCGCCGACCTTGATGAAGTTGTACTGATCGCTCCGCACGAAGAGCATCCGTTGCGGCTCGTAGTCGCCGTGGGTCTCGATGCCCGATTGGTGAGCAAGCTCGCGGAGTTCGGGGCCCAGGCTCGACTCGTCCAGCCCCTGGACCTCGATGTACTTCATCGGATACAGCGGGAGGAACATGTCCATGTTGAGGTCGGCCACGAACCGGCCCTGCACGCTGGGATGCTTGGCGAAGTATTCCGAGCCCAGCAGTCCCTTTTCCTCCGCCGTCACGGCGAGGAACAGGATCGACCGCTTCGGTCGCTGTCCCGACTCCTTCATCCGGCGAGCGATCTCGATCAGGGTCGCCACGCCCGAGGCGTTGTCCATGGCCCCGTTGTAGATCCGGTCGCCGTTCACGGGCTCTCCGATGCCGAGATGGTCGAGGTGGGCGGTGCCCACTACGTACTCGTTGCGCAACGCGGGGTCACTCCCGCGAAGCACGCCGGCGACGTTCCAGCAGCTGGCGGTCGAATGACGAACGACCGCGTGGCCCCGAACGCGGACCGCGAGAGGGAACCGGGGGATCGGACCCGGACCGCCCAGACCCGCCATGATCTCCGCGGCGGTGTGGCCGGTGCCGGCCAGCAGCTTGTCGAACCGCTCGGGGTTGAAGAAGGCCGAGAACTGGAGCGGCCGCGGCTCGTCCGGTGACTGCTCCCGCAGTTCCATCCTCGGGAAGAGGAGGCCGCTGCCGAGTCGGGACCAGGGCAGGTCGGGGACCTTCGGGTTGATGAGGGTGATGCTCCCGACGGCTCCCGCCCGATGCAGGGAGCCCCAGCGTTGTTCGAGCGACTGGAAGTGGGCTTTCAGCGGACCGGGTATCTCCGACGGTCCTCCGCGGAAGTAGACCGCGAACTTGCCCCGCAGGTCCAGGCCCTTCAGATCGCTGTATCCGATCTCGGGGATGTCGAGTCCGTAGCCTACGAAGACGGCGTCCGCCTCGATGTCGGGCACGGTCGCCGTCGTGACGGTGATCTGGGCATCGTCCCGCAGCCGGAGCGGTTCGACCGCTCCGTTCCGGACGAGGCCCATCGAACTCGCGGCTTCGTCCAACTGGACCACGCGGAAATCGACCGGCTGAAGATACCCCTGGACCCCACCCGGCTCGAGACCCGCCTCCTGGAACTGATGGGCCACGTAGTCGGCCGCGCGGCGGTAGGCGGCGCTGCCGGTTTCTCGTCCTTCCATCCCGTCGTTGGCCAGGGCTTGGACGTGGCTCCACCAGCTACGGCCGCGCGCCGGCCAATCGGGTTCGCTCATGAAGGACACCGCGCCGACCAGGTCGGCCCACTCGGTGACGCGGGCGACCTCTTAGCTGCGGCGACTCGGCTCCGGTGCGACGCGCCCCCGAGCTCCGTCCTAAAAGAGGACCCGCCCTCCCCGTACCGTTGAGCGCGTCGACATCGACCGATGATCCGGAGGTCGTGATCGTCGGGGCCCGCGTCGCCGGCTCCGTCCTCGCCTCCGTGCTCGGACGCTCGGGGGTTCGCGTCCTTCTGGTGGACTCGAGCCACTTCCCGAGCGATACCCTGTCGACCCACTTCTTCCGGGGTGCCGGCGCCCTGGAGAGCTTTCGTCGCGCCTCAGCCCTGGAGGCCGTGCTGGGGATCGGCGCCCCTCGCCTCACACGAGAGTATCATTTCGCGGGCGACCGTACGGAGCCGGAGGTGACCGCCCCGCAAGATCCGGGAACGGTCGGATTCAGCCTGTCGGTCCGTCGCATCGAGTTGGACGCGACCCTCGCGCGGACGGCCGGACAGGTCCCCGGGGTTACGCTGCTCGAGAGAACGCGGGCCACACGGCTGCTACGGGAGGGAAGCCGGGTCGTCGGGGTCGAACTTCGGACCGGCGACCGCACCCGGACCGTCCGATGTCGGTACGTGGTCGGGGCGGACGGGCGCCGGTCGTGGGTGGCGCAGGAAACGGCCGCGCCGCTGTACCACTTCGAGGCCGGACACCGGGGAATGTACTACGCGTACTTCGAGGAGTTCACCAACCCGGACGGCGGCCGCGGCGGCGCGGAGTTTTCGGTGAACGGGGACGAGATGGCGTACGTCTTTCCGAGCGACCACGACCTGACCTGCGTCGCCCTCTCGCTGAATGCCGAGGCGTTCGCGTGGTGTCGGGCCGACCCTCAGACCCGCTTCGAGCAACGATTGGCGCGTCACCCGGGCCTCCACCGTCGGGTACCGCGGAACCGCCGCGTCGGGAGAGTCCAGGGCATCGGTCCGACCCCCAACTTCATCCGGGTCCCGGCCGGCCCCGGCTGGGCTCTGGTCGGCGACGCGGAGATGCACCAGGACCCGTTCACCGGCCGGGGGATCGACAACGCCAGCGGACACGCCGTCCGACTGGCCTCCGCCCTGGCCGGCCTCCTGCGGGGGTCGATCGCCGAGGCCGAGGCGTGGGTGACGTACGAGCGGGAGCGCGATGCGATGAGCGCCGCGAGTTACTACGAGACCGTCCGGGTCTCGCGGGACTTGACCGCGAGTTGACGAGCGACCCGCCCCCGACCGCGGTCCCGTACGTCGAGATTTGATTAGGTCCGAACCGTTCGGTAGCCCGTGACGTCCGACCCGACCGAGGACGGCCCCCCCATCCTGAGCGACGGTCGCGTCCATCCCTCCCACCTCGCCCTGTACAACGACGCCAACGAGAATCGCTCGTTGACGGCGGGACTGGGTGCGACCTGCATCGCCGTGCTCACGTTCGTCCTGATCTTCCTCTACGACCGCGCCGGTGCTGGCACGATCAACGAGTGGCTCTTCCAGGCCACGCTCCTGGTCATCGTCGTCAGTCTCAGTCTCATCTCGCTCGCCTCCCTGAACTACTGGTTCGTGATGGAGGCGTATCGGAACATCCCGTCCCGGGCCGAGACCTACGAGCGACGAGCGGACGGGTTCTTCTCGACCAGCCTCATCCTCCTCCTGCTGGAACCGGCCTTGATCCTGGTCACGGTCCAGTTGTACCTGCTGGGGGCGATCGCCCTCGGCCTCTGGCTGGTGGGGGTCGCGGCGCTCGCACTCGGTTGGCGGGAGCTGCATCGCCCCGGGGACCGATCGTAGGGGCCGGTCGTCCGCGACCGTTCACCGGAAGGCACTTCGCCACGCTTCCGGGACGTGGGAGGTGTACGTCACCTTCTCCGCGCCGAGGAACTGGGCCAGGTCCTCGATCGTCGCCGCGACCTCGCGGGCGACCGAACGGTCTCTGGGGGCCGACGGTTCGGCGTGGACCGCGTTGACCACCAGGGTGCGTCCCTCCTTGTCGAGTCGAGGGTCGATCCGTCCGATGAAGCGGTCCCCCCGCAAGATCGGTAGGACGTACGTCCCATACCGTCGTTTCTCCTTGGGGAAGAACTGCTCCCGGATGTAGTCGAACCCGAAGAGGCGCTGGAGTCGCTGCTGACTGTAGACCATGTTGTCGAACGGCGGCAGGAGCGTCACCCGGGGTTCGGGCGCCTCGGACGTCAGGGATGTGAGCAGCGGGAGGTCCTGGTCGTGAACGTACCGAACGTCGGAGCGCCGCGTCCCCCCCTCGACCGCGACCGGGTGAATGAGCCCCCGCTCGTGGAGCCGAGCCAACGCGCCCGGTAGGTCGAGGTAGCAGCCCCGGACGAAGTGCTGTTGCACTTCCTTCGCCGTCGCCGAACCGAGGACCCGGATCGCGCGCTCCGCCGCCGCGTTCTCGGCGTCCTCCGCCGAGAGTACGTCGGGTCCGGACCACGCGGGGAGGTTCGTCTCGACGAGCCCCCAGACGTTCTGGGCCCCTTCGTGGCCGACCACCATCACCTCGCCGCGCATCAGTAGGTAGTAGAGCAGGAGCGAGACGTCGCTGGCCGAGCCCCACACTCCGTCGTTCCGGGGCGTGCGCGCGTGGTCCTCGAACTGGCGAACGGTCCGCGGACCCTTCCGGAGCTCGCGCACGACCCGGCGGCGTAGGTCGGCGTGGCGGTCGAGAAACCGTCGCGCCTCGTCCCGCTGCCGGCCCCAGGACTTCGAGAGCGAATCGGGGTACCGGCGCATCAGCGAGCCGTACAACGGGTAGTCTTCGGTCAGGACGATCGCCGCGAACGGGATCCAGTGCTGGACGAGCTTGCGTTCCTTCCAGAGGAGGTCGTCCAGGTCCGCGAGTCGGAAGCGGCCGAGCCGGGCCCAGACCGAGAGCACGTGCGACGGCGCGACGACGGTGACGGGGTCCCATTGCACATACGCCAGGTCCCGTACCAACGACAGGAGCGAGTCCTTGGACGGGGACGTGGGGGACGGGCCGGCCAATCGTTGCTTGACGACCGCCAGGCGGCGGAGCGCATCCATCGACGCCGGGACGGGTGTAGAATCACGGCCTCTCGAGGGCGCATGACGTCCGGGGGACGGGGTGCGGGAGGGCATTCCGAAACTCCTGCGAGGTCCGCACTCCCGCTACCTCCGAGTGCTTATCATGGCCGTGACCCGCCGCGGGCCGAGCCGTCAGGACTCGGCCGGTTGGACGATTGAACAGAGCAGGGCTCGCCGAGGTTATGGGGGAATTCTCCTCAGGACCGGTCAGGTGGGACTCCATGTCGGCAGTGCTGTCCGACGCCGCGCGACGAGCCACGAACTATCTAGCAGGACTATCGGACCGACCGGTAGCGCCCACCGAGGCGGCTGTCCGAGCCCTCGACCGATTCCGAACCCCCCTTCCCGAACAAGGAGAGGCCGGCGAGAAAATCATCGCGGAACTCGACGAGATCGGGTCGCCCGCCACCGTGGCGAGCGCGGGCGGGCGATACTTCGGCTTCGTGATCGGGGCGGGGTTGCCCGTACCGCTGGCCGCGAACTGGCTGGCCGGGGCCTGGAACCAGAACGTGGCTCTTGAGGTCATGTCGCCGGTCGCCGCGCGGCTCGAGCACGTGGCGCTCGATTGGACGGCCCAGCTCCTGGAGCTGCCCGCCGGGGTACGGGGGGCCTGCGTTACGGGGGACACCGTCGCGAACTTCACCGCCCTCGCAACCGCCCGGCTCGCGGTCCTGGAGGCGGCGGGATACAACTTGGCTCAGGACGGGATGAGCGGGTCGCCTCCGATCACGGTGGTGGTCGGCGACGAAGTCCACGTATCCGTCCTTCGCGCCCTGTCCCTGCTCGGGTTCGGGCGCGGCCGCCTCCAGCACGTTCCGGTCGACGAGCAGGGCCGGATGAGGGCCGACCGACTCCCGGCGATCGAGGGGCCCACCATCGTCTGCACGCAGGTGGGCAACGTCAACACCGGGTCGTTCGACCCAGTGGCCGAGATCGCGACGTGGGCGCACGCCGCCGGTGCCTGGGTACACGTCGACGGGGCGTTCGGACTATGGGCTCGGGCCGCCCCGCGACGGAGGGCTCTCGCCGATGGGGTCGACCGGGCCGACTCCTGGGCCCTAGACTGTCACAAGTGGCTCAACGTCCCGTACGACAGCGGCATGGTCTTCGTCCGAAACGGCGCCGCCCTCCGGGCGGCGATGGGGGCGTCCTCGGCTGCCTACCTCCCGACCAAGGGGGAGGGCGAGATGATGGAGTTCACCCCCGAGATGTCGCGCCGGGCCCGGGGGGTGGACGCCTGGGCAGCCCTGCGCTACCTGGGGCGCGCGGGGGTCGCCGACCTGGTCGAGCGCTCCTGCGTCCTGGCCCAACGCTTCGCCGATCGGCTCCAGCAGGCCGGTTTCCGCGTCCTGAACGACGTGGTGCTGAATCAGGTCATGGTGTCGTTCGGTGCGGACGAGGAGACGAGTCGGGTGGTGTCGGAGGTCCAGCGGGAGGGCACATGCTGGTGCGGGCAGACCGTGTGGCATGGCCGGACGGCCATGCGGATCAGCGTCAGCTCCTGGGCGACGACATCCGAGGACGTCGACCGGTCCGTTGCCGCGATGATCCGCGTCGCGCACCGGGAGTGAGACCGGTGTCCCGGCCGTAACTACAACGCGGCGCCGCACGAGGTGCAGCGCTGGGTACCGGCCGGGTTGAGGGTTCCGCAGTGCCGGCAGTGCAAGTACACCGTAGGGGTCGTGGCCTGCTGGTGGATGTGGACCTGGACTGGCGTACCCGCTCCGTGTCCGGGCGGTCCGACGGACGAGGGGGCTACGACCAACTGCCGGCCCCGGTACACGGCGTCCGCCCACAGATTCGCGGTCGGCGTGATGAAGTTGTAGACGTAACCGCCCGTGGCCTCCACCCGCAGCAGGTGCTTGCCTTTGGGGCCCGGCACCGCGATGACGTTCGTGATGTGCGTGAGGTGCAGGTCGAGCAGGGTCCGCGGGGCCCAGCCGACCGCCGCGTCGGGCATCATCCCCTCGAACACGAGTCTGCGGTCGGTCAGGTACAGCGTTCCCGGCTGGGCAAGCTGTCCGTTCATCGCGGTCAGCGACTCGTAATGGATGCCGCGCTCGCCGGTTTGGAGGATCATTCCGTTTCGCTGAGGTCGCGCAAGGACAGGCGAGGGATGAAACTTGCTCGGACGCC
>JASHSU010000120.1 GCA_030038605.1 Thermoplasmata archaeon | reverse complement strand
GGCGCCGGCCGCCTCGCCGGCGGCGCCGCGTCCCGGAGGCGCGCGACCCGCGGCCAAGCCGAGCGGCCCCAAGGTGCCGCCGGGCCGGCGGGTCTACCTGTCGCTCCTCGTCATCGGGATCGTCCTCATCGGCGTCGGCGGCGGCCTGGCGCTGACGTGGTACCCGCTGGTGGTGCACTCGACCAACGCCGCGACGTTCCTGGCCAACGCGGACGCGACCCCGTCCACGAACGAGGGATCGACGTACGTCTACTTCGCCTCCAGCTACTACCACGCCGGTCAGACCGTCGTCATCCAGGACACGGTCAAGTCGTCGAACTACAACGCGACGAGCGATACCACCACGCTCACGTTCGCCTCCATCGCCAACAACGCGAACCTGGCGCCCGTCCTGGGCCCGATCGCGACCAACCTGTTCGGTACGCTGGAAGGGAAGGTCTCGTGGATCGGCTCGGGCACCGCCGTCGTGATGACGTTCACGGTCGTCTCCGTCCAGCTGCCGGGCGGTCCGTCCGGTAGCGGCACGTACCTGACGCTCGACGCGTCCGCGGACGCGAGCTACCGGGCGCTGACGCACGGCCTCACGGGCCCGGCCGCCGTCGCCATCCTGCCCCAGTACGTCCAGGGCGCCCCGGCGCTTTCCTACGACGGGCTGTTCTACTTCCTCATCGCCGCGGGGGTCGTCGTTGTCGCCGTCGGACGGCTCTGGGCCGCCAAGATCGAGGCGTGGCTCGTCCGCGAGGCGAAGGACCCGAAGACGCTGCCCGTCCTGTTCCTCGGCTTCCTGGGCGTCTTGGGCGGCACCTTCGTGCCGTTCTATCCGTGGCCGTTCGCGCTCCTCATCGCGGCGTCGGTGATGCTCGTCGGCTGGAAGTATCCGCAGCTCTCGTTGCTGCTCCTGACGCTCTGGGTGACGCCCGCCGTGGCGTACCAGTCCGGGGCGTTAGGTCTCATCTTCCTGTTCGCCACCGTGCCGATCCTGTTCGCGTCGCTCATCGACTGGCGGTTCGGCGCGGGCGTCTTCCTGACGCTGCTGCTGGCCCCGTACGGCCTCTCGTTCATCGGACCGGTGTTCTTCGCCCTCATCTTCTCGCTCTACCTCGGCCTCGCGGTCGCGGTCGCCGGCGGGGTGCTGGTCAGCCTGTTCGTCACGCTGGGCAATTTCCCCGTCTTCGGCTACCTGACGGGCCCGGGGGCCAACGGGACGGTCTCGCTCGTCTCAGGTCACTCGGCGGCGCTGCTACCCGCGTATCCGCTCACGGTCGATTTCGCCAACGCCATCGGCTCGGCGTACCAGACCGTGCTGAACCCGAACCTGAACCAGTTGGCCAGCGGCGGCGCCGGTCTGGGCGCCCTGCCGATCCCGCTGGCGGAGATCGGCGTCTGGTGTCTGGCGATCTGGCTGATCACGACCATCACGAAGGATCGTTCGCAGATGACGACCGACAACGTGCTGCGCTACTCGACCTACTCCGGCGCCCTGGTCGCGGGCGGCACCGCCGCCGGCCTGGTCGCCTTCGGGTATGTGGGCCTCACGTCCCTGGCGGTCGTCCTCCTCGTCCCCGCGATGCTGACCGCGGTCATCTCCGCGCTCATCCTCCGGGACGCGTTCGAAGCGTACTTCACGAGCCGCCTCGGCGGCACGTCGGTGGGCACGCGCGTCGCCGAGATGAAGGGCCTCACCAAGACGACGTTCGACATGATCGGCGGCCTGCACGACGTCAAGGCCGACATCAAGGAGTCGATGATCGTCCCGCTGCTCCGGCGCGACGTCACGACCCGGTTCAAGCTCGACCCGCCCAAGGGGATCCTCCTGTTCGGGCCCCCGGGGTGCGGCAAGACGATGCTGATGAAGGCACTCGCCACCGAGCTGGGGGTCGAGATGATCTCGATCAAGTGCTCGGACGTCATGTCGAAGTGGTACGGCGAGTCGGAAGGCAAGATCGCCGAGCTGCTCCGCCAGGCCCGTGAGCGGGCGCCCTGCATCCTGTTCATGGATGAGATCGACGCGATCGCCAAGCGCCGTGACATGTACTCGGCGGACGACGTGACGCCGCGGCTGCTCTCCATCCTCCTCTCGGAGATGGACGGTATCGACAAGTCGGCGGGCGTCATCGTCGTCGGCTCGACCAACAAGCCCGACCTGATCGACCAGGCGATGCTCCGGCCCGGCCGCCTCGACAAGATCATCTACGTCCCGCCGCCCGACTTCCAGGAGCGGACGGAGATCCTGCACGTGCACCTCTTGGGCCGCCCGGTCCGCGGGGACATCGATCTCGCCGAGATCGCGCGCAAGACCGAGCGCTTCTCCGGCGCCGACCTGGCCAACCTGGTCCGCGAGGCGACGACCGTCGCCGTCCGCCGCCAGATGACCAGCGGCCGGAGCGCCGCGATCTCGATGGACGATTTCCGGGCCGTCGTGCCCCGGATGAAGCCGTCGATCTCGCTGCGAATGATCGCCGACTACGAGACGATGAAGCTGGACTACGAGCGGAAGATGCACCAGACCCAGCGCTCGGAGCGCAAGATCGTCGTCCGCTGGGATGACGTCGGCGGTCTCGAGGACATCAAGGGCGCCATCCGCGAGTACGTCGAGCTCCCGCTGACCCGCCCCGAGTTGATGGAGAGCTACCGGATCAAGACGGGCCGGGGGATCCTCCTGTTCGGCCCGCCCGGGTGCGGTAAGACGCACCTCATGCGCGCGGCCTCGAACGAGCTGGACGTCCCGCTCCAGGTCGTCAACGGCCCTGAGCTCGTGAGCGCGCTCGCCGGCCAGAGCGAAGCGGCGATCCGGGAGGTCCTCTACCGGGCGCGCGAGAACGCGCCGTCGATCATCTTCTTCGACGAGATCGACGCGCTCGCGTCCAAGGACTCGATGCGCACCCCCGAGGTCTCGCGGGCGGTCAGCCAGTTCCTGACGGAAATGGACGGCCTGCGGCCGAAGGACAAGGTCATCATCATCGCGACCACCAACCGGCCGCAGACGCTCGACCCGGCGCTGCTCCGGCCGGGCCGGTTCGACAAGATCTTCTACGTGCCGCCGCCCGACCTGGCCGCGCGCCGCGACATCTTCCGCATCCACATGAAGGGCACGCCGACGGAAGGACCGATCGACTACGACCTCCTGGCGCAGAAGAGCGCCGGGTTCTCGGGCGCCGACATCGCGAGCCTGGTGGACGAGGCGAAGCTGATCGCGTTGCGCACCCAGCTCGAGAGCGAGGACCCCACCGCGCCCAAGCACGCGCCCGGCTCGGCCGCCGCCCAGGCGGCCGCCGTGGACGTGAAGGGCGTCCGGATGGAGGACCTTTCCGAAGCGCTCTCCCGGGCGAAGAGCTCCATCACCGCGGAGACGTTGACCTGGGCCCAGGAGTTCATCCGCACCTACGGGACCCGCGGATAGGGCGATCGGGCGATGGGGGCCGGCGAGGGGCCGTTCGTAGCGGGCGGGGCGGCGCCCCCGCCGCCGGCGGCGGCGCGCCTCACGCCCGGCACCTGGTCCGCGGTCGCTGTCCTGGGGGCGGTCGTCTTCGTCCTCGGGATCTGGACGCCCGTCTGGCACGGGGTGCGGTACGGCTACCCGGTGAGCCTGCTGGTCGCCGGTCTCGGCGGGGTCCTGTTCATCGTCGGCCTGACCTATGCCTGGCAGGGGTACCAGCGGACCCGTCCGCGCTCGGCGCTGGAGATGCCCGGCGTCGAGCTGTTCCACCCTCCGACCGCCGCCCCGCGGGGCGAGAGCCCGGACGAGGAGTCCCGGTAGGAGGGCCCGTGCGGACGGTCGGTCGGGTCGGGCTCGCGGTCCTGGTGTCGTTCGTCGCCCTCACCGCCCTGCTCGGCTCCGTCCCGGCGACCCTGGCCGTACCCCCGGCCCCGGGGGCCCCGGCGCCCGCGTCCGTTCCGTCCGTGACGTCACCGGCGCCGGGCCCCTCGGTCTCGGTCGGTCCCTCGGCCCCGCCGCCCCCGCTCGGCTGCCCGGCGGGGTACCCCGGCTACACCGTGCTGGAGGGCGACGTGTACCCTCTCGACCCGAACTTCAACTACCAGG
>JASHSU010000119.1 GCA_030038605.1 Thermoplasmata archaeon | reverse complement strand
CCTGGTCGACCTTCACGTGCTCTCCGATGACCTCGGGGAGCGGACGGACGTTGTCCGGTGAGTACGGGCAGGCAACCATCGGGGGCATGTCCGTTACGTCGATGTCGATGACCCGTTCGTAGGACGCGTCCGCGTCCGGTTGCATCGGGTGCATTGCGTGTTTGGCGATCGGCGCCAGATAGTCGAACGTCGTCTGGTCGGGCGCTACCATACCGGCCTTCGCCCCCATCTCGGTCGTCATGTTGCAGATGGTGAACCGCTCCGGCATGCTGAGCGCCGCGATCGTCGGGCCGGTAAACTCCACCGCCTTGTACGTCGCCCCGGTGGTCTTGACCTCTCCCAGAATCCGTAGGACCAGGTCCTTCGCGGTCACGCCCTTGCCGAAACGGCCGCGGACTCGGACCTGGAGCGTCGGGGGGACTTTGAGCCAGAGTCGCCCGAGCGCCAGGACGGCCGCCATCTCGGTGGGTCCGATGCCGGCAGCGACCGCGCCCATCGCCCCCAGCATGTTGGTGTGCGAATCCGTCCCGACCGCGAGGTCGCCCGGGACGACCCAGCCGTTCTCCGCGAGGATCTGATGGCAAATGCCGTGGTTCCCCACGTCGTAAAAATGCGGAAGATGGGTTTCCGCCGCGAACTTGCGCAGGATGCGGTGGAGCACCGCGGCGCCCTCGGTCGAGGCGGGCACCCAGTGGTCGATGGCGATGACCACCCGGTCCGGGTCCCAGACCTTCTCGGCGCCCATCTGATGGAACGGGAGCACCGTTTGGGCTCCCTGCTCGTGCATCATCGCGAGGTCGACGTTCCCCTCGACGATCTGACCGGGGACGACGTGGTCGAGCCCCCCCGCCCGGGCCAGCACCTTTTCGGCGAGTGTCATCCCGTGTCCGTTTCCCGTCGTCATGCGTGGGCCCTCCGGATACCGACGATATCGACCATCGTCCAGAACTCGTCATCGCTGAGGCCGGGCCGCTCGAACAGTCGACGGTACTCGCGCAGGAACTGCTGCAGTTCGCCCTTGGACCGCGACTCGGTCTCGACCTTGACGCGCTGGAGCAGGTCGAGCAGGAGAGGGTCCGGTGCGGTCATGCCTCGTTCCTTTAGCTTCTCGACCAGAGCCGCCTTCCCGGTGTGCTTGCCCAGGATCATCTGCCGCTCCCGACCCACGACCGACGGTTGCAGGGGTTCGTAGGTGAGCGTGTGCGCCAGAATCCCGTGGGTGTGGATGCCCGCCTCGTGCGAGAACGCGTTGTAGCCGACCAGCGCCTTGTTGGCCGCGATCGGGATGCCCGAGATCTCCTCGACGAGTTGGGAGAGTTCGTAGAGTCGCTCCGTCTTGATACCGGTCCGGACCCCATACAGGGCCTCCAGGCAGAGGACGACCTCTTCGAGGGAGGCATTTCCGGCCCGCTCCCCCAGCCCGTTGACGCAGACGTGGGGCGCGACGACGCCGCACTCGAGGGCGGTCAGGGTGTTGGCCGTGGCGAGCCCAAAGTCGTTGTGGCAGTGCACCGAGAGGTCCTTCGGGTGGACCCGGCGGCGGAATTCCTGCAGGTACCATCGGAAGGTGAGCGGTGTCATGATCCCGACCGTGTCGGAGACGACCAGACGGTCCGCGCCGGCCTCTTGGACCTCCCGGTACAGCCGCTCCACGAAATCGAACGGCGCGCGGACGGTGTCCTCCGTGACGAAGGCGACGTGCAGTCCGGCGTCCTTGGCCTGCCGGACGGAACGGAGGCTGGCGTCCAGCACCTCCTCCTGGCTCATGCGCAGTTTGTACCGGAGGTGGACATTGCTCGCCGCGACGAAGATCGCGATGTGGGTGGCGCCGCTCGCGATCACGGCGTCGACATCCGCCGGGACCGTCCGCGCCGCGGCGAGGATCTTCGCTTTGAGCCCCGCGTGGGCCAGGAGGTCGACCGCCGTGCGCTCCTTCTCGGAGACGACGGGGATGCCCGCATTCAGGAGCGGGATGCCGATCTCGGAGAGCAATTCGGCGATGCGTAGCTTCTCCTCCGGCGAAAAGTGAACTCCCGGGGTTTGCTCGCCGTCGCGCAGTGTCTCGTCCCACAGCACCGGGCGGGCGACGAGTTCCCGCTGCGTCGCGGTCGCAGAGTGGTAGTTTTCGACGAGACCGGGCTCGTCCATCGTCGCATTCACCCGTCGTGCCGAGTTAACCTTTGTCGGAACCGGAGTCTCCGGAGCTCCCCGAAAAGTGCGGTAGTGTGTCGGTCTCCCGTCAGTACTTAAATACCGACCCGTGCTGAAATGCAACGTACGTCGTATTTCGACGGTCCATCGAGGCACTCATGACCACTCCCGCAGCCAAAGCGACGCCGGTCCCGGACCTTACTGGAGCGGACGCGGACCGCCACCCAACCGCCCTCACAGACGTGAGCGTGATGATCGGAGGTCAGGGCGGCGACGGAACCCTCACGGTCTCGGACCTCCTGGGGCGCTACTTCCGCAAGCGGGGCCTCTACGTCTACCTCTCGCGCAACGTGCTGTCCCGGATCCGGGGCGGTCACGCCGACGCGTCCGTCCGCGGGAGCCGCGCCGCGGTCGCCGCCGTGAAGACCGAGGTCGACGTCCTGGTCGCCTTCGACAAGGAAGCGATCGAGATCGGGAAATCTGAGCTCGCGCCCCACGGCTACATCCTCTACGACTCGACCACGTTCCAGGTCGACCTGCCCAACGCGACGGGATTCCCGTTCGCGACGCTGGTGGGCGGCCCGCTCGGTCAACCGATCTTCAAGAACACGGCGGCCTACGGCGCGCTCAGCGTCATCTTCGGCTTCGACCCGACCGAGACCCGGGCGGTCATCGAAGAGCGGTTCAAGCGGCGGGGCGGCGAGGCGCTCGAGAAGAACCTCAAGGCCCTCGAGATCGGGCGAAAGGCCGCGCTCGAGACGCCGGGCCTCGCGGACCGGTTCTCCGTCGCCGACGGGGACGCGCACGATTTCATCATGACCACCGGCAACCAGGCAACGGCGCTTGGATTCGTGGTCGGTGGGGGTCGATTCTTCGCCGGGTACCCGATCACGCCCGCGACGGAGATCATGGAGCACTTGCAGCGGTACCTTCCGCCGTTTCACGGGGTCGTACGTCAGGCGGAGGACGAGCTCGCGGCGGTCAACATGATCCTCGGGGCCTCCTACGCGGGGGCCCGCGT
>JASHSU010000118.1 GCA_030038605.1 Thermoplasmata archaeon | reverse complement strand
GTCGGAAGTTGAAGGCCGGGGACGTGATCGAAGCCGAGATCGAGAAGATCGGTCGTCTCGTGGTACCCGTCAAGGCGGAAGCGCCGGCACCGCCTCCCCGCGCAGCGTGAGGAACACGGCCGCCCCCGCGGGAAGTTCGGCCGAGTCG
Organism: Thermoplasmata archaeon; assembly: GCA_030038605.1. Lineage (GTDB taxonomy): Archaea > Thermoplasmatota > Thermoplasmata > Lutacidiplasmatales > UBA184 > Lutacidiplasma. The sequence goes on along the minus strand of JASHSU010000118.1, from coordinate 4,406 downwards.
CCTGAGCGGCCCGCGAGTCGCCCGGTTCCCCAGGGATAGTCGACATCGGCCGAGAACGTGACCCGCACCTGCCCGTCGACCGGCAGCGCCGCCTCCGGTAGGGGGGCGAACGAGTCGAGGCTCTCGCGGGTCAAGGGCACGACGCGGAAGCCCGTACCCCCATGCAAGGATCCGGGGAGACGGATGAGGCGATGGATGTCGGTCGTCACCGGAGCATCGGTCTCGCCCTGGACCTCGACCGCGGCGGCCGGGATGACCGCGCGCAGGAATTCTTCCTCGAGCGCGGGGGGGAGGACTTCCAGGCGGAGCGAGGTCCGGATGCGGTCCGCCCCGCCCTGGTCGATCAGGAGTTTCGCCATCTTGCTCGCGTGCGCCTTGGGGACTCCGAGTGCGAGGAGGTCGGTCACCGCCGCGTCCCGGCCCGCCTCCTGCCACCGACGGAGCCGGTCGAGGACGGCGCGGGTGGTCCGCCCGCGCCAGCCCGGCCCGTCGGGCGGCGCCAGCTCCTGCACCCGCAGCGTGGATCGACGGCCCCCCGACGGTCGCTCGTCGTCGGCGACATTGAGGGTCGACCCGGCGACCGCTCGTTGGGCATCGAAGCCGATCCCCTGGACGTAGTCGACCAGCTCCCGGCGCTCCGGGCTGGAGAGCGGAAGAAACCGCTCGTCCCGCACGTGGACGTGGTACCCTCGACCACCGGAAAAGACGAGGGCGAGGTCGTTCGGCGAGATACCAAAATCGCGGAGCAGGAAGTCGTCCACCAGGTCGATCAGACGCTCCTTGACCCGGTCCAGCTGCTCTGCGTAGCTCATCGTCTCCGCCCCGCGCAGATGGTCGGCGTCCAGGTCGAAAACGAGGTCGGCCCCGAGCCACTCCTTGCCGGCCATGGTCGCCTCGGCCGGACGCCGGTAGTACGCGGTGGAGTAGTACACGTGGCGGGGCACGTCCCGCGCAAGGAACGCGTGGAGTTCGGCCGGGGTGGGCAGGGTCTCGTGACGTCGCATGGACGTCTCGAGTCCGAACGGAAAGGCGGCGAACTCGCGTCGCGCGAGGCGGGACGGGGTCGGAACCGTGACCGACCGGTAGTATCGGGCGAACCACGTCCGGGCCCACGCGAGCGTCGGAGCGTCGAGCGGGACGGTCTTCGCCACGAGATCAGGCCTCGCCGTCCTCGTCGGCGGGCATCGTCGCGGCGTCGACCGCCGCGCTCCGGCGCAGGCTGGCGAGGAGATGGAAGACGGTCGAATGCTCGCTGCCCTTGAGGAGCATCTCCACGGCCCGGACGCCGCGGTCCAGCTGGTCGTCCTTCCCGATCAGGGCGACGGTCGAGCCGTAGACGCTCACGGAGCACCCCGAGAGTTCCTCGATGCGGGCGCGAGCGCGACCCGCGCGACCGATGACCCGGGAGCGGATGCGACGAAGTCCCGCTTTGTCCCGGTGCCCGGTGGTGAACTTGATGTCGAGCACCTGAAGGTAGGTGTCGTCTTTCAGCAGACGTTGGGCTCGCTCGGGCGAGAACCCTCGCCCGATGGCCAGGACGATGTCTCGGGCCCGCATCGCCGCCTCGGGCTGGTCGTCCGGCGCGCTCACTCGGACTTCGCCTTCCTCGGCGTCGACCTGCACGTCCGCCCCGGTGGCTCGGGCGATCCCTCGCCGAGTCGCCCCACCGGTGCCGATGACGACCGCGACCCGATCTTCGGGAATCCGCGCGTACAGCACCGGCACGTTCACCCTCCGGCCGGCGCCGAGGCGAGTCGATCGGCCCCGACGGCATGGGCGAACTCCTCGCCGCTCACGTCGACCCCGAGACGTCGCAGGAAGGTGGCGTAGTGTGTGAGGTCCCGAGTGAGCAGCTCGGCCGCGTGGGGATGCGCGGACGAGACGGCCTGGGCGACGTCAATCAGCACGCAGCGACCCTCGAAGTACAGGGTGTTGTAAGGCGAGAGGTCCCCGTGGACCAGGTGGGCCTCCCGGACCATCCGGCCCACCTGATCGACGAGGTCTCGGTAGACCGCCTCGGGGTCCTCGATGTAGGCGTCCCGCAACCTCGGAGCACCGCCCTCGGCGTTCCCCACGAACTCCATCACCAGTACATTCCGCAGGTGACCGTACGGCATCGGTACCCGCACCTTGGCGTCCGTGAGACGACCGAGGATCGAGTGCTCGCGACGGGTCCAGGCGTAGATGAGCCCGGCGAAGTCGCGTACGCTCGTCTCCCGCCGGAGCTCGTCCAGTGCGTACGCCGGGAGGTTACGGAAGGTCGTGTTCCCGATCCGGTAGACCTTGATCGCCCGGAATTCCGAGCCGGCCGTGGCCCGAAACACTCCGCCTTCCTTGCCGGTCGCCACCGGGAAATCGACGGAGTCGAATTGCCCTTGCGAGATGAGACGGGAGATCGTGAGCAAGGTCCGGTGGTCGAAGAACTGGTCGAGGAGCTTGCGCTGGGCACTCTCTTTCCGGCGGTCGTCGAACCGCTCCCGCCGCCGGGGCAGTACGACGTCCATGGGTCGCGGCACGACCGACTGACACCCGGCGTGCGTCTATAGGCTCCGCCCCACCGAACTCCGCCGTGGGAGGCGGGCCGACGTAGTCTGGTGGCGCGTCCGCCACCGAGGCTATATCTCGGGTCCGGCCGCTGGTTAGACCGATGTTCGACGTTTTCTATTCCGCCGGTCCCTCGGTGTCTCCGCCGGGACCCTCGTCGCCCGCCGCCCCGACCCCGAGCCCGCTCGGCGACGTCGGCGCGCGACTGGAACGACCGGCCGATTACGATGCGGTCTTCCGGGTGGTCCGGGCCGCGGTGCGCCGCGTGCTGGGCGTGGAACGGCCCGGCCTGGGCCTGGGGTTGTCGAACCTCCCTCCTCAACTGGGGGCCTACTGGCAGGTCACGGGGAACCTGATCGTGATGAACGAGGGACTGGTCGACGCGATGCGGGCGCATGCGAAGGACTCGCTGGAATTCAACTCGTTCGTCTATGTCATCCTGGCTCACGAGTACCTTCACTCGCTCGGTTACCTGGACGAAGGCGCTGTACGCGAGGTGACGGCCCACGTGACCCGGGCCGCCTTTGGCCCCGACCACCCCGCCACCCGGATGGCCGAGGGCGACCTGTGGCGCATGTTCCCGTTCCTCTCCCAGGCTCAGGGTGGACGGGGCAACCGGCTCCGAGTGGTCTCCCGGTTCGACCTGCAGGCGACCGAATCGTATATCCGATAGACGGCGACCCTCGTCGGCCGCCGCCGGGGGGCGGACTTATGGCTTGTGCGGTACTCGCCGACGAGTACCATGGTCGTGGACCTGACCGTCGGGATCATTCTGGTCCTCGGGGGCATCATCCTGCTGGCTCTCGAGTTGGTCCACCCCGGCGTGCTGCTGATCATCCCCGGAACGATCCTGCTCGTCGCGGGATTTCTCTACCTGGCGTTCCCGAACTTCCTGCTGGACGAGCCCTGGGGAACGATCGTCGTGATCCTCGGCACCATGGTCGCGACCTTCGCCGAGTTGCAGTACCTGCGCATGGTGGCACCAACGCATCGACCCCTGAGTACCACCTCGTCGGGCCTGGTGGGCGAGGTCGGAATCGTGGTCGCGCCGGTGGTTCCGAACACGCTGAAGGGGAAGGTCCGTATCAAGTCCGAGATCTGGTCCGCCCGAGCCGACACCTCCATCCCCGCCGGGGTCCACGTTCGTGTGGTCCACGGCGAGGGGGTCTCGGTAACCGTGCAACCCGTCGACACTCCGCGCGCCGGATGAACGAATTCAGAAAACGAAGGTAGGGGAACAGTTCGCATGGATTACACAGTGGTCATCGTCATTCTGGTCCTCGTCTTCATCGCGATCCTCGTCCTCCTGTGGCGGGCGATCTACACGATCGCTCCGTACCAGCAGGGCATCGTCACTCGGCTCGGGTCCTACCGGGGCATCATCAATCCGGGTTTGAATATCGTTAGCCCGATCTCGGTCGTGATCCCGATCGACCTGCGTACGCAGGTGCTGGAGGTCCCCCGCCAGGAAGTCATCACGAAGGACAATTCGCCGACGAACGTCGACGCGATCATCTACATCAAGGTGGTCGACCCGCCCAAGGCGATCTTCCAGGTCCAGGACTACCACGTCGCGACGGTCGCGTTGGCCCAGACGACCCTGCGGTCGATCATCGGCGACATGGAGCTGGACGAGATCCTCTACAACCGCGAGCGGATCAACACCCGGCTCCGGGACATCCTCGACGAGGCGACCGACAAGTGGGGCGTCCGCGTCGACGCGGTCGAGATCAAAGAGGTCGACCCCGTCGGACCGGTCAAGGCGGCGATGGAGGAACAGACGTCCGCCGAGCGTCAGCGGCGGGCGGCCGTCCTTCGGGCCGACGGTGAGAAGCGGAGCGCTATCCTGGTCGCCGAGGGAC
>JASHSU010000117.1 GCA_030038605.1 Thermoplasmata archaeon | reverse complement strand
GTCCACATCGCCCCGTGGAACTACCCGCTCCTGCTGGCGATGCGCTCGGTCGTGCCCGCCCTCGCGGCCGGCAACGCCGTCGTGCTGAAGCCGGCCAGCCTCACCCCGCTGACGGCCATCTCGGTCGCCCGGCTGGCCAAGGAGGCCGGGATCCCGGACGGGATCTTCAACGTCGTCGCCGGCAGCGGGAGTTCGGTCGGGGAGGCCCTGGTCGAGGACCCCCACTGCCGTTCCGTGACCTTTACCGGCAGCGGCGACGTGGGCCACCGCCTCGCGCTCCTCGCGGCCCAGCGGCTCGTCCCGCTCACGCTCGAGCTGGGCGGCAAGGGTCCGGTCCTCATCTTCCCGGACGCCGACGTCGACCGGGCGGCGAAGGGGATCGGCTACGGGATCTTCGGCAACGCCGGCCAGATGTGCTGGGCGGCCTCGCGCCTGCTGGTCCACGAGAGCCTGCGCGACGCGCTGGTGGAGAAGGTCCGCCAGATCGCCGAGAAGACGAAGCTCGGTCCCGGCCTGCAGGACGGGGTCGAGATGGGCCCGGTCGTGTCGAAGGAGCAGGCCGACCTGGTGCTCGGCTACGTCGAGTCGGCGAAGTCGGACGGCGGCACCGTCGTCACGGGCGGCGCGAAGGCGAACGACGAGCCCCTCCGGGCCGGGAACTTCGTCCGTCCGACCGTATTGGCCGACGTTCCCTCCTCGTCGCGCGCGATCCGAGAGGAGATCTTCGGCCCCGTGCTGTCCGTGGCCACGTTCCGGGACACCGAGGAAGCGATCCGGATGGCCAACGACACCTCCTACGGGCTCATGTCGGCGCTCTGGACCCGGGACCTCGGCACCGCGGTCTCGGTCGCTCGCCGCCTCGAGGCGGGGATGGTGGTCGTCAACGAGGCCCCGAACAGCTTCCCGCAGACGCCATTCTCCGGTGTCAAGTCGAGCGGTCTGGGCTTCGAGCAGGGCGTCCGCGCCTTGGAGCCGTTCACCCGTCCGAAGAACGTCCTCCTCAACGTCGGCGGCGGCAAGCGCGCGTAACCGCCTCCGGGTTCGTACGGAACCCCAAAAAGGCGTCCGGCGGCTCCGCTCCCGTGGCGATACCGCGGACCGCGCCGCCCGGGGACGACACCTGGGGCGCCTGTCGATTCTGTTCGGTCGCGGTCGCGCCGAACGACAAGGTGTGCCCGGAGTGCGGCGCCCCCGACCCGATCCGCGCCGCCGAGGTCGCGACCCTGCCCAAATCGGTCCGCCGCCGCCAGAAGGCGACCAACCTGCTCCGGACCCTCGTCGTGATCGGGATCGCGGTCGGTCTGGGGTACACCCTGCTCTCCACCCTGATCGCGGGCCCGCCGGTCGTCGACGACCCGCTCGATACCCAGGGCCTGTACACCATCGGCCCGGGCAACTACACCATCATCTCGGGGGACATCACCGGTGGCGACTTCGTCATCGGCAACTTCAGCACGACGGCGCCGGCCGCGCTCGACGTCGTGCTGGACGTCTACAACTCGACCGAGATGCCGCAGTTCATCAACGGTCTCAACCCGACGCCCCAGTACACCCTGGGCCCGACCACGAACGGCCGGATCGTCTTCTCGGCCGAGTACACCGACACCTACTACTTCATCTTCACGAACCCGTACCCGGCGAGCAGCCACATCACCTACATCGCCGAGATCACCACGACGTACGAGTCGAGCGTCGCGAGCGACGGGTTCGACTGAGCGGGTCGGTCAGAAAGCGCTAAGGCCGTGCGCGCCGACCGCTGGACCGCAGCCGGCCATGGTGATGTTCCAGAGCGGGGAGACGCCGATCCGGTCCGGACCGGTCACGGTCTTCACGCAGGGCGGTCCGCGGCCCGGCGTCCTCACCCTCACCAACATGTACCTCGTCTTCGAGCCGAGCGGCGCCGCCCCGCCGCAGGGTGAGGGGTGGGGGGGCGGCGGGGGCCCGGCGAGCAACGAGTACCGGATCGGACTCTGGCGCGTGCGTCAGGCCCAGGCGGGGCCGGGTCCGGGCGGCAAGGTCCTCCAGGTCAACCTGCTCGCCCGCGTTCTGACGATCCAGGTCGACGACATCAACGCCTGGGCGGCGGCCGTCAACCAGGCGCACGCCAACGCGCCCCCACCCCCGCCCGAGGTGGCGGAGCGGCAGGCGATGCGCAAGGCCGGCAAGGCGGGGCCCGGGGCGCCGATGCCCCCGCGGCGATGTACGTACTGCGGCCGGCTGAGCGCGGCGACCGCCACAAAGTGCGAGTCGTGCGGCGCGCCGTTCTGACGGTCGGCGACCGAGTTACGCGGTGTCGTCGGCCTTCGCCGGGGCCGGTGCCTCGTGGCGCGAGAGGTACTCGGCGGGCACCTGGTCGACCAGATAGACCGTCTTACCGGCCCGCATGATGACCAGCCCGCCGTCGCGCGCCCGTCGGGTGTCGACCTCGAGGATGACCGGCTCGGGGGTCCGGACGGCGCCGGCCGCCCGGGCGTCATCGGCCGTCTTGGAGAGGTGGACCCGCTTGCGGTCGGACGGTTTCAGGCCGACCTCGAGGACGATCGTCGCCTCCTCGGGAGTCACCGGGAAGTACAGGTGCTCGGGGATGTTCTCGGTTGGCAGGTCGAGCGCAACCTCGACCGTGTGGCCGTAGGTCGCCCGGACGCGGTCGTCCCGGACCTCGTAGCGGCCCTTGGCGTCCGTCTCCACGATGGCGACCAGGTGCTGGACACGCAGCCAGTGGTAGGCGGGGTGGCGCTGGGAGATGGCCCGGACGATCGACGGCAGGGGGATCCAGCCCTGCGGGTCCATGGTGAGCCCGTAGCGGTCGGGGAAGTGGCGGAGGATACCGGTGAGCACGCGGCCCAGGTGGTCCAACTCCCGGTCGTTCATCAGGAATCGACCGGGCTGTCCGCAGACCGGGCAGGCTTCGGCCCGGAAGTACCCGTGCTGGGCGCACTCCTTTAGCATCGCCTTCGGCGGCCCCTAGGCCTTGACCTTGTCGGCCTTCTTCTCGAAGTCGGAGAGCAGGTCACCGTACAGGTCCGCCAGGTCCTTGAGGACCCGCTTCAGCACCTGCTGCGGCTTCTCGCCCTTCGTTCGAACGTACAGGGTGGGGCGGTCGAGGAACGGGTGGCCCAGATAGTACCGGGCCTCCAGGACCTTGTCCTCCTTCTGGAGGACCTCCACCAGCGGAATGAGGAGGGTCTCCTCCCCTTTGGGAAACTCGACGCGGAGCACATCGTGCTCCTTCTCGACGACCCGGATCTCCATCGTCCTTCCGAGAGCGGGGCCACCTAGGCACGGTTCTTAAGCGTGGCGACCCCGCGTCGGCGGCTCCGGGAGCCCGCCGGGGACCCTCCCGCCACCACGCCGGGCGAATCCCATATACGGGCCCCCTCCTGCCCCCGCTGGTATGCGGTTCCTCGTGGTCGGGGGCGGCGCGCGGGAGCACGCGATCGCGGCCGCGCTGCACCGGGCCGAGGCGACGGTCTTCGTCGTCAGCACCAACACGAACCCCGGCCTGGAGCGTCTGGCCACGGCGTCCGCCCGGGTCGACCCGACGGACGGCGCCAAGGTCGTCGAGTTCGCCCGGACGCACCGGGTGGAGGCGGCCGTCATCGGGCCGGAGGCCCCCCTGGCCTCGGGCGTCGCGGACGCCCTGCGGGGAGCGCAGATCCCGACGGTCGGACCCGGTCAGGCGGCCGCGCAGATCGAGTCGTCGAAGTGGTTCTGCCGGGAGCT
>JASHSU010000116.1 GCA_030038605.1 Thermoplasmata archaeon | reverse complement strand
AGTACGAGCACCCCCAGCACCGCGGTCACGAGCCCCATCACGACCCATTTTCCTTCGTTGGCGACCATACCGACGTCACCCGCACGTCAATAGTTTCGATAAAATATAAACGACTAGAACGGTTTCTCTATAGATTCTGAATTTTCCTCCAAGGAGGCCGAATCGAGGCGTCGGGGGCACCCCGACTCGGTGGCGGGAGACCGGAGTCGGCCGAGATATCTTCGACCTAACCGAGAGGTTAGGACGTAGGGTCGGTTCGGCGGCGCCCGTCCCGGCCGTCTTCCCGAGTGGATGGGTGTCAACTCATCTTGACGAGGGCTACTAATCACCGGCGGGCTCTCGTTCGATCGTGGTCGGAGTTCCCGCCTCCACCTCCCAGCCAAGGACTGGGCGTTGGCGACGCGTCCTCATCGCCGCGGGAACCCCGACCATCCCGACGGTCGGGCGGGGGAACTAGCGCCGCCCGGATCGCCGGGCGCTCGCCCGGTCCGACGGGACCCGCTCGCCGGGAGCGATTTCCTTGGATTCCGCCGGCGGGAACTCGGCGTCGACAGGGTCAAAGAACCTCTCCGCAACCCGCAACTGTCGAAGTCGGGCGCTTTTCTTCGCCTGATGCGCCTCCATCCGACGGAGGATGTTGTCGAGCGCCCGGACGGCCTCCACCAGGTGCGGGCCCTTGTTGAGCATCACACACTCGGCGCGGGCGCCCATCGCGGCGTCCGTGACCTCGGCGCGCGACGGAAGCCCGGTCTTGGTCAGGCCCTCCAGCACCTGGGTCGCCCAGATGGAGGGGAGGTGCGCCGCCTCGGCCAGCCAGAGGATCTCCTCCTGGACCTCGGCCAGGCGCTCGTAGCCGACTTCGACGGCCAAGTCTCCCCGAGCGACCATGACCCCCGCGACCGGAGCCCGCAGGGCGGCGAGCAGGATCTCGGGCAGAAATTCGAACGCTCGGCCGGTCTCGATCTTGAGGATGAACCCTTTCGACACCGCGCCGCGTCGGGCCAGTTCTCGTCGGAGGCCACGAACGTCCGAAGCGGACTGGACGAATGAGTATCCGACCACGTCCGCGTGTCCCGCGACGAAGTCGAGGTCCCGGAGATCCTGGTCCGTGAGCGGGGGAATCGGCAGGACCGTGTCCGGAAAGTTGAGTCCCTTGTCCGCGCCGATGCGGACCCCCTGGGGCCGCGCGTGGGTGACCCGAAGGACCACCTCGCCCCGCCGGACGCGCCGGGCGACCCCGCCAACCCGGCCACCGTCGAACCAGACCCGGTGTCCGGGCCGGAGGGCCGCCAGCGCTTCGGTCGGCAGGACCGGGATCACGGCGGCGGTCCGGAGCCGTCCCCGGCGGTCCCGGGTCTCGGCATGACCTTGCGTCACCGTCGTCGAGAGTCGGACCGGCTCGCCGACGCGGAGGAGGGCGGCCCCCTCCCGGGGCGGGACCTGGACGGGGGTCGTCTCCCACCGGGCGCCGGGTGCCGCGCGCGCCCGCAGGGAGCTTCGGCCGGAGAGGTAGACGGTCTTTTCGGTCGTCACCCGTCGTGCGGATCCCCGTACGGCGCTGACGATCAACGTACGGGAGGAGCCGCGCGCGTCCGTGAGGAAGATGCGGTGCCCCACGCGTCGGCGACGTAACCAGTCTCCGCGTACTTCGACCGCGGGGGCGAGCGTGGGGTCGGGTCCCTTCACGGAGTCGGGGGCCGTCAACCACAGCGCCCCGGGCTCGAGGACCTGACCCAACGCGTTCCGGTCGGGACGGACCTTCAGCACCGACGGCCCGGGGAGCATCGGGCCCGTTCGGACACGGGGTCCCGAGAGGTCCATTTCGACCCGGCACCGTCGACCGGTACCTCGTTCGGCGTTCCGAAGCTGGGAGATCATCTCCCCCCAGACGGCGGGGCTGTCGTGCGCGCAGTTGACGCGCATACAGTCCATCCCGGCGGCCAGGAGGTCCCGAGCGAGGCCGGGGTCGGTCGCCAACTCGCTGGGCACCGTGACCATGATCCGGGTCCGTCGGCCCAGCCGGGGAGGACCGAACAGCGTCCGGGCATGCCGGTCGATGAGGTGTCGCCCGACCTCCGGACCGAAGTCGGGTGGCCCGGGTCGCCGAGGAGGACGCCGGCCGACCATGAGATAGAGTTGGTCCAGGACGCGATCGAGGTTGTCCCGGACGTGGCTCTCGGACCGTCCGAGCGACGAGAGCCCCAGCCGAGCGAGGTCATCCTGGATTCGCCGGGCGTCGAACCGTCGGAAGGCGAGGTAGTCGACCAGGTTCCGGGCGCTCGGCCGACGCGGACCGAACGCCGCCAGGGGCTGTCGGCGCTCGAGCCGGACGATCTCGGCGCGCATCCGCTCGAGTTCGCGGAGCAACCGCCGCGCGACGGAGAGGTCCGTGGACGGCCGTCGGGGGCGCATGCCCGGGGGTGGGGCATGGGCGGATGAATAGAGTCGGTCAAGCGAGGCCGACGAGATTATCTCGCTCGCTCGGTCGCCGGCCCCATGAGCGACCCCTCCTCGGGCCGGCCGTCGATCGCCGGCCTCGCCCCCGGGATGGTCGAGCCCGTCCTGGCCGTCCTCCGGTCGGCCGCCGGTCCGGTCCGACGGCGAAAGTTGCTCGAGGAACTCGACCACCGGGGTCATCGCATCTCCCTGGCCGGCCTGAACCGGATCCTCCAGCACACGACCCAGAGCGGGCTCACGACCGAGTCCCCCGAGGGGGTACGGATCCGGCCCCCGCCGAAGGAGCCGGTCGGGTGACCGAGACCCGTTCTCGGCGGCGCGTGGCCATCGTCACCTATCCCTCCCTGCCCCAGCTCGCGGACGATGAGCAGCTCGTCTTGCCGGAACTCGAGCAGCGGGGGGTCAGGGCCACACCGGCCGTCTGGTCCGACCCCACGGTCGACTGGGGTTCGTTCGACGCGGCGGTGGTCCGGTCGACCTGGGACTACCACCTCCAGCGGGAAGCGTTCCTCGCGTGGGTCGACCGGGTCGCACGGGTCACCAAGCTGTGGAACCGCGCCCCCCTCCTCCGCTGGAACACCCAGAAAACGTACCTGCGCGACCTCGAGGCTCGGGGCGTGCCGATCGTCCCGACCGAGTTCAGCGACGGGTCGCGCTCCCTCGCCGAGATCCGCACCGCGCGCGGTTGGGACCGAATGGTGTTCAAGCCCTCCATCTCGGCCGATGCCCACCGAACCTACCTGGTGGACGAGGCCAACCTGCTGGCTAGTGAGGCGACGTACCGAGCGCTGGTCGCCGAACAAACCGTCCTCGTCCAACCGTACCTGGCGTCCGTGGAGACGGCCGGCGAGCACTCGCTGGTGTTCCTGGACGGGACGTTCTCCCACGCGGCGGACCGCGTGGCGGCCTTAGCGCGGAACCGGGGCCCCGGGGGCGGGACGCCGGTCCCGGCGAGTGAGGAGGAGCGGGCCTTCGGCCGGGCCGTGCTGAGCGCCGCGGAAGCTCCGACGCTCTATGCCCGGATCGACGTGGTCCGGGACGACCGAGGAGAGTTCCGGCTGATGGAGCTGGAGCTCGTGGAACCGACGCTGTTCCTTCGCGCGCATCCGGAGGCGCCTCAGCGCCTCGCGACCGCGATCAGCTCCTGGCTCGACCGAGCGTAAACTCGAGGCGCGGAGCCGTGCCCTAGAATCCGCCCGGGGTCGATGGCCGGTCGCCGGCCGAGGGCCGTGGCTTCCGCGGCCGACGGCGGCCCAGCTCGACGAAGACGACGAACACCGCCACCAGCCCCAGGGCGGCTCCGATCAGGAGCAGCTCCAGGAAGTTGAGTCCCAGGACATCGATCGCGGCGAGTCCGGAGGGGCCGGACGTACTGGGCGCGTGGGTCAGGTTCACGGCCAAGGTTCCGGGACCGCTCACCAGGACCGTCCCGTTCCAGCTGCTGACGTTCTGGGACGTGGCGTTGAGAAGGAGCGTCCCCGAGGCGGAGACATTGGCGACCTGGTACCCGTGACAGGCGGTGAACGACAGGGGATAGGTGCCGTTCTGGACGCCCGTGGGCGGCGAACCGCTCAGGTTGACGCCGGCCAAGAGGACCCGGGCGCAGCTCGGAACGTTCGCGGTGACCGAGATCGCCTGCTGGGGCCCGTATCCCCAGAGGTGCAGGTTCG
>JASHSU010000115.1 GCA_030038605.1 Thermoplasmata archaeon | reverse complement strand
GTGAGCGGGCTCGTGACCCGGCGGAGATGGCTGATGGTCGACATGTGGCTGGTCCGGTCGAGCACTTGGCTCACACCGGCCCGGCCCCCGACCCAGTTGCCGGTCGCGAGTGCGTGCACGAGCCGCTGCGTCAGCAGGTCCGGCCGGATGGCACTGGCGATCCGCAGGTCCTTCTTGCGCGCGAACGACCGCTCGAGCTGGTACTTGAGGTCCTTGAGCAGCAGCGAGAAGGCGACCCGGAACAGGTCCTCCATGAGGTCGCCCGCGAGCTTGAGCCGCTTGTTCGCGTAGTGGTCCTTGTCGTCCTCGCCCCGCACCTTGAGGTGGAGTTCGAGTACGGTACGGGCCATGCGCGCGAGGTACAGGGCCTTCTTGAGACGGTCCGACTTCGTGTCGCCCAGGTGGGGAAGCAGCGAGCGGTCGAGGATCCCGTCGACCTTGCGCTGACGGTACTCCTTCGCCTGGCCTGTGGCGAACTTCTTTTCCAGGTAGACGAGGGCGTCCTCGGTCGAGAGGATCCCCTCGGGCGGGTAGAGCTTCTTGGACACGCACTCTTCGAGGTTGACGTTCAGCAGGTGCTTCATCGTCTGGACGAACGGTTCGTCCAGCGGGTAGAGCTCGCCGAGGACCGCCTGGAAGATCTCCTCGTCGTTCTTCATCCCCAGGGCCTTCATCATGATGACCAGCGGGATCTGCCCGCTGGCGGTGGGGACGGAGACCTGGAGGATCCCCTCCTTCTTCTTCTCGACGACGGTGAGCGACCGGTAGCCGCCGCGCTGGCTGAAGACCTTCGCGCTCTCGATCGGCGTCCCGTACCGCTCGTTCAGCTCCGCGAAGATCCGGTTCGGAGCCAGGTCCTCGAGCGAGATCATGACGCGCTCGGTGCCGCCGATGATGGCGTACCCGCCGGGGTCGAGCGGGTCCTCCCCGTACTCGACCAGCTTGGCGCGGTACTCGTCGTCCGAGAGCCAGATCTGGTCGTCCTCGCTGACCTTGTACCGGTTCAGGTTGCACGGGCGGCTCTTGACCATGATCGGCAGGTCGCCGATGTGGACGTCCTCGGGGGCGCGCTCGACGCCGTTCTCGACGACCGTGACCTTGAGATGGATCGGGGCCTGGTAGGTCAGGTTGCGCAGGCGCGCCTCCATCGGCGTGAGCGTCGGCTTGGAGCCGACCGGCTCCTTGACGAACGGCGCCCCGATGAAGATGGTGGGCTCGGCGGACGGGTTGACGTTGCCGCGGGCATCGCGCCGGCGTCCGACGCGCACGTAGATCGAACTCTTCGTCTTCTGGACGTCCAGCCGGATGATCCCCCGCTCGGTCGAGTCCTCGCTGACGCGCGCTTCGTCGACGATGCGCTGCATCCGCGAGTTCGGGTTGTCCTTGGTCGGTAGGAAGTCGTTGAAACTCGCCAGGTGGTGGTTGACGATCGACCGCTCACGGAAGAAGGCGTCGACGATCTCGCGCATGGACTACGAACTCCCCAGCGACGCCACGATCACCCGATAGGCGATCGCCTGGCCCGCCGTCTGGCTGGGGCGATGGATGCGGACGAGCCGACCGACCAGGTTCTCGCCCGCGTCGCGCATCGGGACGAACTTGGGGTCGGTCTGCAGGCCCGGGTCGGAGACGAGGATCTTGGGCAAGCGCTCGGAGGTCGTCGCCAGGCTCTCCAGCACGCGGCGGGACTCGTCCTCGCTGAGGACCTCGTGCGGCGGCGCCAGGTGGTGGGCCACGAACGGCCGTGGGGTCGCGGTCTTGGCCTCCGTCTTCTTTGCGCGCCGTGCGGTGCTGGGGGTCATGCGATGCTCCGAGGAGTGGAACGGGCCCGGGGGGACGTCCGGAACGTACCCGCGCGCCGCGCGAGGGCGTTCGTTCGAACCCCCGACCAACCGGTTAAAAGCCGGATGCTCTTTGTAGGGCCGCTCGGGCGACCGCGCGGCCAACCTAGCTGAGCTACGGGCCCGCGACCGCTCCGAGGTCGTGGGACCCGGCTGTTGTATTTCAACCTATGCCCTCGCCGATTCACTGGAGACTCTCCAGGCCCGAGATGATCGACCAGATGGCCGTGCGACCGTGCGTGGGCAGGTTCGGGTCGTTCGCGAGGTCGTCGAGGACGTAGACCGCACCGGCGATACGGATGTCGAGCGCCACGCGGGGTTTCGACAGCTCATCCTTCGCCGACTGGGCCCCGCGCCGGATGTTGCGCGGCACGGACGCGTCGTCGGCGAGCTGCGTGAGGGACTCGAGCAGCCGCTGGAGTTCCGGCGTCTCCGGCTCGAGGGAACGGGTCGGAGCCGACGTCGCGCCCGCCGGGCTCGAGGGAGCGTTCATGCTGAGCGCGTCTCCCCGCCCTCTTTGTAGGCGGTCACGACCAGGAGGGTCTTCGTCTCGCGGATACCGTGCACGCCGGGCAGCCGGTGGAGGACGAAGTCCTTCAGCTCTTCATAGTGGGGGAACCGGACCTTGAGGAAGATGTCGGTGTCGCCGGTGACGAGGAACACGTCCTCGGCCTCGGGAAACTTCGCGACGTCGGAGGCGACCGAGTCGGCCTCGCTCGTCTCGACCTTCAAGGCGATGAGCGCGACGACGTTCTCCTCACCCCAGACCTTGGTGTAGGCCGACTCGACCGCGCGGCTCACCGGTGCTTTGGACCCCGTCGGTTTTTCCATCGTCCCTACCCTCGTACGCGCCGACTCAACCCTCGATGCGAATGCCCCCGCGCCACTCCTCTACGCCGCGGGGGCGGACTCGAACTCCTCTTGGAGGTCGTTGATCACTTGATCGATCACCGCGCCGGGGCTGGGACCACGGTACTCACGGACCCCGCCGGCCTCGCTGGACACGCGAGCGAAGAACTCCGCCGGTCCCCGAAGGAACTCGACGCCGCAGATGAACTCCTCCATGATGGCCGGCCCCCACCGCGCCGGCGGGCCGAGAAAGGCCCCCTATAAGAGGTTTCTGACGCCGAGAATCCG
>JASHSU010000114.1 GCA_030038605.1 Thermoplasmata archaeon | reverse complement strand
AGGGCGATCAGGGCCCCGCCGAAGCTGCCGGCCAGTCCGACCAGCGGACCCAGACCGATCAGGAAGAACCCGACGACCGAGAAGAGCGCGGACCGGAGGGGTCCCCCGCCGGTCCGATGCTCGGCGCCTCCCGGCGGTAGGGAGAAGAGACCCCCGGTCACTTCCAATCCCAGCACCGCGACGGACTGGACGAGGACGAGCAGGATCCCGTACCATTGGACCGTCGCTCCCCCGAGGTACTGAGCGACGATAGCAAGCGCCACGATTCCGCCCACGCCAGCACGGAATCCGAGTGCGTAGAACGGTCCGCTATCGGACCGGCCCCAGTACACGCTGCGCAGCAGCAACCACTGCGCGAGTTCGGTCACTCCGACGAGCGTACCCAAGAACAGCAGGGCGCCGGGCAGCGCACCATTGCCCATCGCTACGGCGAACAACAGGTACGCCACGGCCACCGGCACCCCGACGAACAGACCGGCCGTGTAGGCGAAGATCTCGCGTCGCTCGTCGAACAGGGTGACCGGAACCTGGGGGGCCGCGTACCGGCCGACCTCGACGTAGACGTACGCGCCCGACAACACCACCCCCACCGCCGCGCCGATGGAAAGGGACGGCACGACCATGGTCAGCCGACCCTCCGCGCCGACGCCAGAAAGCCGGTGTGGCCGAGCATCTCGAACTCGGGGCGGGTGCCGCCCTCCCCGACATGCAGACCCCGCTCCAGCAGCTCGACCGCCGTCACGTCCGCCCATCCCAGCTCCCGCATCCGCCGTACCGTCCGCTCGAGCTGATTGTAGGTCGGGGTGTAGGTCGCGACGTAGCCCCCGACCTCGACCGACGTGAAACTGGCGGCCAAGACCTCCCACGGCTCGGGCAGGTCGAGCACGACGGAGGAGAACGTACCCTCACCCCAGCCGTCGCGGGCGACGTCCCGGAGTCGAAACTCGACCCGGTCCTCCCAGCCGGCACGGGCGAGGTTCGCCCGCGCGTTCTCGAGGAAGTCGGGCCGGCGGTCGCACGACACGATCCGACCCATCGGTCCCACCGCACTGGCGAGCACGAGGGTCAGGGCGCCCGTGCCCGCGCCCGCCTCCGCGACGCGGCCTCCCGGCGCGACCCCGGCCAGACGCACGATCTGCATCGCATCCTTGACCGTCACAATCTGGGCGCCGCGACGCAGAGTGCTCAGCCAATCGGCCAGGGAAGGCCGGACGGCGTGGAACGCCGTCCCCAGCACCTGGATCGCCCCCCCGACCGGCCGACCGATGAGGTCCGTCAGGTCCAGGACGGTGTCGTCGCCCACGCGCACGGGACCGCGGGCCAGCCGGACGACGCGGACCGGCTCTCTCGCAGCGACGAGGCTGACGGGATCCCCTTCCTGCCAGCGGTCCTCGCTCCCCATGGCGGTGCCGAAGGGCGGGACGGCGACGTGACGGTAATAACCCCCCGGGAGGCGGTCCCCCCGGTCCGTCGCGGCGGAGTACGGAGCTTAGCGCCCCGTGCACGCCGTTCCGAGCGGCTGGAGCAGGGCCGACCGATCCACCGGGGCCGGGCTCCAACGACGGGGGTCCCTCCCGTCGTCCCCACCGTCGGACGGTGCCGGGGAGTACGACGGAGTCGCGATTCGGTCGAGATGCCGAGCCGCCGCGGCCCCCAGGGCCGTGAGTCCGTACACCTTCATCCGTCGATTTGTCTCGGCTACGTACCGGCGCTCGACCTTCACGACCTCCGCCGCGAGAAGTGGCCGGAGGGCCCGGACCAGCGACCCTTGAGGTACGTGCAGCGTCGCAACCATCCCCTGCTGGGTAGCGACGAGCCGGGCCACACTGTTCGGACCGAGCGGAGGCATTTGGGCCAGATGGAGTACGATGCGGGCGGCCAGGCCCTTCGCGTCGCTGGGGTTGCGGGAACCGGACGTCACGGGGTCGGGGTCGGAAGGGGCGCACCTCGGAAAAGGACCTCAGCCGAACCTTCGAGACCGCGCGCCCATCGGCGGAGGTTCGGTCTACGGCCGTCGGAGCGTGGGCGGCCGGGCGTTCTCCGCATCGGCCTCCCACTCCTCGACCCAGCGCTGGCCGGTGGCCCGGTCCCGCCGGTACCGGGACCGCACGCCGCCGCCGATC
Organism: Thermoplasmata archaeon; assembly: GCA_030038605.1. Classification (GTDB taxonomy): domain Archaea; phylum Thermoplasmatota; class Thermoplasmata; order Lutacidiplasmatales; family UBA184; genus Lutacidiplasma. Next base: position 24,996 of record JASHSU010000114.1, on the reverse strand, counting down.
CCGACGGCCGCGAGGAGACCCGTCACCGCGAGGATCCCGACCACTACGAACGGATAGTAGCTGACGGTGACCGGGGCCGAGGCCGAGAGCGAGAACGTGATCACGAGCGGGGCTAGGCTCGACCCATCGACCGAGAATTCGGATCGAGACAGGGTGACTCGATATCCCGCCGGCCCCGTGGCGTACAGGTCGTACTCTCCGATCCGAAGGCGCAGCGTGAGGACGGACCCCGTGGAGTAGCCCAACGTCGAGGCTCCCGTCCCAACGTTCGTGGCCGTCGCGTTCCAGAGGTCGCCCGCCGGCAACCCCACTTCCGAGAGCTCGATCGGGTAGGCCGCCACCGAGAAGGTGACGTTGATCACGACGGCGCGCCCCGCGACGGTCACCGAGGTCGTGTAGTTCGCTGAGTAGTTGGCGTTCGACGCCACCTCGAGGCCGAACGTCCCGTTGGGTTCCGAGAAGTTGATCTGGTCCGTGGTGGACGAGCGGAGGACTCCGGCCAGAGTGGCGTTCCATGGCGTGCCCGCCGGCAGTCCGGACTCGAAGAGGGCCACCCCATAGGACGTGGCCGACGATGCGAACGTGACGTCGACCGTCACCGGAACCCCGGCGACCCGGACCGAGCCGTTGACCGGAGAGGGGGCCAGGCCGGCCGCGGACCCGACGGCATACGTATACGTCCCGTTCATGACGACGAAGGTGACCGTGGTGCCTCCTCCCGACCAGAGGTCCTCGGAGCTCAAGGATACGGACCAGTTGGTCGCGACCGGCAAGCCCGATTCCACAAACGACACCGAGAAGTTCCCCGCCGGCAGAAGTACAAACTGGATCGGAACGGTCACATTGGTACCGGCGATGACCAGTGAGCCCGACCTCGGGGTGGCCACGTAGCCGGGCACGGCCGGGACCGAGTAGGAGTACGACCCGTTTCCCAGACCGGAGATGACGAGGGCGCTCGTGGCGGACGAGGCGGACGTCCCGTTCAGGACCACCGACCAAGTGAACGGCGCTGAGAGACCGGACTCGTTGAAGGTCGCTTGATAGAACAGACCGGGCTCGAAACTGATGTTGACCCACACCGTTCCCCCGTCGATCACGAACGTTCCGGAGGAGGGGCTCGGCACGAGCCCGTCGGTGACCGGAACGGAATAGTGGTACGTGCCATTGTAGAGACCGCCGATCCCGATCGCGCCCCCGTGGGTGGCGTCCCATCCGCACCCGCCGTCGTTCACCGGGTACCCGTCGTAGGCTCCCGTGACGTTCACGCACAGGGCCACTTGGTTCGGGAGGCCCGTGGACTGGAAGATCGCCTCGTACTGTCCACTCCAACACCCCGGGCCGGTCGGGCTCCCCGAGGGTGTAAAGACCAGGCACACGTCCACCTGTTGGCCCCCGGTGAGGGTGAAGTTCCCGGAACTCGGGGCGACGGCGTACCCGGCCGGGGCGGTCGTGCTGTACGAGTAGGCGCCCTCCCGTAACGTGGTCCCGATCGCCTGGACCACCTGGTAGTTGTCGGTCGTGTTGGGGCCCAGCTCGATCTGCGAATCGTTGGAGGACGTGACATTCACGCTCCAGTTGGTGCCGGGGAGGAGTCCGATCTCCGAGAACCAGATCGACCCATTTTGGTTGGGGACGAAGTGGACCGGTATGTAGACGGCGGACCCGTTGACGGTGTACGAGCCGGTGGTCGGAACGGCGACGTAGTCCGGCCCTGCCGAGGCATTGAAGCTGTAGGTCCCATTCAACATCGGATAGGAGATGTTCTGGCTGCTCCCACCGAAGCCCGAGCCGACCCACAGGGGGCCCGCGGTGATGGTGATGTCGAGGCCCACTCCCCCGCCGGTCGGCAGCCCGCTGGCGTTGAACCAGGCCAGGTACGATTTCTCGAACGTCACGTTGACCGTCTGTGAGGTTCCCGTCATGTTGACGATCACCTGGGGCGTGTAGGTCAGGTACGCTTGCGAATTGACCTCGTAGATTCCGCAGTCGTAGGTCCCGTTAACGGCCGGGAACGTGATCGTCGTACCGTTGGACGTCGACCAGGTCGAGTTGTAGTTGACCTGCCAGGCCGTTCCGTTCGGGAGTCCGGTCTCGCGAAAGGTGAGCGTATAGCTCGAGTTTGAGGCCCCGGAATTTGGGGAGGGTGCGATCGAGCCCGCGGGTACTGGGCCCCTGGTGGACGGAGCGGACGTTGTCGGCGCGGGACGACCGCCCATACCCATGGGGACCAGGAGGCCGAGAACCAGCAGGACCACCAGGACGATGGTCCCAGCAACGATTCGAAGAGTCATGCCGATGCCTGTGTGGAGGCGATTGGAGTCCGGGCTTATGAGCGGGGCTCGATTTATTCCGGACCCGAGGAGCGACGTCCTGGCCGATATGCGTCGGATGTGGCCTCTCGGGGCCGGTCCGCCGGAATCGGAACGAGGCCCCCGGGAGGATTCGAAAATCGATCGTGGCTCAGCGCGGCGCCGCTCGATTTCTTATAGGCGGCCCTTTTGGCGGGAACCGGTAACGTTAGGGGCCGCCCCGACGGTGTCGGGCGCCACAGAAGGATGCGGGCATAGTGTAGTCTGGTTATCACATAGGCTTGCCAAGCCTATAACCCGGGTTCAAATCCCGGTGCCCGCACCTTCTCTCAAGCCCCACCGACCCCCCTCCGTTACGTCCGTTCACCTCCCTTTCGTTCACTCCGGTCGTTGGCCCGCAGGCGGGGCCCGATCCCGGCCCCGCCGTCCCCGTGATGGGGCACGGGGGTCCGCTCGCGTCGCGTGCCTCGGTGCGGTGGTGATGCATCTCCGCCGGCGGCACGCGTCGGAGGACTACCTTCTCCTCCCGTTCGTCCCGGCCGAGGGTCACGACGGCCTGAGCGCCCCTCCCCCCGGCGGTCGGCGCCCGCCGTTCGCGGGGAGCATTGCTTTTCCCCCGTAACGACTACCTCCGCCGATGGCCCGCCTGCGTCGCGTGACGGTCCCTGGTCGTCGGTCGTTCGAGTACGTCTCCCAGGGGAAGGGGCCCGCGACGCTCCTCATTCACCCGGGGGGTCCGGGCTTGACCTACCACTACCTCCGGAGCCTGCTCAAACTGGCCAACGCCCATCTCCGGGTGATCCTGTTCAACCCGCGGGGCGTCGGGCATAGCTGGGCGCCGCGCCGGTCCGCCGACTACACCCTCCCGCAGATGGCCGAGGACGTCGAGGCGATCCGCAAGGCCCTCAAGATCAAGGAACTCCACTTGCTCGGCTTCTCGGCCGGCGGGTTCACCGCGCTCGAGTACGCCCACAAGTACCAGGACCGGCTGACCTCGCTGCTCCTCTGCGGGACGGCTGGGAGCGCCGAGGAGATCGTCCAATCGAATCGGATGGTGCTCGCCTCCGCGTCGCCCAAGCAACGCCAGCGTCTGCGCGAGCTGACCCGGGCGAAGGCGTTCGACTCCGCCGAGTACAAGTTGCTCAGCGAGGAGATCTTCCGCCCGTTCCAGACCCGGTTCCTCTCCGGGGTTCACCCCGACTGGAAGGCGACCCGGGTAAGCCCGGTGGTCTACCGGACCATGCTCTGCCGCAACGGCGACGAGTTCGCGGTCGACGGGACGATCGCCCGGTGGGACGGACGCAAGTACTACTCGAAGATCGACCTGCCCACGCTCGTCCTCGTCGGCAAGTACGACTTCTTCCTCAACCCGTCCATCGAGATGGACCAGCGGATCGAGACGGCGCACCTGCGCGTGCTCTCCCACTCGAGCCACATGGCGATGCTCGAGCAGCCGCGGGAGTTCCTGGGCGCGATCCGCGAGTTCCTGAACGACGTGACCGGGGACTAACCCTCACTCGACTGGGCGCAGGGCGCGCCGCACGAGTACGATGGCGATCGCCACGAGGACGCCCGTCCACGCGAGCAGGCCCAGCAGGTAGACGCCCGGGCCGTACGGGTAGTACGACGCTCCGAAGAAATTCTCCCGCAGGACGTTGACGCACAGAGAGACGGGGTTGTACTGGGAGGCCGTCTGCAGCCAGGGCGGCATCGAGCCCCATGGGTAGAGGGCGTCCGACGTGAGCAGGACGGGCAGGTTGATCAGGTTCACGACGGCAAAGTAGATCTGCGGTACCTCGAGCAGGATGCCGATGGTGAGGAAGGCGGTCGCGAACATCAGCGAGACGAGGACGATCGCCAGCAGGATCTCAAAGGCGCCCACGACGCCGATCGACTGCGTGATGTGGAGACCGTTGAGCGGCGGCAGATGCCCGAACAGCAGGGCGAGGCCCAGGACGAAGAACGCGAGGACGATCGGCTGGAACGCACCGGCGATGAGCCGAGCGCCGAACACCGCGGCGGAGGGGGCCGGCGTGCCCCGGACCCGCTTGAAGATCCCGAACAGCTTGTCGAAGATGACGTTCGCTCCGATGAACAGGGTGGACGTCACGGCGACGAACCCGACCATGCCCGCGGAGAAGTACGAGTAGTAGTTCGGCGCGCCGCGGAAGAAGGCGAGCGTCAGCGCCTCGATCACCGACGGGGGCGTCCCGGGGGGGGCGTACGAGGCGATGTTCAGGTTGAACCCGTTGCCGAACAACAGCAGGTAGACGAGCGGCAGGAACAGCGACGTGAAGATCGCCTGCGGGTTCCGGACGATCTTGATGAACTCGCGCCGGGTCAGCGCGCCCAACTCCCGCAGCATCAGCGCCTCCCCCCCATGGCGCCGCGCACCCGCTGCATCATCACGGCCCGGTCGGTCGCGGTGGGGCCCTCTTCCTCACGGTACTCGCGGCCCGTGAACTCCAGGAACACCTCGTCTAGACTCGGACGCTTCACCGTCACGCCCGTGACCGGTGCGCCGGCGCTGTAGAGCTTCTCGACCGCCTGGGGCACGAACGTTTCGCCGTTCGTGACCTTGACCCGGTAGGCCGGGTCGCCGTCGACCTCGAGCCGCTGGACCGCACTCACCCCAGAGAGCGGCCGGAGCATCTCGCTCAGGTCGCTGGCCGTCGGGCCCGTGCGGATCGTCACGACGTCACCGCCGAGCCGGTCCTTGAGCGCATTCGGAGTACCCTCGGCCACGATCTTGCCGTGGTCGATGATGGCGATCCGGTCGCACATCGTGTCGGCCTCGTCGAGATAGTGGGTCGTCACGAAGACCGTCATACCCGAGTCCTTCCGGAGCTGTTGGACGTACTGCCAGAAGCCGGCGCGTCCCTGCGGGTCGAGCCCGAGCGTCGGCTCGTCCAGGAACAAGATACGCGGGTGGTGCACAAGGCCGACGGCGAGCTCCAAGCGTCGGCGCATACCGCCCGAGTATGTCTTCGAGTACCGGTCGGCCGCCTCCGTGAGATGCATCTCGTCCATCAACTCGTTCGCCCGCTTGCGACCCTCCGCACGGGAGAGACCGAACGCGCCGGCGGCGATCTCCAGATTCTCCCGCCCCGTGAGGTCGCCGTCGGCGGTCGACTCCTGGAAGATGATCCCGATGCGGCGCTTGACGGCCTCCGGGTCCACGTCGACCGCGAGCCCGTCGATAACGGCACGGCCCTTGGTCGGCCGCAGACCGGCGGAGAGCATCGAGACGGTGGTCGTCTTACCCGCCCCGTTCGGACCGAGGAAGCCGAAGATCTCGCCCGGGCGGACGGAGAAGCTCACCCCGTCGACCGCGGTGACCTTGCCGTTGTAAATCTTGACGAGCCCCTCGGCGATGATCGCCCCTTCGTTAGCCATGGTTTCCACCCTAGTTCTTCAACCGGCGCAGCCGGTCGGCGAGCGAGTCCAGGTCCTGCTGGATCGATTGGGTCACGGACGGTTCGTTCCTCTTCAAGTCTTCGAGATACGCGGTGAGGCCAGAGAGTTCGCGGAGGACGTCCGCCGGAGTGCGCGGCCCGGGCTGCATCGGCCAGCCGAAGACCCGCTCCTGGCCGGGGGCGAGCTGGTACCGCCCGTCGTCTCGCTTGAGGACCGACCCCTCGCGGACCATCTCCTCGAGCAGTGGATAGACCGATCCGGGCGAGGGGCGCCACCATCCGTGCGTCATCACTTCCATGTCGTCCATGATCTCCGCACCGTTACGAGGCGAGCGCTGCAGGATGACGATCACCCAATTCCGCAGACCCCGCTTCCTACGCATCCCCCACATGGTCGTTATTCCGATATCGGAAAATCGATACCGGGATTTAGCCTTGGCGCACGCGGCGTGACCGCGAGGAGTTACGTCGAACCGTACGAACCGTCGTAGGCTCGGAACCTAGCGACCCTGGTGCTCACCGAACCAGCGGTGGAACTTGCGCAAATTCTCCAGCGTGCCGAGGACCAGGATGGCGTCCCCGGGCTGGAACCGGAAGGAGGCGGGCGGGTTGATGACGGTGCGGAACTCGCCGTTGCCCTCGGGCCGCGCATACCCGATGACGAGGCAATCCGACTGCTGTCGCACCAGCGACTCGGCCTCCGTCAGCGTCTGCGTCGAGATCGGGGTCGTGCCGTTCAGTAGGTACTCCGTGAGGTCGGACGTCGTGCTCGCGTCGGTCAGGTCGTCCACGGCGTTCGCGACGTCCGGACGGAACGCCGCGTCCGCGCACAACCGACCGCCCATGTCGGTCGGAGAGGCGACGTACGTGACGCCCGCCGCTTTGAGCGTCTGCTTGAGCTCCGGCCGGCCGACCGACACGACGATCCGCACGTTCGGCGCTACCGAGCGCACGTTCAGGGCCGCCACGAGATTCGCTGTGTCGTCAGCGCTGCAGACGATGACGGAGTGGGCCGCCGCGACGTTCACGCGACGGAGGATCTCGTGATCCCCCGGTGGCCCGACGGTGACGTAGAGACGCTGCTCGGGTCCCAGCGTCCGGATATAGTGGACCTCGTCCACGACCTCCGTCACGACCGCGACCGTCTCCTCCTGGATGAGCAACTCGCGTACCGCCGCCTTGCCGACCGGGCTGAACCCCAAGACGACGATGTGACCACTAAAGTTGGTCCCGTACGTCCCGAGGGACCGCTGCTGGCTCTCCTCGGCCACGGCCGCGATGACGACCGAGACCAGGTAGGCGCTCAGGAATACCTCGGCGACGATGATACCGATGACGAACACCTTGGCGTCCGGGTAGGTCGGTACGACGTCGCCGTACCCGACGGTCGACATCGTCACAATCGCCCAGTAGAACGAGTTGAGCAGGTCGACCTGGCCCCGCTCGAGGAGGTAGAAGCCGGACGCGGCGAGCAGGAATACACCGACGTACGCGGCGACGAATTTCCAGAGACGGTGGGCGAGGCGGTTGACGTAGGCCAGCCGCAGCGAACCCACGGGCGGCCGAGCGGTCCAGCATCCTAAGGCTTTCGACCGGCGCTTCGCCGGCGGAACCGCGGGCGGGCACTCCCCCAGAGTGGTCCGAACACGCCTGAATTGACGGGGTTATTGCGCGGGGAAAGTAGGAGTCTGTTCCACCAACCCGTGAAGCAGCCCTTCGTAGTGTTGGTTGGGTCTTGTTTTTTGCCCTTCACCTGCCGATCATCCGCGACCCCAGATATTTGGGGCACGGTTACGCCCGGCGAACTGCATAGCGAAACGACGACTACGCCAGAAGATTCGGTCGGGTCGCCGCGGGAACCGCATCGGCCCGACTGGGGCTTTCGTCCCCCACGGACACTTCCGCAAGTGGAATCGCGCCCAAGGGCGCCTACGTTACGACTGGTGGTACCCGGTCCCCTACAAGCGGAAGGGGTGGCGGAAGCGGGGGGCAGCAGTACTAGGGCGCCTGGGCTAGCTTCGGTCGAACGACTCCCCTGCGGGAGGGCCGCCTCTCGGTTGATGGTGTCGTCTCCAGAAGACCACTCCAATGATTGCGACTGCGGCCGCAGCAAGGGTGAGAATGGTCCAGGCCAACCAGGGTGGCAATTCGGTGCCGCTGTTAGTCGTCAACACCGGGTGGAATGCTACCGCAATCGACGAGTTTTGTCCATCCACGGTCGCAACGCCGCTCGAGGGTGACGCGACATATCCGGCTGGAGGGCTAATCGAGTAGTCGAAGGAGCCGTTCGGTAGTTGAAGAGTTACGGATGTAACATTGACCATTGAAGTGCCGTTTGTGAGGGCGACACTCCATGTCGTCCCAGCGGGCAATCCCGCCTCCTCGAATGTAGTTGCGTACAGCGTACGGCTCCAGTTGAGGAATAGCGATTCATTCGAGCCGGACACGTTGATGGTGCCGGCGTAGGGTCGCTCGAATAAGTGCCAGCCAGCAAGACTCCCGACAACGTAAGGGTAAGATCCATTAGCGAGCGACACGAGAGCCACCCCCACCGTGGATTGGACGACCTGACCGCCAATCGTAATGCTCCATGGCTGGTTGGCGGGGAGTCCAAACTCCGAGACTGTAAGCTCAAACACCGAGACATTGTACTCCAGATTCTCTGTTAGGTTTGAGCCCGCCACGTCCAAGTTCCCGCTCGGCGGGATTGACACCAGGCGATAACCCGGAACCGTCGAGATCGAGTACGCGTACGTACCGTTGGGTTCAGTGAAGTCAATCGTTCCTCCCACGGGCGTTGTCCGATTTGTGTCGCTCGAGGAGCCTAGGTGGACGGTCCACTGCTCGCCCGGAGGTAGGCCGCTTGTAATGAATTCCACATGGTAGGTTCGGGAGAATTTCAGAGTAACAGCAGCTCCGGCCCCTGAGATTGTTAACGTGCCGTTCTGTGGGTTCGCTGAGAAATCGGGCACAGGATTGACAGAAAACTCTGCGGACCCATTGGGAAGATTGGTCAACAGGGTTCCGTTCTCGGTCGTCAGATTCGAGCCGTCGAGGTTGACCGTCCAATTGGTGCCAGGTCGGAGTCCTGACTCATTGAACTCGACAGCGTATACTTCGGCATATTGCAGGAAGACGAGAGTGTTCTGGCCCCACTCTCCTACAATCACTTCGCTCGCCGCCGCATCAGTTACCAAGCTGTACGCCAAGGCGCCCGGGCCGAGGCTAAGGACTGCCGTGATGTTCAGGGATCCAACCGCGATCGCGCTGACATTGCCAGTCACAAATGAAGCTCCAAAAACCAGCCCCATTGTAGCACTCAGACCTAGTCCGGCGGGATACGCTCCGACAGGAAAACTCCCCACCACAGAAAGGTTCAGAGGGTCGACAACGAGGTCGTCCGGGCTGTTTACCCCGTTGTTTCCGATGCCCGCGTTTGCCGCATACAGCAGGCCAGTTGAATTGTCATACTCCAGTACTCCCGGTTCTGCCGCGTTTGGCAAGGGGACGGATCCGACGACTTGCCCAGTTGCTGCAGACAGGACTGTAAGATTGTAGGGCGCGTACTCTTGGAATGCATGCGACACAAAGAGGTCGCCGAGCGGCGGGACGTACGCTAGGCCGTCTGGAAAAGATTGAATCCCAACCGCAAACCTCGCGGTCACGTTTAGGGTAGTCCCAGAAATCTCATCGATGTACCCGACGCCGTTGGGCGACGTGAGGTTCATGCACGCTACGAAGACGGTGTTGTCGTCGTCGTCAATCGCAAATGACCAAGGGGTAGCATCCACGGGTATCGAGGCGACGACGGTGTTGCTACCAGCCGTGATTACGCTCACAGTATCACTGTCGGCGTTTGCAACAAACACTTCATCGCCCGCAGGGTCGAACATCACCGCGCTCGGATACGCCCCTACTGAAACGTATCCGACAAGCTTCCGAGTCGTGGCATTTACCAGACTGACATTGTTCGAGTCCGCCGCATAAACCAGGTTAGATTCAGGATCGAGCGCTAGGGCTAGCGGACCGCTTCCGACATCGATGAGCTCGGCGACACTCGAGTCGTTCGGTCCAAGGACCGCAATTGTGGCGGAGTCGAATGTGAGAACAGCCGGATGGCCACCACCCGCGTCAGGCGTGATCGCACTCGGGTCCCCTCCCACGAAGAGCGGGGCAGCCAGCAAGCCCGACGAGACGTTCAGGGATAAGATCGTCGGGGTCCATGGGCCCCCGAGGATCAAACTAGAAGTCTCCGAGTCGAAGCTCACCACAGAGTCCATATCGCATGCTCCGTCCAGGGTCGGGATGTCAAACTTCGCCGAGAACAGCCCCGTAGACTCGTTGAGTCCTACAACTGTATCATTTCGACAGTCGGGCAGGTAGACGATCTTGGTTTTGAAATCGAGCGCGAGTCCGACGTAGTCTGGCCCTGTCGCAGTTCCGTTCAGATACCACAATATGGCACCGGTTGATGCATTGAAGGCCGCTACCCCGTTCCAAGGCTCAACGCTGGCTGGACCCAGGGCGATCAGGAGATTTGCAGCCGGATCCACGGTGAGAGCAGAAGGATAGAAGACAGGAATTCGCGGCCAAGTTGGGATTTGGGAGATTCGATAAGTTGACGCATTGACCAATGTCACGTTGTAGTCGCCGGTTCCGACGCCGATGAATGCAGAAACCAACCCCATGCCAGCGTAGATGTTTCCGGTTACCGAGTCATATGAAAGGGCAATCGGTTCAGACTGGACCGACACGTTCCGTACTATCTCTCCATCGGTGGCAGAGACCACAATGATGTTCCTTGGTTCGACCCCGACAAAAATCGTGTTATTACTCGCATCGTAAGCGATGCTAGCCGGTCGCGACTGGTTGCCCAGGTATACCGACCTTACATCACGATAGGAAGAACTCGAGACGAAGTCAAGCCATCCGCTTGAAGCAGCTACATAGTACATCCCAGTTTGAGAAGAATACACGAATGAAACCGGGTCCGCGCCCGGGGTTCCCAGGCTCGTTTCACCAAGGTACCTTAGTGAGTGGTGACCTGAGCTTGAACTCTGTTGTTGGGTCAGTCCTACAAACGCCAGGCTCGTGTGTGACTTGAAGGGAGTCGGATTCTCGGACGAAAGGCCACAAACGAGGAGGCAGGCGACGATCAGATAGACGACAGTACCCGAGTACATCGCCGAGTCACCAAAACCTCGACGCAAGATCGTCACAATCAGTACCGCCACAGGCTATTGAAAAGGTTAGTCTGCGAGAGGTGATAGTTCTAATTGCTAGGCGTACTTTACCTCGAAACTCCCCCCGGATAGATATGTGTTGTAACTCAGCGGTCCGGCGGTGTTGTAGAGTTGGATAGACAGCCACTGGTAAGTACTGAGAGAGTGCGCGTTTGTACCGCAGGTGCCAAGGACCCCGGTGTATCCATACCCGAACTCCGTAGCAGTCACACCTGGAGGTGGAGCGGTAGTGGTGGTCTGCTCTTGTATGCACTCCGCACTCGAAAGAGCTTGGCTGGCGTAGGCCACGGATGTTCCGTAAGACGCACCCGTCGACACGTCCTCAATCCACAAAGTTATGGTGCTTGCGCTAGACGAATACGTGACGCCCGCGTGGATGTCGTCGCCGGGTGTGATGGTTATCGAACTGATAGTCACGGCAGGCGACGGATAGAGTTCATACCAGGCGGAGTACGACACTGATGTCGCACTAAGGCAAACTTCCTCTGTCCCGATCTGCTCGACGGTGCTGCTCAAAATACCGTCCAGTCCAACCCAAGTGTACGAAAATATGGGGTTACGGATTCCGGTGCATGAAATCCCCGGTTGAACCCATGACCCGTTGGCGGAGGCAAACGACCCCGAGGTCCCAACTATCCCGAAACCAGCCCAATTCGCCGTCGATTCATTTACGTAGAATGTGAGCGTGGAGGATGAAGCCGTGTAGTCAACTGTGGTGGCCGCAGAAGTTGGGCTCCCGGTGATGCTTCCGCCCCCCAAGCTCCAATTCGCGAACCGGTAGTACGACTCGCCAGTCGTTGCATTAACGGCGTCCGATCCGCCCTGCGTGAACTTCGCGCTCTGCCCCGAGGTAAACTCGTGGTAGCTTTCGTTAATCCACCCAAAGTCTACTCCAGAAACCGCAGGGTGAGTATCGAAGGTTACGGTTGAGTAGGAACTGGTCTTGTAAACGTTCAAATAAATCCAAGATTGCGAAGTCACGTCAGCATACGAGGAACTGACCTCGAACGCCGTGGGGCTGAGCCCAGAAGAGTTTCCCCAGAACGAAAAAGCATAGCCCGACGTGACAGACTGGACCGAGATCGAGTTGCTTCCTATCGCTGCATAGATGGTAGTGTCCGAGGTATAGACGGTCCCGGCGAAGTTGATACTGGCTAGGTAGGAAGAGCCGGATTGAGGTAGTTCGATAGAGACGCAGGTGTAGCCGGTGGGGGGGCTGCAGGTAACCATGGGTGAGGCGCCTCCACCGCCCGAACTCGAGGAGTTTCCGAGCGGATCTATGAGGTCCGCGTAGTGTCCGAACAACCCACCGACTGTCATAGAACGTTGGGTGGACTCGTTGATTTGAGCTACTGGCAAAATGACTGGAATCGCCAAACCGACTGCAATCGTCGCGACAAGCAGGGTGGCAATCCGACGACCGGATTTTCTCGGTCTACTTCGAGCGGCTAGTTGTGTTCTCTCTTGGTCATCGTAGTCGTACGCGCTGAGTCGCCGTTCGGCTGACATGGCGTCACCAATCCGGCGTCGTCCAGTCCGATACAGAAGCATGACAAGGTTTGGCACGGCCCCGGCAGGCCCGATGGGGTGCGCATCCCCACGGGTTGGTACGTGTACTCCAAAGAATTCTGATGTGGGCAACTCCGCCCAATACTGAGCGACTGATTCAAGCCGAGCCGAATCATGGACGTATGCCCAGAAGATTTCCTTCGAAGTCTCCGAGGGCTCCGCTAACTAAGATTCCGGGCAGGGGGGCCGGCAAGTTTCTGTGCAAGTGTGTGAGGTTTTTGTGGGCAACCGAGTTCTTGGGCAAAGCCGTCGCCCCTGCAAAGCGTTTATAGCCTGCCCTGAGTGCCCGACCCCTTGACGGCTGCCGGCCTCTCTACGGCGCCGCTCGAATCGATGGTTTCCCCGCACGCGGCTTCCGCATCCGCCGAGGGGGAGGCGTACACGCGTTTCGAGCGCGCCCGCATCCTCGGCGCGCGGGCGCTCCAGATCTCGCTCGGAGCGCCGATCCTCATCGACATCGCCCCCACCCTCGTGGATCCCGTCGACATCGCGGAACTCGAGTTCGCGGCGAGCCGGATCCCGATCACGGTCCGTCGTTCGACGGCCGAGTAGACCGCGCTACACGACCGCCGTGTCGAGCGCCTGACGGCACGTGCATGTCGGCGGCGCCGCGAGCCGCGGGAGCAGCGTCGTGAGCAAGCGCCCCATCCGCTCCGAGTTCGCGTGCATCACGGCGAGGATCTCCTTGGCGTCGACCGGATGGTCGGCCCAGACGTCGTAGTCGGTTACCATCGCGAGACAGAGGTAGCAGAGCGCGCGCTCGCGGGCCAGCGTCACCTCAGGGACGAGCGTCATCCCGATGATGTCCGCGAACCCGCGGAAGAACGCCGACTCCGCGCGGGTGCTGAACCGGGGACCCTCGACGCAGACATACGTCCGCTTCTCCGAAAACGGCGTGTTCAACTCGCGCCCGACGGCGGCCGCCCGCTGGCTCAGGTCCGGGCAGAACGGGTCAGCGAGTGAGACGTGGTAGACCCGTCCCCCGTCGAAGTAGGTCGTCGGTCGCCCCTTGGTGAAGTCGACGAACTGGTTCGGCAGCACGAACATCCCCGGCGAGAGCTCTTCGCGCAAGGAGCCGACCGAGCTGACGGTCACGATCGCTTCCGCGCCCAAGGAGTGCAGGGCGTCCACGTTGGCGCGGTAGTTGACCCGGTGCGGAGGGATCACGTGACCGGGTCCGTGACGCGCCAGGAACAACACCTTGAGTCCCCCGATCTCGGCCTCCTCGATGGGTCCCGAGGGCGCCCCCCACGGCGTCGAGACCTGATGGGATCGGTGCGACCCTCCGGCGAGCAGGCGTTCCATGCCCGAGCCGCCGATCACACCGATGACGTGACGTGGCGAGGGCGTCACGGAGCCTCCTTGCGGGCGACGCTTTCCACGTGATGGCGTACGCGCACCAAGTGACGGGCCATGACGACCTCGCCGCGGGTGCGTTCGAGCAGTGCGCGGGCGGTGTCCTGCTTCGGCTTCAACGGCACGATCGCCCGCGTCGTGTCGAATCGGAGCAGCGACTGAGTGAGACGTTCCATCAGGACGAGCTCCGCCTCGGCCCCGGGCAGGTCGTCGCGCCCCAGCCGGTCGAGCACCCTCCGGCGAATCTCTCCTACCACATCCCCCAGCCCCAACAGGTAGTGCTCCGGGTCGACGCCCAGGTCGGACGGGCCGGGGAACGGGGCGTGGTTCGCCGCGCAGGCGAGCAGCACCGCTTCGACGGCCTCCTGCAACGCGTCCGCGGCCATCGGCTCGTCCCCTCGTCCCTCCCGGCGGAGCCACTCGGAGAGCTCGGCCATACTGCGGCGGATCTCGGCCTCCTCCGGAGGGACATGGCCGGTCGAGTGGATCCGCGTCATCGTGGCCTGAGCCAGTCGCCGCAGCCGACGCGCCCTCTGGTAGAGGTCCTCGCGGCGCAATTCCCGGTGCTTGAGATGGGCTTCGATCGCCGTGAGGGCGGATTCCGGGATCCCGGTCGACACCGGGACGTCACCGGAAGAGGGTGAATCGTTGGTCATCGTCACCTCCGTCCAGCAGCCCCAGACGTACCCCGGCGTCCAGCCAGCCGTGCGCGTAACTGGCCGCGGCCAGGGCCCGGTCCGTGTCGCCCTGGGCCGCGAAGTGCTCCGCGTCGGAGAGGTACGCCCGGGCCATCGAGAGGAAGTCGTCGCTCGCGCCGACGAGGAACGAACGGCGCGGGGGCGTGACCCGGACCCGGTCGAGGGCCTCGCGGGTGAGTCGGAGGTACCGGTCAGCGAGCGTGTCGGACGGCATGGCGACGATCGGTCTCACCCCTTCGGGACCTTCTCCCAATCCTGGAGAAACTTCGCCAGGCCCAGGTCCGTCAAGGGATGCTGAACCAGCTTCTCCATCACCGCGTAGGGCATCGTAGCGATGTTCGCCCCGATCTTGGCCGCCTCGAGCACATGGATGGGGTGCCGAACGCTGGCGACGAGCACCTGGGTGCGCACGCCGTAGTTACGGTAGATCTGCACGATGTCGCGGATGAGGTCGATCCCGTCCTGACCCTGATCGTCGAGGCGGCCGATGAACGGGCTCACGTACGTGGCGCCGACCTTCGCCGCGAGTAAGGCCTGGTTGGCGCTGAAGACGAGCGTCATGTTGACGCGGGTTCCCTCGCCGCTCAGCACCTTGGTCGCCCGCAGCCCGGCCGTGGTCATGGGGACCTTCACGTAGATCGATGAGTGGATCTCGCGCAGGCGCCGTCCTTCCCGCAACATCCCTTCGGTGTCGGTCGCGACGACCTCCGCCGACACCGACGGGACGCCGAGGGCACAGATCTCGCGCAGGAGGTCCTCGAACTTCTTCCCCTCCTTGGCGACCAGGGACGGGTTGGTCGTGACGCCGTCCAGGATCCCCACGTCCCACATCGAGCGGATCTCGGTAATGCTCGCAGTGTCGAGGAACAGTTGCATGCGACCGACCCCGAGGGACCTCCCTTACGTAACCTTGCCCCGGAGGCGGAGGAGTTCCCAGGCTTCGTCGCGGAGCCGCTCGACCCCCAGGCCGTACCGGGCGAGCGGATCGTCGCCGCCTTCCATCGTCACGTACAGGTCTGGAACGCCGACCGTGCGGACGGGGACCGGATAGTTCTCGGCGGTCGTGGCGGCGACGAGTGCGCCGACGCCGGTCGGTATCGTGTGCTCCTCGGCCACGAGGAGGGCTCCCGTGTCCCGGGCCGCCCGCAAGAGGGAGGGCTCATCGAACGGCTTGACGGAGGCGAAGTCGAGAACGCGGGTAGCTACCCCGACGCGCGCGAGTTCGTCGGCGACCGTCAGCGCGCGCTCCAGCAGTGCCCCGACGGCCACGATGGTCAAGTCGGTGCCGGCGCGTCGCTCCGCGGCCCGGCCGACGGCGAACGAGCCGTCGGTGACGTCCAGGAGAGGACGGGAACACAACCGAAGGTACGCCGGTCCGTGCAAGGCATTCAAGGCTGGAACCGCGGAACCGACGCTGGGACCGTCGGCGGGTACGGCCACCACAAGTCCCGGCAACGCGCGGAGGATCCCCACATCTTCCAAGAACGGCGGACCTTCGGGTTCGCGCTCGTCGGCCACGATGACGACCGGGGCACCTGGGCGCGTGAGGGCATCGCGGATCGCCCGGTAGGAAGACCCGGCGGCGCGCCCCGCCGAGGTGAGGACGAAGACCGGGTGGTCGGCGTCAGCCCGCTCGGCCGCTTGGGCCGCCCATCCATCGGTCGCGCCCCCGGAGGCCCAGACCCGGTCCGAGTGGGCCGCCCGGAACGTGGGAATGTAGTCGGAGGCGGGACGATCGACCAGCAGCACTCCCGGGGCCGGCCCGGCCGCGCCGAGGCCGGTAATCGCCGCGTCGAACGCTTGCCAGAGGCTGTGCGGCGGGGACGCACCGCTCACCGCGAGTCCCCGGCCTTGCCGCCTCGCGGGCGTCGCGGAGCACCGGTCGATGGACGCGGTAGGGCTTCGAGGGAGCGGAGGGTCGCGAGATCCTCTCGGTAGCGAGCGTAGTCGTCGTCATCCAGGGGGGTTTCGAGATAGCCGGGCACGTTGGCCCAGCGAGGGTCGTTCACGAGATGAGCGAACCCGTCTCGGCCGATCTCGCCCTTACCGATGTTCTCGTGACGGTCGAGGTGCGACCCCACCGGGGCCTTGGCATCGTTGAGGTGGAAGGCCCGGACCGCCTCCAACCCGATCGTCGACGCGACTCGGTCCACCAGGTCGCCGTAGCCGGCGTCCGACCGGAAGTCGTTGCCCGCCGCGAACAGGTGGCAGGTATCGAGGGTCACGCCGACCCGTTGGGGTGCTTCGATCTCCGCCAGGACGGTCTGGAGCTCCTCGAGCGTCGAGCAGAGGGCCGTGCCCTGCCCCGCCGCATTCTCCAGCAGGAGACGGACCCGGCCGCCCGGTACCTCGTCGAGGGCAGTACGGACACTCTCGGCAATGGTCCGTAGCCCGGCCTCGACCCCGCTGCCGAGATGGGCGCCGGGGTGGAAGATGAGACCGTCCACGCCTAGGAGCTCCGCGCGTTGGATCTCGTCCAGGAACGCTTTGCGCGAGCGCTTCAGCATGAACGCTTTCGGGCTGGCGAGGTTGATGAGGTAGCCATGATGGACCGCCGTGTGGGAGAGGCCCTCCGTCCTCACCGCCGCCCGGAACGCGTCCGCCGCCTCCGGAGCGATCGCCGGACCCGCCCACATCTGAGGACTTTTCGAGAAGATCTGAATCGCCTCGCAGCCGATGGCGCGTCCCGAGCTCACCGCTTGGGGAAGGCCCTCCGAGATTCCGATGTGCGCACCGAGTCGCATCGGGCGCGGGACCGTCCGAGGAGGATTAACCTAGCGGACCGCCCGGGCGTTCAGAGGGAGAGGCTGACAGCTTTCCGCGGCTCCCGTAGGCTCGCGCACTTCAGTACTGCGCGGAACGCCAGTGGGCTTAACTGCCGGGTTCGGAATGGGACCGGGTGTTTCCCCACCGCTTTGGCCGTCAGCCGAGCCGCGGACAGGCATCGTCTATTTAACGTTGGTACAAGCGACCCGGCCCCTCGGCGTCCCCGGGTGCGGGCCGAACCTACTTGGAGGAGCTCGTCTCCGTTAGCTCGACCGGTTCGGTCCGGCACGGACGGGACGAAGGGTTGAACGGCAGCGCGCCGCCTCACCTGACCGACTACTACCTCCATCTTGACATCGACTTTGCCGCGGCCCGGTGGGCCGGCACCATCGAGTTTGCCCCTCCTGTCGGGGCCGGGCCGCTCGACCTCGATGCCGACGGCCTCACCGTCCAATCGGTCGCGCAGGACAGCACCCCGGTCCCGTTCGCCCTCGACCCCACCCACGAGCGTCTCCGGATTTCCTCCTTCGCCCCGGGCGGTCGCCTCCGAGTCGCCTTCACGGGCACCGTGCGCTCCACCGGTCTCGTCGGGCTGTACGCGTGCCGGCACGGGGAAGGGACGATGCTCACCACCCAGTGCGAGCCGACCGGTATGCGGCGGATCGCACCCTGTCTGGACCGGCCGGACCGGCGGGCCCGCTGGCATCTGAGGGTCCGGACCGGCGCTGACCTCGAGGTGGTCAGCAACATGCCCGGCCGAGCCGGCCCTCCCTCCGGCGGCCAACGGGAATGGGTGTTCGAACCGACGCCGCCGATGTCGTCCTACCTATTCTATCTCGGTATCGGACGGTTCGACCGGGCGGAGGGTACTGTCGGCCCCAGCCCGGTCCGCATCCTGGGCGCCCCCGGTCGGGCCGGCGACATGGCGTTCGCCCTGGACGCGACGGCCCGGGTCCTCGCCGACTGCGTCGACTACTTCGGCGTCCCCTACCCCTTACCGAAGCTGGATGCGGTGGCCGTCAGCGAGCACGCCTTCGGCGCGATGGAGAACTGGGGCGCGATGTCGTTCCGCGAGGTCCGACTGCTGGTCGACCCCGCCGCGAGCGCCTCGCACCGAAGGGATGTGTTCGAGACGATCGCGCACGAGGTCGCCCACCAGTGGTTCGGCAACCTGGTCACGCTCGCCTCGTGGGACGACGTCTGGTTGAACGAGAGCTTCGCGGCGTTCATCGAGACCCGGATCACCGAGCGGCTCGCGCCCGAGTTGGACGCCGCGACCGACACGTTCCTGAGAGTCGCGGGGACGAGCTCGGCCTTCGTCGGGGACAGTCTGCCGTCCGCCCACCCGGTGCGGGCACACGTGGAAGACCCCGAGCAGATCAGCCAGATCTTCGACGAGATCACCTACGGCAAGGGCGCGGCGGTGCTCGGCATGGCCGAGGGGTACCTCGGCCCGGACCGCTTCCGGGCGGGGGTGAACGACTACCTCACCCGGTTCCGGCTCGGCAATGCCCGGACGGAGGACCTGTGGGAGGCGCTCGCTCGCGCGAGCGGCGAGTCCGTGGCCTCCATCCTGGGACCCTGGATCGACCGGCCCGGTCATCCGCTCCTGCGGCTCACCACGGGGGACCGCGAAGTGACCGTCCGCCAGGAGCGGTTCCACCTCCTGGGCGGACCCTCCGAACCTCCCTGGCCGATCCCGATGGTCATCCGGGTCGATGGAACGACCTCGCGCTTGTTGTTCGATACGCGGGAGCGGACGATCCCCGTCCCGCCGGGTGCGACCGTCCACCTGAACGCCGAGACCGCGGGTTTCTACCGCGTCCACTACGACGCCGCGATGTACGACCGCTTGTTCAGGGCACTGCCCCGGATGAGCCCGTACGACCGCTGGGGCGTGCTCAACGACCTGTCCGTCTTCCTCGCCAACGGGGAGGTCGAGTGGCCCCGCTACGCTCAGGCGGTCGAGGTCCTGGGGGCCACGACCGACCGGCTCGTACTCGAATCGATCGCCTCGGTCCTTTCGACCATTGGGCTGCTCTACCCCGAGCTCGGGAAGGTCCAGAACGTCGTACGGTCGTTCTTTGCCGACCGGACCGACGCGGTCGGGCTCCGGCCGCGGCCGGGGGAGGCCCCGGCGTTGGGGGTGGTCCGGGAGCGGCTCGCGTTCGACCGGGTCCGCATCGACCTCGCCTTCGCCCGTCAGCTGTCCGAGCTGTTCCCGGAGTGGACGCACCTGGACCCGGACCTCCGAGCGGCGGTGGCGGTCGCCCGGGTGCGGACCGATGGGTCGGCCGGCTGGCACGAGCTCCGTCGCGCCCTGGACCGACCCGCGATCGAAGCCGAGCGCTCCCACTTCGAGCGGGGGCTGGCCTGGAGCGACGACCCCGAACTCGTCCGGTCGACCCTGGCCCTCATCGAGAACGGAACCATCGTCCGCAGTCACATCGTGGCGACGCTCGTTCAGCTCGCAGCCAACCCGGCCGCGCGGCCGGAGCTCTGGGACTGGTTCACCCGGCATGTCCCGCTTCTCGAGGCCCAGTTCCACGGGACCGGGGCTCTCGCGCAGATACTGGACCTCCTACCTCCCCTGGTCGGCCTGGGGCGGGCGGAGGAGGTCCGCGCTTTCTTCGACCACCATCCGATCCCCGAGGGGAGTCGGGGCCTCGCGAAGGGACTGGCCCGCTTGCAGGTCGCCGAGAGGGTGGGGATCCGGCTGCGGCCGTACGGCTAGCGTCGCCGCGCCTTGGGCGGGGCGGGCGCAGGCAGTGCGGTCGGTTCGGGCGACCAGATGTACCAGGTGCCGTGGGCTTGGCTGAACCGTCGCCCATCCGACCCGTACAGATTCCCTTCGACGAACGCGATGTGGCGGCCGCGTCGGAGGACCTCGCCGTGGGCCGTGAGCGTCTCGCCCTCGCGCGCGGCCCGCAGGAACTCGACGTACAGCGACGTCGTGGCGGTCGTCTCGCCCTCCCGGAGGAGGGAGACGACGGAGGCCCCCATGGCCGTGTCGAGGATCGTCGCGTAGACGCCGCCGTGGACGATCCCGTTGATGTTCAGGTGTCGCTTCTCGACCTTGCCGCTGACCGTGCAGGCCCCGCGGCGGCTGACGGTCCCGACGATACGGAATCCGACCTCCTGATGAAAGCCGCCCATCCGCGCGGCGCGGACGAGCGAGGGCATCGGCGAGATGGGGCGCGGGTCGGGAACGGGCGTGCGGCGGGCCATGAGGGCGCGACGGTCCGTCGCGGATAAGTACTGCGCGGGACCCTTCGCCGCTGTGACGGCGGCACGGCCGGCCCCTCGGGCGGCGACGTACGAGGCGCCGCCCAACATCGCCCTGGTGAAGTACTGGGGCATGCGCGACCGGGCCCGCGCCGTCCCGTACAACTCCTCGCTCAGCGTCACGCTCGGCCGGTTCCGCTCCCGGACCCGGGTGGCGTTCGACCCGACCCGGGACGAGGACGAGGTCGAGATCAATGGGGCCCGGGCGACCGGTGGGCCTCGGGAGGGGGTCGTCCGGTTTCTGGACCGCGTCCGGGAACGCGCGGGGACCGCCGACGCCGCGGTCGTCATGTCCGACAACAACTTCCCGACCGCGAGCGGGCTCGCCTCCAGCGCCAGCGGCTTCGCGGCGCTGGCCGGAGCGGCCAGTCTCGCTGCCGGTCTGCGTCTTTCCGACCGCGACCTCTCCCGCCTGGCCCGGTTCGGCTCGGGGAGCGCCTCCCGGTCCGTCTACGGCGGGTTCGTCGAGTGGCAGGCGGGTCACCGGGCCGACGGCAGCGACTGCTACGCGCGGCCGGTCTACCCGGCCGACCACTGGCCCGAGCTCGTGGATGTCGTGGTCTTCGTCGAGGGCGCGCCCGTGAAGGAGGTGCGCTCGGCCGAGGCGATGCAGGCGTCGGTGGCGACCAGTCCGCTCTACGCCCGACGACTCGCGGGGGTGCCGGGCCGGCTGCGGGCGATCCGTGGGGCCATCGGGCGTCGGGATACCGCCCGACTGTTTCCCCTCGTCATGGAGGAGTGCGACAACTTCCGGGAGGTCTGCGAAACGACGCGGCCGAGCCTTGACTACTTGACCACCACTTCCCGTGCCCTGCTCGGGGAGGTGCGGGCGCTGAACCGGGAGGCGGGTCGTCCCGTCGCCGCGTACACGCACGACGCGGGGGCCCACGTGCATGTGTTCACCCTGGCCCGCCACGTGCGACGGGTCCGGACCCGGCTCGCTCACCTCCCGGGCGTCCGTTCGACCCTGATCGTACGACCCGGCCCCGGTGGCCATGTGGTCGGTCCCGTCGTGCGGGGCTCGAGCCGCGGGCGACGTCGTTCCCGGCCGGTGTGACCGTGACGCCTCCGCCACCCCCCCCGGGGCGAGCCACCGACTGGGTCCGAGAGTACCTCACGCATCATCCGAGCGTCCGGCGGGTCCTCGCGCAGGGACTGGTCAACGACGCGGCCCTGGCGCGTCGCATTCGGTCCGAGTCCGGGGAACGCCTCTCGTTCGAGGCGGTCGCCGTGGCCTTGCGTCGGGCCGAACGGGCCGCACCGAGCCCGGACTCGTCCGCGCTGGCGACCGAGCTGCTCGGCGGGGGCGCGACCCTCGAGCTGCGGACCGGCTATGCCATTCTCCGGGTCCCCGACGACGACCCGATGCTGGCCACGCTGCTCGCCGGTCCGTGGCTGCGCGGCCGCCGAGGTCGTCCCGTCCGCACCGTGCTGGACGTCGAGGCCGGCGTACCCTACATCTCGGTCGCCCTCCCCGAGGACCGGCTGCCCCCCGTCGTCCGGTCCCTCCCGCGGGGCGTGCGGCGGAGCGTGACCGACGGGCTCGGGTTGGTGGTGCTCGAGACCCACGGGGCGGCGGCCGACACGCCCGGCGTCATCGCGTTCCTCTCCGACCTGCTCGGGGAGCACGACCTCGTGCCGCCGCTCCTCACGGCGGCCGGTCGCCGGATCGAGTTTCTCGCCCCCACCCCCGACGCGCGGCGGATCTTCGACCTGCTCCACGCCCTGCGTCGGTCCCCGGCCGCGCGCGACGCGGTCCCGGCCTCGGGGAAGGGTTCAAGCCCGACGACGGTTCGGCCGGTCCGTCAGGTCGACCGCATGGGTTCGACGCCCGACCCCCGCACCGGCGCCGAGATCGCCCGCCAGTACGTGGCGAGCCATCCGAGCGTCGCCGACTGCTTGGCCTACGGGGTCGTCAACGTCACGGCGCTCGCCCGCCGGATCGGCGGCGAGGTCGAGTTCGCCCACCCCGAGGCGATCGAGGCGGCCCTCCGGCGCTGGAAGCCGGACCGCGACCCGGGCTCGACGGTCGAGGGCCGGGTCCTCTCGGTCGTGCGGGGCAGCCGGATCGAGGTCCGCACGCGCGTCGCGCTCGTCACCGCGCCCCCGCACTGGGAGCTGCTGACGCGCCTGCTCGACGCGGGCTCGGCGCCCGCCACCAACCGGCGCCGCCTCTTCCAGGTACTCCAGAGCCCCACCGCCGTCACCGTCCTCTGCGAGGAGGACCTGGTCGACCCCGTGCTGAAGGCGCTGGGCTCGCGGGGCTCCATCGAGGCCCAGCGGGGCCTCGCGGCCGTGGCCGTCCACAGTCCCGAGGGGATCCTGGAGACGCCCGGCGTGCTCGCCTACCTGTCGGGTGCGCTCTACCGGGCCGGGCTCAACTGCCTGGAGCTCATGAGCCTCCACCTGGAGTCGACGTTCGTCGTCCGCCAGGAGGATGCCCTGGCGACGTTCCGGGTCCTCTCGGACCTGGTCCACCCGCCGCGGGCGCCCTGAGGGGGCCCTACGGGGCCGTCGGCGGCTCGGGCGGGGACGGCGGTGGGATCACCGTCGTCGGTTCGGATTCCGCCGCGGCCGAGGCGGGGGGCGGACGCCGCCACCAGGCGACCAGGCCCACGACCACGAGCGCCGCCGCCGCGATGCCGAGCGCCAGCAGGGCGGTCGTGAAGGTCGCGCCGTAGCCGGCGTTGCTCGCGGCCACGACGTCGACGACGAGCGTCGCGTTGGCGGTCCGGCCGAACGGGTCGGTCACCTCGACCGCGACGGTGTACGTCCCCGTGTGGGTGAAGACGTGGGTCGTCGTGTTGGAGGTCGTCGTGTTGGTCGACCCGTCCCCGAAGTTCCAGGCGTACGTGTAGCCCGAGGGGGCGACCGGGACCGCCACGTTCGCGACGAACAGCGCCGTCCCGCCGACCAGCTCGGCGGGGCTCGCCGTGAGGCTCACGGACGGCGGGATCGGCAGGAACGTCGCCGTCAGCGTGCCGGGCCCCTCCACGACCAGCAGGCCGGGCTCGACCGTCAGGTCGCCCGTCAGGTTGTAGCCGGCGAACGTCGAGGTCGTGCACGGGCGCTCGCCGAGCGTGTAGTTGCCGGCGGTGAAGTTGAACAGGTCGGCGCTCCCCAGCGGGTCGCCGTCCAGCGTCACGTGGCCGCATCCCTCGCCGTTGACGACGGTGTTCACGGCGTAGACGGCGGGGACGAAGACGGCCGTGATGGTGCTCGGCCCGTCCGGGGCGATGGTGTTGTTCAGGATCGCCACGTACGGGCTCGACTCGAAGTCCTCGAGGACGTAGTGGGCGCACGGCGCACCGTACAGGGTGTAGGACTTGCCGTCGATCAGGTCGGCGCTCTGCCCGTTGGCGAACGGCACCCCGTCCACGAGGGCGGCGCCGCACGTCGCGGGGACGGTGTCGAACAGCAGCGGGACGATCGCCCCGAACGTCGCCGTGATCGACCCGGAGCCGTTCAGGTAGGCGAGGCCCTTGGCGATGGCGATGTTGCCGGTCCACGACCAGCCGACGAACCCGTAGTTGACGCACGCGTTCGCCGCGATGGAGAAGACGGAGTTCGGCGCGAACTCCTCGAACGCTCCGTTGCCGTAGCCGGTGCCGTTCAGCACGATCGTGCCGCACTTGCCCGGGTCGGTGACGAAGTCGATGAACACGTGGGGCACGCCCGGCAGGGAGACGACCAGCAGTTCCCCCGACCCGTTCACGGTCAGCAGCGAGCCGGCGAGCTGCAGCCCGCCCTGGGCGGTGAACGCCTCCAGGTAGTGGCCGGCGCAGGTGAACGGCGTGACCGTGTAGGCGGAGTGGTTCTCGACCGGAACGTAGGTGCCGTTCTCGTAGTCGGCGCCGTTCAGGTCGATGCCGCCGCAGGTCCCGGGCACGGTGTCGACGAACACCTCCGTCTCCCGGAAGTTGTTCTCGGTGACGGTGCCGTTGCCGGTGCTGAGGACGGTCAGGTCGAGGCCCGAGACCTGGACCCCGGAGCCGCTGCCCGTGAAGTTCTCGAACCCGAAGTGCACGCACGGGTCCGGCTTCAACGTGTAGCCGCCCGCGGCCAGGTGGACGACCTCGCCGTCGCTGTAGGCGGCCGTGCCGACCGTCACGCCGCCGCAGGTCGAGGGCGTCGTGGCGAAGGTGACCGGGACGGACTGCGAGAGCGGGGCCGCGTACCCCTCGAGCGAGCCGTTGTTCGTGACGACGAGCGTGGAGCCGAGCACGGAGACGTTGGCGCTGGCGCTCCAGCCGCCGAACGCGTAGCCGCCGCAGGTGACGTTGAGCGCGAGCGCGTGGTCAAGCCCGAAGCTCACCAGCGCGGTCGACCCGTTGCCGTAGTTCACGCCGTCGAT
>JASHSU010000113.1 GCA_030038605.1 Thermoplasmata archaeon | reverse complement strand
GTCCGCTGCGACAACTGCGGCGGGAAGATCTTCACGAAGGAACACCCCAACGTGAAGAAGGTCCTCAAGGCCCGGTAGGCCTCGGGGGCCCGGAGCGCCCGATGCCCGTCCCCACCGTTTCGTTCCTGGGCGGGGTCCGCGAGATCGGGGGCAACAAGATCCTCATCCACGACGGACCGGACCGCGTCCTGTTCGACTTCGGACCGTCGTTCTCCTCGCGGGTCGAGGAGTTCTACGTCAACTACCTGCAGCCCCGATCGACGTCCAAGGCGAAGGACCTGCTCGAGTTCGACCTGATCCCCCGGGTCCGGGGCCTGTATTCCAAGGAGGCGCTGGCCGACGCCGACCTGGGGTACACCGAGCCCGAGGTCAGCGCCGTCTTCGTGAGCCACGCGCACGCCGACCACGCCGGCTACCTGGACCTGGTCGACCCCGCCATCCCGGTGTACGTCGGAGAGGGAACGCGGACGATGCTCCGCGCGATCGAGACGTCCACCCGGATGAAGTACGGCGACCACGACTGGCGGACTTTCACGGACCGGACCCCGATCCGGGTCGGCCGGATCGAGGTCGTCCCGTATCCCGTCGACCACTCCATCCCGTTCGCCTACGGCTTCCTCGTCCGGACCAGTGCCGGTACGCTCGCCTACACCGGGGATTTCCGGCACCACGGACCGCGCGCCGCCGACACCCACGCGTTCTTCGACGCGGTGGCGCGGGACCCGGTCGACGCGCTGCTCATCGAGGGCACGCGGGCGGGACCGGACCAGCGCAAGAACCTCTCGGAGGACGGCGTGCGTACGCACGTCGACCGGGTGCTCGACACGACGCCGGAGCTGGCCTTCGCGTGCACCTACCCGCGCGACATCGACCGGCTGCTGACGCTCTACCGCGCCGCGGTCGAGGCCGACCGGTCGCTGGTCGTCTCGGTGCGGACCGCGCACCTGCTCGCCCAGGTCGCTCCGCGGTTCCCGGCGGGCGACGTCCCGGTGCCCGGCCAGAGTCCGGGGCTGCACGTGTACGCCCGCAAGAAGCTGGTCTCCTACCTCTGGGAGCGGCCCTACCTGGACGCCGCGCTCTCGGCCGCCGAGGTCCGCACCGGCGGCTCGAAGTACCTCCTGCTCCTCGAGCAGAGCCACTTCACCGAGCTCATCGACCTGCGGCCGGAGGCGGGCAGTCCGTTCATCCACTCGATGAGCGAGCCGTTCACCGAGGACGACGTCGACGCGAAGGTGATGCACCGGTGGCTCGAGCACTTCGGCCTCAAGTTCCGTCAGATGCACGCCAGCGGTCACGCGTCCGGTCCCGAGCTGTTGGAGCTGGTCCGCGCCTCCGGCGCGCGGGCGGTCTACCCGATCCACACCGAGCACCCCGAGGCGTTCGAGGCCGCGGGCTCGTCGGTGCGCCTGCCCGAGCTCAACGCCACCTACCCGCTCGTGGGCGGGCGCTGACCCGCCGGCGACCGAGGGATTAAGCGGACGACCGGCTCCCGGAGACGATGGAACCGGACCGGCGCCCGACCGGGGTCGCCTCGGTCGACCGGCTGCTCGGCGGCGGGCTCGAGTCCGACTGCGTCACCGAGCTGTACGGGGAGGCGGGGAGCGGCAAGACGCTCTTCTGCCTCGAGGTCGCCTACCGGGTCGCCCGGGAGGGCCGCTGGGTCTTCTACGTCGACACCGAGGGCGTGAGCGTCGACCGGCTGCGGGCGGTCGCCGGGGAGGAGCTCGAACGGATCCTCAAGCGGCTCCTCCTCTCGACCCCGAAGGACCTCACTGAACAGACCGCCGCCGTCCGGACCGCCTGCGCGCTCGCCCGGGAGGGGACCCGCCCGGTCGGTCTCCTCGTGGTCGACTCGGCGACCGCCTACTACCGGCTCTCGCTCTCCGGGCCGGACGAGGACGATGCGCGCCAGGCGCTCTCGCTCGAGATCTCCGACCTCGTGGTGACGTCCCTGCGGGCCCACGTGCCCGTCCTCGTGACGAACCAGGTCTGGCGCAGCCTCAAGGACGGTCACCTGGAGCCGGTCGGCGGGTCGTTCCTGAACCACGCCGCCAAGACGATCCTCTCCTTCGAGCGGCTGCCCGGACCGCGCCGACGGGTCGTCCTGCGGAAGAGCCGCGACCGGCCCGAAGGGTATGCCGATTTTCGCATCACCGACCGCGGTCTGGAGAGCGACGGAGGGCCCGCCTGAGCGGTGGGCGCGGGCCCAAACTGCAACGGCCATAAGCCCGGACTCCTTGCGATCCTCGTGGCCGACCCGATCGAGGTCGCGGACGTACCCACGCCCATCGGAGCGTTCCGGATGGTCTACCAGGGACGCCACGTCCGGGTCCTCGACCTCCTCGAGAACGGCGTCCCTCAGACCGGGGTCGCGCCCGGCGCGGTGCGGCGGAAACCGCCGTTCCCCGCGGGCAGTCCCCCCCGGCAGCTGGCGGAGTACTTCCGAGGCGCCCGCAAGGAATTCGACCTGGACGTCGACCCCGACACCGCCTCGACGTTCGACCGGTCCGTCTGGCGCCTGCTCCGGCAGGTGAACGCCGGTCGGACGGTGACGTACGGCGAGCTGGCCCGCCGGGCCGGATTCCCCGGGGCCGCCCGGGCGGTCGGCGGGGCGATGGCGCGCAACCCGATCCCGATCATCATCCCGTGCCACCGCGTGGTCGGTCAGGGCGGAGCGATCACCGGCTTCGGCCTCGGACTCTGGCGGAAGCGCTGGCTCCTGGACCACGAGGGGGCCTGGCCGCTGCGGTCCCGGTCCGCGGAGGGGCCGAGTCACCGCGGCCAGCGTACGCTTGACACCCCGCTCGTCGAGCGGTCGGCACCCGCGCGCATGGTCGCACCTACTACGTGACGTAGTAGGAAACATTGAGCGATGGTTCATTCACGTCAGTCGTTTAGCTACTACAACCGTAGTAACTACAACCGCTTCTACCTACTACAATTGTAGTAGGTTATTGACCGACCTACTACAGCCTGTAGGAGGAAATGGTCCGGGGACCTACCCGGCGTAGTAGGCCGCGTCGTACGGCTCGGGCTTGAGGCCCCGCCGCTGGCGGATCTCGCCGACGACGTTCTTCTGCAGCTCGGTGGGGACCGGCTCGAAGCCCATCGACTCGGTCGACCAGAGCACCTTGCCGGCCGTCGCACTGCGGATGTCCGAGGCGAACCCGAACATCTCGGCGACCGGGACCTTGGCGACGATCGTCTGCAGGTCGCCGACGCTCGTCATGTCCTGGATCTCGCCGCGCCGGCGCTGGAGCTCGCGCGTGGCGGGAGCGAGGACCTCCTGCGGGACGTTGACGGTGACCTTCTGGAACGGCTCGAGCAGCATCCGGTCGCCCAGGACCATGGCACCGTAGATCCCACTGCGCGCGGCCGGGATCGTCTGCGCGGGACCGCGGTGGATGGAGTCCTCGTGCAGCTTCGCATCGACGAGCCGCACCTTGAGACCGAAGACCTTCTCGTTGGCGAGCGGGCCCCGGTTGACCGCCTCCTTGAAGGCGTCCACGACCAGGTCCATCGTTTCCGAGAGGTTCTGGATCCCCTTGGTCACGTCGAAGAGGATGTTCGTCCCCTCGACAGCGATGATGCCGCGGCCCTCGTCGCGGGAGACGCCGAGCGCCTCCAGCTTGGTGACGAGCGCCTTCGTGTCCTTGAACGACTTGCCCTGGGGGATCTCGCCCTCCCGGATGGCGTCCACGACCCCCTGCGGCAGCGCCTCGACCTCGAAGTAGAACTTGTTGTGCTTGTTCGGGGACTTGCCCTCGAACGGACCGCCGGCGTGGCGGACGAGCTCCCGGTAGACGACGATCGGCTTGCTCGACTCGATCTCGACCTTGTAGTCGTTGATGATGCGGTACTGGGTGATCTCCAGGTGGAGCTCCCCCATCCCCGAGAGCAGGTGCTCGCCCGTCTCCTGGTTGATCTCGACGCGCAGGCTCGCATCCTCCTTGGCGATCTTCCGCATCACTTCGATGAGCTTGGGCAGGTCGGCCATCCGTTTGGGTTCGATGGCGACCGTGACGACCGGCTCGGAGACGTGGCGGATCTCCTCGAACGGGGCCATGTCGGGGACGCTCGACATCGTCGTGCCGGCGAAGGCGTCGGTGAGGCCGATGACGGCGGCGATGTTGCCGGCCTGGACCTCGTCGACCATGAGACGCTCCGGTCCCATGAACAGGGAGACGTGCTGGACACGGTTGCGGATCTTGGAGCCGACCACGGCCAGCTCCATGCCCTTCTGCAGCTTGCCCGAGAAGACCCGGCCGGTGGCGATCTCGCCCGCGCTCGGGTCCATCGTGATGTCGGTGACCATGAACGAGGTCGGGCCGTTCGAGTCGGTGGCGACCATCGCCTGGCCGACGGGGCTCGCCGTGTCGCCCTTCCAGATGTTCGGGATGCGGTACTTCTGGGCTTCCTTGGGGTTCGGGAGGTGCCGGATGACCATGTCGAAGACGACGTCGTTGATGCGGGCGCGCTGGGCGATCTCCTTCGTCCGTCCCGTGCTGACGTAGTCGATGATGTCGGGGAACTTGACGCCGGTCTTCTGCATGTAGGGGACGCTGATCGCCCAGTTGTCGTAGCCGGAGCCGAAGGCGACGGAGCCGTCCCGCGGGTCGACGCTCCACTCGTCCACGAACTCCTCGGGCGCCATGCGCCGGATGAGCTCGTTGACCTCGGTGATGATGTTGGTGAACCGCTTCTGGAGCATGTCGCTGGTCAGCTGGAGCTCCTTGATGGCCCGGTCGACCTTGTTGATGAACAGGACCGGCTTGACCTTCTCGCGCAGCGCCTGGCGGAGCACGGTCTCGGTCTGGGCCATGACGCCCTCGACCGCGCAGACGACCACGACCGCGCCGTCGACCGCCCGCATGGCGCGAGTGACGTCCCCGCCGAAGTCGACGTGGCCCGGCGTGTCGATGAGGTTGATGAGATAGTTCTCCTTCTCGAACTCGTGGACGATCGTGACGTCCGCGTTGTTGATGGTCAGGAGGCGGGCCTGCTCCTGCTCGTCGAAGTTGAGGTAGAGCTGCTTGCCCGCCAGCTCGTTGGAGATCATCCCGGCGGCGGCCAGCAGGTTGTCGGAGAGGGTCGTCTTGCCGTGGTGGATGTGGGCGACGATCCCGATGTTCCGGATGCGGTCGGTGTTCCGCATCATTTCGGGGATGGCCTTCGCCAACTCGGCTCGGATGTGGGTCATGGTGCCTCCCTCCTACTCAGCGTGCCGACTGAGCGACCCGTTCGACTTCTTCCTTGCGGCCGACGGCATACGAGGTCTGGTCGCCCTTCGCCGCGAGACGGATCTCGTCGGCCAGGCAGACGTGGATCGCCTTGGTGGACTTGTGCGAGGCCTGGATCGCGCCGGTGGCGAGGTTTCGGATCGCGACGTTCAGGCGGCGGGCGGGCGAGGCATCGACGGCCCGGGGCACGGAAATCCCGCCGAACTGCAGGCGGGTGACTTCCTCGCGCGGGGCCGCGTTCTCGACCGCGTCGACCAGCAGCTGGAGCGGGTTCGCGTCCTTCTCCTTGGCCGCCAGATCGTCGAATGCCCGGCGGACCGTCGCCAGGGCCTTCGACTTCTTGCCCGTGAACTTGCCGCCCTTCATCAGCATGTTCGCGAGCCGCTCGACGAGATGCATGCGGGTCTTCTGGAAGGGACGACCGGCCAGACGACCCTCGGTGTGCGGTGCGTAGACCGGATGGAGGTAGAGGTACGGGGCGAGACCCGGGTCGTGGACCGTGATCCCCTCGAACGAGTACTTGCCGAACAGGGGCGGCAGCGGGAACGGCGGGGGCGGTGGCGCCTCCGGCCGGACGAACACCGGCGGCTCTTCCGCCGGGGGTTCCGCGACGAACTGGTTCTCCGACGGACCGCTCATCGGGCCGGCTTCTCCTTCCGCCCGCGGACGAGCTCGTCCAGGGAGACGTTGTTGACCTTGATGACCTTGTACCGGACACCGGGGATGTCCCCGTAGGACCGGCCCATGCGCCCGCCGATCCCCTCGACCAGCACCTCGTCGTGCTCATCGATGAAGTTGATAGCGCCGTCGCCTACCGCGAACGCCGTCACCTGACGGCCGTTCTTGATCAGTTGGACCTTGATGCACTTCCGAATGGCGGAGTTGGGCTGTTTCGCCTCGACGCCGACCTTTTCGATGACGATCCCGCGGGCCTGCGGAGCTCCCTCCAGCGGGTCCGAGCGCTCCTTGAGGTGGAGGGTCCGCCGCTTGTAGTACCGGTCGGACCAGCGTCGCCGCTGGCGAAGGGTCGCCAGGCGACCCGCTGTGTTCAAACCGGACGGCGGTGACATGCTGGGCGAAGGGGCCGAGCCACTGGGTCCCGCTATTTAAGATGCGTCCCGTGCCCGAGAGTCACATGCCACCGCGGCGGGTCCCCGGCCTCCGTCCCGGACCTTCGAGCCGTGGCCCGGCGACGACGACCTGGCGTCGGCTCGAGCGGGAGATCCGGGAGTGCACCCGCTGTCCGCTGCACTCGACCCGAACGCACGTGGTGATCTACCGCGGTAGCTCGGCGCCTCGGGTGGTCTTCGTCGGCGAGGCGCCGGGTGCGACCGAGGACCGGCTTGGCGTGCCGTTCGTGGGGCGGGCGGGGCGGCGATTGGACGCGGCCGTCGCGGCGGCCGGGATCCCCCCGGACGAGTTCGGCGTGTTGAATCTCATCAAATGTCGACCGCCCGGCAACCGGTTCGACCGGGCGGCGG
>JASHSU010000112.1 GCA_030038605.1 Thermoplasmata archaeon | reverse complement strand
CTACCATCGGCAGTTGCGCGCCGAGTACGCTGACGTCGCGGACCGGGTGTACGCGGTCGGCGAGGTCCCGATGGAACGGATCCCGACCTACCTGGAGGCGGCGGACGTGTTCGTCTTTCCCTCGCGGCTCGAGGGGATGCCCAATTCCCTGCTCGAGGCATGGGCCGCGGGACTGCCCGTCGTCGCGGCCGACTCGGCGGCCCACCGCGAGATCATGGCGGATGGAACGGGGTTTCTCTACGCGGACCGGGCCAACCTACGCACCCAGGTGGTCGAGCTCCTCGCCGACCCGGCCCGGGCCGGTCGGATCGGAGCGGCTGGGCGCCGTCGCGTACGGGACCACTTCAGCCTCGATGCGGCCGCGCGGAGGTACCTCGAGCTGTATGCCCGGCTGCTCGGCCAGGCCGTCCCGGGACCCTAGCGGGCGCGGGGCACACCCTCTCAGTTCGGGGTCGTTTCGACAACACCTCTATCGTTTTGAAGGGATAGGGCACGGTACGTGGCCATTCCTAGCATGTCGACGACCGGGCGTCTCACGATCCTGTATGTCGTGAGCAGCCCCCATTCGGGCTCGACCGTCCTCAGCACGATCCTCGGGAACCATCCCGACGTGTTCTTTGCCGGCGAGCTCTACGAGATTCCGGAACCGGCGTGGATTCCCGGCGTGACATGCTCCTGCGGTTTGCCGGCGGCCACCTGTCCGTTCTGGCAACCCGTGCGGGCTCGGTTCGAACAGAAGGCTAACGTTGAGGCGCTCCACCGCGACGAGGGAACGTTCCGGAACTGGAAGTCCCTCCCTCGCGTGCTGCTGTCACGCAAGTCCGGCTCGGGCGAGTTCGCCCAGTATGCAGGACGGCTGGGCGCTCTGGTCCGAGCGCTGGCCGACCAGAGCGGGAAGCGGGTCGTGGTGGACACGAGCAAAGGGGCCACCCGGGGGCGGGCCTACTTGGCGCTCCGGTCCCGCGAGGTCGACGTCAAGATCCTCCACGTGGTTCGGGACGGACGCGGTGTCGTTCTCTCCCGGAAGAATCGCGAAGCGAGGGTCCCCGGACCGTCCGGGGGCTACCGGCCCGCGGCCGCATTACGGTACTCCGTACTATGGGTCGGGGCGAATCTGGCCTACGTGCTTCTCTTCGGGCTCCGGCGGGAACAGTACCTCCGGCTCCGACTCGAAGACGTGACGCGGGACCCGGACCGCGCCTTCGAGCGCATCGGGCAGTTTCTGGGACTGGACGTGAGCCAACTCCGTTCTCAGGTCCGGGCCGGAGCGACGTTCCCGGTCGGCCACGTCATCGCGGGCAACCGACTCCGGCTGACCGGGCAGGTTCGCATGCAGCCG
This sequence comes from Thermoplasmata archaeon, assembly GCA_030038605.1. Classification (GTDB taxonomy): domain Archaea; phylum Thermoplasmatota; class Thermoplasmata; order Lutacidiplasmatales; family UBA184; genus Lutacidiplasma. Next base: position 26,657 of record JASHSU010000112.1, on the reverse strand, counting down.
GAGCTGTCGGACACACGCGACCAACTTCCCCCGGGCGATCGTCGTCTGTTCTCCATCGTGGCCGGCTGGACGGCACGGCTGTTCGGATACTCGTGACGACGGGGGGCGGCTCGGCCGGGGGCCCACCCTCCCGCGCGAAGCCGTTTTCAGCCCGTTCCGCCCGGTCGCCGTACTAGGATGAGTCCATGAGCCCGCCGACGGAGATGCCCCTGCCCGCGGCGGAACCGGATGAACCGGCGCCCGCGGGAATCGGCGCGGAGATGGCCCAGCGGGTCAATCGGGGGACGCTGATTCTGGTCCTCAGTACGCTCTGCTTCTTCGCGCTGAACTTCGTAGGGCGACTCGCGACCGCGCGCTCGGTCTCCCTGACCGACTGGGGTCTGTTCAACCTCGGTGTCTCGTTCACCGCGCTGCTGTCCACGATCATCCTGCTGGGGCTCAACAACGCCGTCGCACGCTCCTTGGCGCACGAAAAGGACCCGGTCGAACAACGAAAGATCGTTCGGTGGTCGATCGGTGTCAGCGCACTGATCTCGGCCGTAGCCTCTGTCCTGACGTACGTCTTCGCCGTGCCGATCGCTGGCGTCTTCCACGACCCGGCGCTCGCGGGCGTGCTCTATCTCCTGGCCATTTCGGTCGGGATGGGGGCCATCACCCCAGTCTACGCCGCGGTCTTCCAGGGGTACCACGACGTCCTTCCCAACGCGCTGTTCAACCAAGTTGTCAATCCGGCCGTCTTCGTCGTCTTCGTACTCGGTCTCCTGTATCTCGGTTGGGGGCTCAACGCGGCGATCGTCGCCTACGTCGTCGCCGACGTCGCGGGACTCATCGGGTGCGTCTGGTACTACTACGCCCGCATCGGCCGCCACCTGCCGGACACCGTACGATCTCGTGGGCCGCCCCGTCCGGAGCTCTGGAGCCTTTCGCTCGCGTTGTGGGGTCTCTCCTCGCTCGCCTTCGTCACGGCCTACGCGGACACGCTCATCCTCGGCGCCTTCTGGTCCGCGGCGGACGTCGGGTACTACTCGACCGCGATGTCCCTCGCGCGGACGCTCCTGCTGGGAGGGAGCACGCTCACGTTCGTCTTCCTACCGGTCGCAGCCCGCCTGTCGCGCGAAGGGGCGTACACGGCCCTTCGGTCGGCCTACACGATCGCGGCCCGTTGGATTCTCGTCCTGTCGATCCCCCTCTTCCTGTTGTTCCTCATCCTCCCCTCCCAGTCCGTCATCGCCCTCTTCGGACACCGGTACGCGGCGGCGGCCTTCCCCCTCCAGCTGCTGGCGATCACCGCCTTTGCCTCGTCCATCATCGGGCCCTCCAATGCCTGCCTGGCCGGTATCGGGCGCAATCGGGCGCAGCTGACCTCGGCGACCCTCTCGGCGGCGACGAACATCGTGCTGAGCTTCACCCTCATCCCGACCTATGGTGTCCTCGGAGCCGCGATCGCCTGGGGGGTAGCCCGGGCGTTGTACCCCGCCTCGAACCTGCTGATCCTGTACCGGGACTACGGCGTCCACCCGTTCCGGCCCATCCTGGTCCGCCCCCTCGTGACGACCCTGGCGTTGGCGATACCCCTGTTCCTGCTCGTGGGGTACCTCTCACCGGTCAACTGGGTCGTCTACCCGCTCTTCTTCGTGGGCACCGGCTTGTTCGTCGCGGTCCTGATCGGCACGAACAGCCTGGTCCCGGACGACCTCATCTTCGTGTCGGGGCTGGAGGCCGTCGCGCGACGCCCCCTCCCGGGCCTACGACGGTTCGTGGCCCGACACTACGGCCCGGTCTGACGTCGACGAGCCCACCGCCCCGCACGGGGCGTACCGGCCCTTCGCCGAGGGTCGTACGTGGTAATCCACACTTATGCGCATATTGATATACCACCTCGTCCGAGTCTGACGCATAGTCCCTCGCTCCGCTTCGGCGGTGGTGTAGTTGCGTCGTTCCTACAGTGCACGGTCGCTCGACCGAGCGGCCGTACCGAACCGTGGGCCCCCTCTCGGGCCGCGAGGCCCCCTCCTGCGGGTCGGCCTGATCGCCTCGGTCCTCGGACTGCTGCTGCTCTCCACGATCAGCGCCCCGGGGAGCCTGGCGCAACCGCCGGCCCCGGTCGGGAACCTCGTCACCGTCACCGTGAACGGCGTCGTCGCCCATGAGACGCCGTACTTCTGGGCGATGGACGTGGACGGGATGACCAACCCGGCGGTCCCCGCCGCAGCGGCCCTGCTCAACGAGACGCCCATCAAGTCCCTCCGGTACGGGGACAACTGGCTCGACATGAGCAACTGGTCGAACAACTGCTTCTACAACGACAACAACCAATGCGGTTCGCCCCAGGGCGAGCCGGTCGGATTCGGAACCCTCTGTTCCTGGCTCCACGACGAATGCGACCTGGGGGTCCCGGCCGAATCGAACAACCCGTCGACGACCACCGCCCTCATTCATTGGCTGGCCCAGCAGACCTCCTGGACCCCGACCTGCTGGGCGATCGGCAACGAACCGGAGGGATGGACCCACTTCGGCATTCCGTGGTCGAGCTGGTCGCCCAACGACGACGTCACACCGACCGCCGCCCAGTTCGCATGGGACGCGGCCAACATCACGGCCGCCATTCGCCACATCTACCCGCATGCGTGCATCATCGGCATCGAGAACAACAACAACGTCCGCCGGACCGAACCCTGGACGGCCGCCCTGGTCGCCGCCACCGACAACGTGACGGCCATCGGCATCCACTCCTACGCCGACAACCACTGCACGGGACCGTGGCTGGCCCTCAACAACCTGACCTCCCTGGCCCGACAGTACCAGGACGGGGTGGCGGCGGCCGAAGGGATCCCCGTGTGGACCCAGGAGTTCAACATCGGTGTGCCGGGCTGTGATGCGCTCGGCACGGAAGCCGCCTCCGTGTTCGCCTCGGCCAACGTGGCCCAGGCTCTGGCGCTCGGCATGCCGCAGCTCACGTTCTTCCGGTTCTACTGCGACGCGGGACCGAGCTGCATGGTCAATTCCAACACCAACCAGCCCACCCCCGCGTTCACCCTCTACTCCAAGCTGTTCACGCACTTGGACATCAAGAACGTGCGCAACGTCACGCTCTCCTCGACCGCCGACCCGGAGACCTGGGCGGTGGCCGGTTCCGACAACGCGACCGACCTCTCCCTGCTGGTCGCCAACGCTGCCACCACGAGCTGGGAGAACATCTCCCTGAAGGGCTTCACGCCCTCCAACTGGAGCGGAATGGTCTACGACCAGGGTTCGTCCGGCAGCTACTCGTCCCAGGAGTACACGCCGGGGATGACCGTCAGTCTGCCACCCGAGTCGACGATCGTCGTGAAGGCGTTCGCCGCCCCTGGAAGCGGCTCGGGAAACGGGACCGGCAACTCGACCGGGAACTCGACCGGAAATTCAACCGGCAACTCCACGGGCAACGGGACCGGTCACGACGGGGGCGGTGGCGGCAACGGCACCGGCAACTCCACCGGTAACTCCACGGGCAACTCCACGGGGAACTCGACCGGGAACAGCACAGGGGGCGGCGGCACCGGCTCGGGCGGGGGGAACTCGACCGGCAACTCAACCAGCAATTCCACCGGCACCGCCTCCAATTCCTCCACGGGGACCGGGGGACGCTCCAACGATAGTTCCGGCAGTGGAGGAGGGACCGGGCCTCCACCCGGGGCCTCCGGGACGACGGTCGCCGGTCACCCCGACCCGCCCTCGGTCTCCCGCCAGCTCGCCTTCACGCTCGGGGGCATCGTGCTCTTCGTGATCGCGATCGGCGGCGCCGTCGGGGCGTCCCGTCCTCGGCGGCCGGTCTCGCGACCGGCCCCGCGCGTCCGGCGCTAGCGCCCCGGCGTCAGCCGGACGAGGGCGCTCGCTCGGTTCCGGGCCGGTACCCCAGGGCCAGCTCCAGCCACCCACCGATCGTCCAGAAGAGCGCCGAATTCGACCGCGACAATTTGGTGGGTGCCGCCAACTCCGGCCGCACCGTCAACGTCCCGACCAGACGGGCCCGATTCGCGGAACAGATGTGCTCCATCTCGAACGGACGGTGCTGCTCGATCCGCGCGATCGCTTCCGACAGGTCGATCCCTAGAAACTCCTGGACCCGGGTCAGCGTCTCCCGGGGGTGGCGCAGGACGTCCTCGAATCGGAGCCGGAGGTACGTGTCGGGGCCCCGCGAGCAGAACGCGATCGCCGCCGAGTGGAACGCCGTCCATCGGGCCGCGATCGCCGGCCGGATGCGTTGCCACGCGGGTCCCGGGTGCGTCCCGTAGGCGGGACCCAGCTCCGACCCGAAGAAGCTCCGCCCGTCGCGCACGAGGTGGATGAAGCGGACCTTGCCGCCGCCCAATGGGGCCTGGCGATAGAGCATGGCCCGCAAGGCGCTGTAGCTCGACTCCACGACGGTGGTCGCTCCCGAGCGGTCCGCCACGATGCGGAGGAACTGTTCCATCCGCTCCGCGTGGTGGGCCAGGGCCCGGTCACGGCGCAGGGAACGCAACAGCGTCCCGGGGGCGTGACGCCACGCCTCAAACCGTCGCTGACCGGCCCGGAGTTCGGATAGCAGCTGAGGGTCTCGGTCGGCGTCCGCCCGCACTCCCGACCACAGCGGACAGGAAAGGACCGGAAGACCGCACGAGCACATGCGATTCGGGTCGCCCGGGTCGAATATCGGGAACGGAAACCGGTAGAGCTCGCCGGCGTAGAAGACGCCCGGCACGCTGGATAGGATCGTGCCGAGTGCGGTACCGCCCGACCGGTGGGTTCCGACGATGTACACGACGTCGATCGGTCGGTGCGGGTCCGCACGGGGGATGGCGCCGGGCTCGGGCGTTGGACGGGACCCCCTCACGAGGCCTTCCGACGGTGCTGCTCCAGGTAGTCACGGACGGTGGCGAGGCCCAGGTCCGAAAGACGTTGTACACCGGCCGCCGTGCGACTCTCGGCGAAGACGCGGAACAGCGGCTCCGTTCCCGAGGGCCGGACGAGGACCCAGCCGTCGGGGAAGAACGCCTTCACCCCATCCAGGGTCTCGACACGGTCCGCCTCGGCCGTGAGGGTCTCCCGGACGAAGTCGAGGGTCGCCGAACGGACCAGGGGGTCGACCGGGACCTTGCTCTTGAGGAGTCGATAGGCCGGCATCTCGGCCACGAGTTCGGAAAGTGGGCGTCCCGCGGCTGCGAGCAGCTCCAGCATCACGGCCGACGTCATGGGGCCGTCGGGTGCGTTCTGGTGGGTGGGCCAGTAGCAGTGACCGTTCTCCTCGCCGCCCATGACGGCACCGGTCGCCTCGATGCCGAGCGCCACGGGGAGGGAACCGGACCGCGTTTCGAAGAACTTGCCGCCCGACCGCTCGACGACTTCGCGCACAAGGCTCGAGCTGGTGACCGACGTGACCACGGTGGCGCCCGGGTGCTTCTGGAGCATGTACCGCGCCATCAGGCCCATCATGACGTCGCCGGAGACGAACCCTCCCTTCTCGTCCACGAAGGTGATCCGATCGGAGTCGCCGTCGTGGGCGATCCCGACCTGAGAATCGGTCAGCGGGACCAACTTCCGGAGGTCGGCCAGGTTCTCCTCGCTCGGTTCGGAGGCACGGCCCGGGAACGTTCCGTCGGGATGGGCGTTCACCGTCAACACGCGGCAGCCCAGCTGCCGGAGGAGCGGAGGGCTGCTCACCGAGCTCGTTCCGTTTCCGGGATCGAGCACGACTCGGAACTTGGCCTGGGCGATGCGGACCGCGTCGACGGCCGCTCGAATCGAGGTAATGTACCGGTCCACGCCCGACGCATCGTCCCGGGTGGACCCGGCGGTTCGCCAGTCCGGTCGGCGCGCCCCGCGGTGGTGAAGGAGGGACTCGATCTCCGCTTCAGCGGCAGGGTCGATCTCTAGCCCCCGGGGCCCGCAGAACTTGATCCCGGTGAATTGGGGGGGGTTGTGGGACGCCGTGACCATGAGGCCCCCGCGAGCGACGAGGGCTTTGACGTTGAACTGGAGGCAGGGCGTCGGCATGGGACCCATCTGGACCACGTCGAAACCGAGCATCTGCAGGCAGCCCCCCAGCACCTGGGCGATGCCCGGGCTGGTCGTCCGGAAATCGCGACCGATCAGTACCGTGCCCTCGTTCCCCAGCCACGTACCGTAGGCGCCGGCCAGCTGAGCAAGGAATTCCGGCGTGTACAATTCCCCGACGACTCCACGGATCCCGTCCGTGCCGAACAGACGCGGGGCCGCCGTGGAGGACGGACGAACGTCCGGACCCGGAGGCATGCTGCCCGAGGCGGGGTCTCCACGGATAACCGTTTCGCGGCAATCGAGAGGTGCGACCAAAAGCGGGACGCCCTCGGAACGTCCGCCCTGTCCCTCGGCCGTCCTCCGCGCCCCGCGGGCGGTTGCATTCCCCGCCCAAAGGTGATAATTCGGTCGGGGCCGGGCCGCCGGGATTTTAGCCTAGCAGGTACCCACAGGTATTGCGCGTTCTGCGCCAACGACCCCGAGGTGTAGGCAGATATGGCACCCATTAAGGAGAAGGGCGCGTTCTTTCCTGCCGAAGTCCCCTCGGAGACCCGGCCTCGCCGTGTCGGTGTCACGCATACCCTGGACCGGCTCTCGGCGCTGGACCCGCTCCAAGTGGCGTACCTTGCGCCCTACATCGACGTCGCGAAGATCGGTTGGGGTCTCCCCCTGCTGGTCCGTCGCGAGGTGTTGCGGGAACGGATCCGGGTCTACCACGACGCGGGCATCCAGGTCTCGACCGGCGGCACCCTGCTGGAGTATGCGGTTACGCACGGCCGGGTCCCGCAGCTGCTGGACGAGGCCAAAGGCCTCGGCTTCGACATCGTCGAGATCTCGAGCGGGATCATCGAACTTTCGTTCGAGCAGATCGACCGGTTGGCGGAGGCGGTCGCCAAACGGGGGCTCCAGTATCTCATCGAGGTCGGTAAGAAGGACACGCAGCACCAGCTCTCGCTCAAAGAGACGATCGCCCAGGTGGCCCACGCTCGGACCCTCAAGCCGATCCGGGTCATCCTGGAAAGCCGCGAATCGGGCCGAGGGGTCGGAATCTACGACAGCGACGGTGGCATCAAGTGGGACTGGGTCCGATCGATCGTCTCGGAGCACCCGGCCGAAGAACTGCTCTTTGAAGCGCCGCTAGAGACCCAGCAGGTGCAACTCATCCGCGAACTGGGCGCCGATGTCAATCTGGGCAACATCGCCCTCACGTCGGTCGCGCCGCTCGCCTCGGAACGCCTCGGACTGCGGGGGGAGACGTTCGGGGCCATTCGTCGCTCCCACCCCGTGAAGGGTCCTCCGGCGGCCAAGTTCCTCTTCTTCCTGCTGGAGACGTACCGCGGTCTCGACCAGGCTCAGTTGGTTCACATGTCCCGGTTGCCGCGCCGGACCGTGCAGAGCGCTCTGGAGTCCCTCCGACAGCAGGGTCTCATCGAAGAGGCGATCTCGCTGAGCGACTCGCGGCGGCGCGAGTACCGACTCGCGTAGAGTCGCCCCTCGCACCCCCGGTACCGACAACTACGGGCGCGCGGTACCCCGCCGTTCGATGACGCCCGGTACCGTCCGCTTGGATGGCAAAGTGGCTGTCGTGACGGGCGGCACCTCCGGCATCGGACGCGAAGTGGCCCAGCGCTTGGCCGAACTTGGGGCCCGAGTCGTGGTCGTCGGCCGGGGCGGTCCCCGGGTCGAACAGGTCGTCGCGGAGCTGCGTCGAGTGACCGGCCACCCGCAGGTCGAGGGCCTCTCCGTGGACGACCTCGCGACGAAAGCCGCCTGGGGTTCGGTCAGTGCCACGCTGCGGGCCCGCTACCCACAGATCCACGTCCTCGTCCAGAATGCAGGGGGGGTGTTCATGCGTCGAGAGACCACGGTCGACGGCGTCGAGCGAACGTGGGCACTCAATGTCCTCACCCCGTTCGCCCTCACCGCGTATCTGCAGGATCAGCTGCGCGGGGCGGCCCCGGCCCGGGTGGTCTTCGTGGCCTCCGCGGCCCATGAGGGACACCACCTCGATTTCGAGGACGTCGAAGGGGCACGGTCCTACCGTGGATTCCGGGCCTACGGGCGGTCGAAGCTCGCGCTGATCTTGCTTTCGAGGGAGCTGGCCCGGCGCTTTGCTGGTTCGGGCGTCACCGTCAACAGCGTCCACCCGGGGTTCATCCGGAGCGGGTTCGCCCAGAACAACGGGGGAGGCACGGCGGCGGCGATACGATTCTTCGCCCTGCTCTTCGGGAAGAGCGTGCAGCGAGGCGCCCGTACTCCCGTGCTGGTCGCGACCTCGCCCGCGCTCGAGCACGTGTCGGGCGAGTACTTCTCGGGCGAACACATCCGCACCGGCTCGGCCGCGTCCCGGGACCTTACGTCGGCACACCGTCTGTACGACGTCTGTCGGGCAATGACCGGGGCCCCCGATATTCCGTTGCCCGCCGAACTCTCGCGAGCCATCTAGCCCGGCGCACGGGCCATCAGGGCCGCGCCGATCGCCGCGGCGGAATCACCCAGCTGACCCAGTACCACCTGCGCTCGGGCGGCCGGGGGCTGACACCGGGCGCGTACCGCCTGCCGGGCCGCGCGGACCAATCGGGGCCACCCTCGGACGACCGCCCCGGTGACCACGATCCGCTCGGGGTTGAACGCGTTGGCGATGCTCACGACGCCGTTGGCGAAGTACTCCTCCGTCATCCCGGTGAGCGTCCGCGCGATGGGGTCACCGGCCCTGGCGGCCGCGAAGACCGTCTCCGCGCGCAGCCGCGCGACGGACCCCGCCCGTGCGATCAAGTCCCGACCGGCGGATGGGTCGGCGCGCACTGCTTCGCGGGCGCGACGCGCGATGGCCCAACCGCCGACGTAGGCCTCGAAACAGCCGCGGCCCGGGCACGTGCACTTCCTCCCTCGGGGGGCCATCACGAGATGGCCGACCTCGCCGGCGGCGTGGTACGCGCCGTCGACCAGGCGACCCCCGACGACGGCAGAGCCGCCGACGCCGGTGCCGACGACGAGGCAGAAGAGGTCGTCCGACGACTTTCCCGCACCCAGCGCCCACTCCGCGTACGTCGCCGCGCGGGCGTCGTTGACGACGCGCACCGGACGCCGCAGCCGGGCTCCGAGCCGCGCACCCACGGGCACGTGGCGCCAGCGCAGATTGGGCGCGTGCACGACGAGACCCCGGGCCGGGTCCACTTGGGCAGCGACCGACAGGCCGACGGTCCCGCGCGGCGGCGGGCTCCCCTCCAGAGCCTCCTCGATCGTGCGAACGACGACGTTGAGAACCGGCCCCGGCCCATCGTTGCGATGGCTCCGTCGGCTCTGGGCTCGGATCCGACCGGAACCGTCCGTGAGCAGCGCCCGAACGTTCGTCGCCCCGAGATCCACGCCGAGAAGCAGATCCGCGGGGTCTGGGGCCCTACTCTTCCGGGACCTGGCCGGCGGTCTGGGACTCGGCATACTTGTGGACCACGTCGACGAACGTCGAGTGCGACCACGTCAGGGGCGTCGCGCTCTTGGGTTCGCCGGTCGTGCGGTCCAGCTGTTCGGGCAGGAGCCGGGTCGGGGTTGCGTGCGCGGCGCACCACTCGATGAGCGCACGACAACGCTCCCGGTCGCCCAGTCGGAGGCGGGCTTCGGCCAGCCAGAGGGTGGTGACGATCCACGGATTCTCGTTGCCGTAGTAGAGGTCGCCTTCGTACCGGGCCAGCCCGCCGATCACGGGCGACCAGAGGCGAGCCTCGATCCCGTCGACCGTCGCCCGCGCCCGCGGGTCGTCCCAGGCGAGAAGGCCTAGTTTGAGGGCCAAGAGCAAGGAGGCATCGAGCCGCTCGTCCCGGGGCGCCAGGGAACGGACGAATCGACCCCGCTCGGCGTCCCACATGTGCTGGACCGCGGCCTCACGGATCTCGTTCGACGCCCGTCGCCAGGCGGTGGGATCCTTTCCGATCTCGGCGGCGACCCGGGCCGCGCGTTCGAGCGCGTGGGCCACCGCGGCGGTCGAGTAGGCGTGGATGCCCAGCCGCTCTTCCCACAGGTCGAAGCTGGGCGCCGGCAGTCGCGTATCGGGGTCGCGGAACGACTCGAGGAACGTGGCCGCCCCCTTGACCAGCGGCCAGAGGTCCAAGAGGACGTCTGGATCGGCGCCCCGCTTGAAGTGGTGATAGACGGCCGCGATGACCGTCGCGGTCTGGTCGATCTGCAGGAACGGCGGGGGATGCCACGTGCTCCCGATGGCACCGTCCGGAAAATGACGGTGGAAGAACGACCCGTCCGGGTTCTGGCAGGCCCGGGCGAACTCCAGGAAACGGGCCGAGTTCTCGTACAGCCCGGCTTCGTCCATCGCCTTCGCGACGTAGCCGCCGTCGCGCCACCAACAGTAGTTGTACGTATCGCCGGCCGCGACCAGCGAGCGGGTGTCCGGCGAAGCGATGATGGAGCCGTTGGTCCCGGTGCAGTGCCGCAGCGACAGCACGCTGGACCGGTACACTTCCTGCGCCGCGGCCCCGAGGCCGGGCGGCGGGTTCGGCAGCCGGCGCTGGACCCATGTCTCCCAGAACCGCTCGGATTCGCGGACGAACCGGGTGTATCCGCCGTTGCGGACGTATTCCCGCACCTGGTGGACCGCCGGTAGGGAGCGACCCACCGCCATGAACAGACGGACCTCGGCGTCCGCGTCGGGCCGGGCCTCCAGGTCCCACTCCATGACGCTATCGGCGGCGCCGTGGGCCACCGCGCGTCCCTCGAGTCGTCCGTCCTCGGCGTCGACGTACGTCCCTCGGAGTCCCTTCAGGGTGTGCTCGCCGCACACGGCGCGGGTGTACGACGGGTCAGCGAAGAACTCGAAGAAGTACCCCCGCTTGTAGTGGACCAGGGAAGGAACCCCGGGGTCGACGTACGCCGTGTCCTGGTACATCGACTCGGCGATCTGGAAGGCGTGGTAATCGAACAGGCGGATCGACCGGGCCGGGTCGGCGCGGACCCGATAGACGCGTGCGACCAGGTCGTGGTTCGGGTGGACGTGGTCCCGGATCCCGAGCGTGATCCCGTGACCGGTCCACACCGACTCGGGCAGATGGCCCCGCCCGAACGGGGATTGCGCGACCTCGTAGCCGTTCCCCCGTCGCAGCCAGTCGAACCGCGAGGAGCTCACGTCGAAGATGCCGAGCCGCTGCTCCCGCAGGTGCTGGAACTGGCCGGGGAACGGGTAGAACAGCTCGTTCCAGTCGCCGTGTTCGTTGACGGTCAGGAGGACCCGACCGTTCCCGGCCAGGCCGGTGATCACGGGCCCGCCCGCCTCCCTCCGGTACGCCGCCGGAGTCGGCTCCCCTGCATTCGGTGGCGAGGGGGATGCTCCCTCGTATAACCCTTGGGTTCGAGTGTGCGACCGACGCGTGCGACGTCGTGATTTCTACTTCAGGACCGGGACGCCGAGACGCTCGTGGGCCCGGCGGCGGAGGTCGGTGAGGGCGTTCATGTAGTTCGCGTAGGCGTCGTACGGGCTGTCGTAGCTCGAGAAGTACTCGTGGACCCCCTGGTCGGCGCCGTGCCCGCTGACGTACATGTAGTAGAAGTGGTCCGAGGTCAGGAGCTTGCGCCAGTCGGTCGTGATCTCCGGGTCGCCGGCCTGACGGACGGCGAGACCGACCTTCTTCGCCGCCTCGAAGGCCGAACGCTGGAGGTCGTTGCCCAGCCAGGCGCCCAGGTCGCGGTTCTGGTCGGCCCAGCTCATCGTGTAGGGCACCGAGAGCGGGTCGCGGGGGGGACCGTCGATCGCTTCGTCGACCGTGGCCCAGTCGACCCCCGGGTGCGTGCGGACCGCGCTCGGGAGGGCGCTCAGGAATTCGAGGATGCCGGTCCGAGCGGAGTGGTGCTCGCCGAAGGTCTCAAAGTCCATGAAGAGCCCGACCAGCTCCCCCGGGGTATTGGCGATCCACCCCGCGTACTTCTCGGCGGTCAGGGGATACTCGTTCCAGCTCGTCGACGAGAACCGAAACCCGACGTCGTCACTCAAGGGGTAGTGCCGGAGCAGGAGTCGTACGGTCGGAGCGGGCGCGGCACAGTACCGGGCCGTCGGCGGGGCGCCCCGGAGCACCCCCTCCCATCCCTCCGCCAGCATCCCATTGAACCGTTCGCTCTCGGCGAACCGCGCCAGGTCGTCCGAGTAGGCGAGCTCCGTCATGCGGAGGACCTGCGGCTGCGCCCCGAACTCCCGCCGCAGCATCTCGCGATGCAGGACGACCTCCTCGTGGAGCTCGGGCGGCGGGACGAGGAAGGCGAGGGAATGGTAGTACGTCTCCGCGAGCAGGGCGACCCGACCGGTCCGGTAAAGCGTGCGCAGCTTGTCGATGACGTCGGGCGCGGCCAGCCGGGCCTGCTCGAGGAACGTCCCGGTGATCGAGAGGCTCAGGCGGAACTCGGGAAACTCCTCCAGCGCCCGTCCGAGCCGGTCCAGCGTCGGGCGGTAGCACCGTTCGGCGATGCCACGGAAGATCCCCAGGTTACGGTCCATGTCGAAGTACGACCGCCCCGACCCGAGGTCCAGGTACCGGAACCGGGCGAGTCGCCAGGGTTGGTGCATGTGGAGATAGAGGACGATCTTCACCGGTGGTCCGAACCCCCGGTCGCCTCGACGTAGACGCTCACGGTCTCCCGGGCCCGCTCCGGCCAGCCCTCCCGCAGCGCCTCCCACCGCCCCTGCTCGCCCATGGCCCGGCGCAACGTCGGGTACTCGAGCAGCTCGGCGATCCGGCTGGCGAATTCGTCGACATCCCAGAAGTCGACCCGGAAGACGCCGGAGGTGATCTCCGCGACGCCGCTGGTCTTGGAGATGATCGCCGGCACGCCCGCGGCCATCGCTTCCAGCGCCGCGATCCCGAACGGCTCCACGACCGAGGGCAGCACGAAGACGGAGGCGCCCGCCAGGAGCAGCTCCCGTTCCTCGTCGGAGACCTTGCCGAGGAACATCACCTGATCCCCGATGCCCAGGGCCGCCGTGAGATGCAGGAGCCGCGAGTACTCCGACCCCTCGCCCGCGATGACAAACAACACGTCCGGGAACTGGGCTGCCACGCGCCCGGCGGCCCGGAGGAACGTGTCGACCCCCTTCATGGCCGCGAGGCGCCCGACGAACAGGACGACCCGGCGGTGGGGGTCGATCTGGGCCAGTCGCTCGGTCGGACGCACGGCGTTGTAAATGACCCGGACCTTGCGCGGGTCGGCGTGGTACCGGTCGATCAGTTGCTGGCGGAGGTGCCGGCTGACGGCGATCACCCGCGTCGCGGCTCGGATCCCCACCTGCTCCCGCTCGAGAATATGGTCCCACGGATGACCGAGCGAACGGTCGTACTCGGTGGAATGTACGGTCATCACGAGCGGCCGGCGCAGGCGACGGGCGAGCGCCGCCCCCCCCACGGTGCCGAACCAGTCGTGCACGTGCACGACGTCGGCGTCGTCCACCCCGTCGAGTTGCTCCACCCAGACGTTGTAGCCGTCCGTGGCGTTCCAGAACGGACTGTCGGGCGTCCCGCCGCTCCAGTACGCCGCGGGGAACGGGGCCGGGACTCCGCTGACGGGACCTCCCGGGTAGCGGAACGTGACGCCCTCGACCGGCGTGAACGGACCGGGGAACGGCGTCAGGAACGTGATCCGGTGTCCCAGCTTCGTGAGTTCCTTGCACAGCTCGTAGCTGTGGACGCCCAGGCCCCCGGTGTGGTTCGGGGGCCATTCCCAACCGACCATGACGATATGGAGGGGATGACTCGGGACGAGCAGACGCCGGCTCGACCACTCACCGGCCGAGCGGGTGGTCGGCAGCGGCTGCTCGCTCAGTTCGTCCAAACGACTCCGGTCGAGCGCCGGAGCCTCTTCCCGCCGGACCTTCGGTCGTGCCCGGCCGGGCGTCGAGCCGCGGCCCTGCGTTCGCTTCCGCTGCCCCGCGGGCCGGGACGGACGGGTCCCTCGCGTGTGCGTTCCGGACTTGCGGGCGCGAGGTGACACGGCCGGCGCCGCAGGCGGCGTGACCACTTGAGTACGTCGCGTCCCGCGAGGCCGTCGGGGACGGCGGGGGAGCTCAGAATCCCGCCAGCAATTCTTCGATCGCGTCCCGGGGCGACCGGGCTCGCGTCACGGCGCTGGCCACCAGCACCCCGGCGGCCCCGAGCTCGAGCGACCGGCGCACGTCGTTCCGGTCGTGGATCCCGGCGCCGCACAACACGGCGACCGACGGCGCCACCGAGTGGACCGCGGCGACCGATCCGGAGATGACTTCCGGTCGGGCCGTCGAGACCGATCGGTCGCCCCCGATGAGCTCGGGTGGTTCGACCGCCAGGTACGCCGGCGTGCTGCTCGCCAGGCGACGGGCCGCGGTGACGGTGGGCGCACAGACGACCGCCACCAGCTCGGTGGCCGCCAGCCGGGCCACGGTCACCCGGACCCGCGCCGTGGTCAGCGGGTGTTCCGAGTGGTTCACGAGGCTCCCGCTGGCGCCCGCGGCGCGGATCGCTTCGGGAGGAATCGAACCGGTGTGGGGTCCCGCCGGACCCGCGTCCACATGCTGAGCCAGGACAGGGATCCCCACGGCCGTCGACAGACGCCCCAGGTCCGGAGTGGCGGGGGCCACCGCCACCGCGACTCCGGCGGCCTTGCCCAGCTCCTCCAGGGTCCGGGCGATCCGGTCCGCCGCTGGGCCGAGACAGTCCGGGTAAACCTTCAGGTTGAGCAGGAAGAGCGGCCGCCCGAGCGGCGGCTCGTTAGTGGGCGGCGGGGGCACGGGCTCGCTTGGGCCGAGAGCAGATCGCGTACTCGTCGCCGTCGAAAAAGACCTCCCGGTCCGGGTGCTTGCGCTGCAATTCCGAGATCCGGGTCAGGACGTCCTCGAGGGTGGTCGACTCGTCGTTCGGGTCGATCCGGACGTGCACGGTCTTTTCAAGACGGGTATGCGCACGAGCGGAGGCAGCCATGGCGTCCCGAAGCGGGTGGATGCGGTGGGGGGGCTATAAGGGTTCGAGATGCGCCCTCGGGCCGAATAACCCGCGCGCGGAGAGGGGGCGCGCGACCGTTTTATCTCGGGCGACCATCCGCGCTAGACCGTCGCATGCCACGACGGCTCGCCCGGGGGACCGGACGGGTCGACCGGCACGCCGAGGGACCGGAGCGAAGTTCGTATGACGCAGAACGAAGGGGCCGCCCAGGATGAGCTCAAAGAGGCGCTGCCGACCGGTACCCACATCTCGCCGGGGATCGAACGGATCCAGGAGATCAACCGGGAGGCCCTGGCCCACCCGAACGAGTTCTGGTCGAAGGTGGCGGGGGACCTGTACTTCTCGGAACGGGTCGGTCCCGCCTTCGAGCGGATCGAGGACGCCCCCTACGGCCGGTGGTTCTCCCAGTGGAAGACCAACCTCTCCTACAACTGTCTGGATCGGTGGATCGGGACCGACCACCAGCACCGCGTGGCGTTCCACTGGGAGGGAGAACCGGGGGACCAACGGTCGCTGACGTACCTGGACCTGTACCGGGAGGTCAACCGGTTCGCGAGCATCCTTCGGGACCTGGGCGTGAAGGAAGGCGACCGGGTCACGGTCTACATGCCGATGATCCCCGAGGCGGTCTTCGCCATGATGGCGACGGTGCGTCTCGGCGCGATCCATTCGGTGGTGTTCGGAGGGTTCACGGCCCAGGCGCTGGCCGACCGGATCAACGACTCCAAGTCCAAGGTCGTGGTCACCGCCGACGGCGGGTGGCGGAGGGGGAAAATCGTCGAGCTCAAGAAAATCGTCGATCAGGCGGTGTTGCAGACGCCCGAGGTGCAGAAGGTGCTCGTCGTCCGGCGGACTGGCCAGCCCGTCGACATGGACGAGGACCGGGACCTGTGGTACCATGACGCGGTCAAGTCGGCCGCCGACTACGTCGCGCCGGTGATGGTGCCGGGGACCCACCCGAGCTACATCCTCTACACGTCCGGGACGACCGGCAAGCCGAAGGGCGCCTGCCACTCGACCGCGGGCTACATGGTGTGGCTCTACTACAGCACGCACGCGGTCTTCGACATCACGCCCCGCGACCTGTACTGGTGCACCGCCGACATCGGTTGGGTGACGGGACATTCGTACATCATCTACGGACCGACCCTGCGGGGCGCGACCTCGTTCATGTACGAGGGCGCGGCCGATTTCCCGGCGTGGGACCGGTGGTGGGATATGATCCAGCGCCACCGCGTCTCCATCCTGTACACCTCGCCCACCGCCATCCGCGGGTTCATCAAGCAGGGCGAAAAGTGGCCGGAGAAGCACGACCTCTCCTCCCTGCGAATCATCGGCAGCGTCGGTGAACCGATCAACCCGGAGGCCTGGCAGTGGTACTACCGCCACATCGGGGCCAACCGCTGCACCATCGTCGACACGTGGTGGCAGACCGAGACCGGCGGCATCCTGATCGCTCCGCAGCCGGGCGTCGCCAAGTACCCGCTCAAGCCCGGCTCCGCGACCTTCCCGCTCGCCGGCGTCAAGGCGGTCGTCGTGGACGACCACGGGAATCCCTGCCCGAAGGGCGAGAAGGGGTTCATGACGATCCAGCACCCGTGGCCGGGGCAGTTCATGACCCTCTGGGGGGACCACGCCCGCTACAAGCAGGTCTACTTCTCCCGGTTCCCGGGCATCTACTACGCCGCCGACTTCTCGATGCAGGACCAGGACGGGTACTTCTGGTTGCTCGGGCGCGCGGACGAGGTGATGAAGGTCGCCGGCCACCGCATCTCGACCACCGAGATCGAGGACGCGTTGATCATGCACCCGGCGGTCGCGGAGTCCGCGGTCATCGGACGGAAGGACGAGATCAAGATGGAGGTGCCCGTCGCCTGCGTCATCTTGAAGCCCGGCTTCGCGCCGACCCCGCAACTGCGCGAGGAGCTCCTCGTCCACGTACGCAACACGATGGGACCGATCGCCGTCCCCGCGCAGATCTACTTCGTCGAGAAGGTCCCGAAGACCCGCAGCGCCAAGATCATGCGGCGGCTCATCCGGGACGTCGTGGAGGAGCGACCACTCGGCGACGTGACGACCCTCGAGGACGAGACCAGCATCGAGGAAGCGAAGCGCGCCTACAACGAGCTCAAGGCGGACATCGACCGAGCGCGCACGTGAACGGTTAGACCGGAACCGCGGCGGTCTCGGGGGTCCCCATCCCGACGACGGGGGCAGGCCCCCGCAACAACAGGAGACCCATGAGCGCCGACCAGAGGAGGATCGGTGCCAGGACCAGCCGCTCCGTTCCGCCGGGCCCCAGAGCCCCCCACGATTTGGTCAGGTAGACCCCGATTGCGCCGAGGCCCACCAGGGTGAGCACGACACTGGCGGGGACCACCCATCGCCGACCGAACGTCCGGCCGATCGCTAGTCCGAGGACGGTGATCCCCAGGTTGCCCAGCAGGAACGCCGTGAATGCGCTCGAGAGGTGCACGGTCAGGTTCACGTCCTCCGGCGAGAACCCGACGCCCATCGCTCCCGCCGCGGCGAGGAGGAGCATGGCGGTCCCGAGCTCGCGACGCACCCCTCGGGCGAGCTGACCGTGCAGGAGCACCAAGCCGGCGATCAGCAGGAGACCGAGGACGATGATCGATACGTCGAAGACCTCGTGCCAGGGGGAGCACACGTATCGGCTGGGCGCCATCGAGACGAGGCCACAGTGGGCCGCCCCCAGGTCACTGATGTAGTTGTCCAACAGGCTGTACGGTGTCGTCCATCCGAGCTGGGTGACGCCCATCGCCACCACGAACTGAACGGGAGCGATGAGGAACAGGAATCCGACCCACCGCAGGGTGCGTCGTTCCGTGGGGTCGACCAGGGCCCACCTCCGATGTGGACCGGCCTCACGCCCCGGTGGAGGCGGGAAGTCCGGGGGGTGCGTAGGTCGGTATCCGCGCTAGATGGAGGCCCGCGACGATCGACCAGAGCAACACCGGCGCGACGATCAGGCGCTCCATCCCACCGACGCCGAGCCCGAGGTACGTCTTCTCGAGGAAGAGCAGGAGAGCCACCAGGTCGACCAGCCCGCAGACGAGCGTGAACACGCGGTACCCATCCCAGCGCGTGTCCCGGAACATCGCGAAGCCGAGGACGATCAGCGCGAGCCCGCCGCCCGCGAACGCCAGAAGGGCGCTCAGGGAGTGGATCGTGAGGTTCACGTCCTCCGGGGACAGTCCTACGCCGATCGCTCCCAGCCCGGCGAGCGCGAGCAGGCCCAGCCCGATCGTCCGGGTGCGTCGCGGTGGAAACGCGGTCTGGAGCAGGACGACCGCCAGGATCAGGAGCAGACCAAGGATGATGATCGACACGTTGAAGACGTCGTGGTACGGCGAACAGGCGTAATGCCCGCCGAACGCCCCCATTCCGCCAAAATAGCCGCAGTGGGCCGCGCCCAGGTCCGAGATGTAGTTGTTGGACAGGCTGTACGACGGACCGTAGCCGATCTGAGTGACGATGTTCCCGAAGAGGATGAACTGGACCGACCCGATGAGCAACATCCAGGCCCCGTGTCGGACGGAGCGATGAACGAGGGGTCCTCTCCGGACGGTCGCCGATTCCGACCCGGACATCGGGGGAGCTCGTGCGAGCGATCAGTCGCGCCGGGCGTTCTTCTCGTACGAGGCGTCGCTCGCCCGCTTTAGTCGGGCTCCGTCGCGGTCGCACGTCGGTCGCGCACTGGGCGGAACGTCGATGACGTACCCGCCCCCGCACTTTGGGCATTCGTAGTAGGGCATCCGGTCGACCTCCCCCGGCGCAGGGGTTGTTGGTTATAAAGGGGTGTCCGTCCATTTTGGCAGTTTGTTGAAAGGAAAAGATCCCCGCTCGGGCTTGCACGAGCCGACACGACGGACGCGCACGGCGCGCGACGGGGTGCGCAGGAGGTTCACCCAACTGGACGCATATCGGGTCGACCGAGAAGTGCGTCGGTACGAAGGTACCGGCCAGCGTGAACTCTTCCGTGAACTTCGCCGACGGTTTTTGGTCCGCCACGCCGTCGCCGGGCCGTGGTCCTTGGACATCGGCGCGGGCCCGGGACGATTCTTGGGTGCCCTCGGTGCCGCCGGGACCGGACGCGTGGCTCTCGACCTCTCGCTCGAGATGCTTCGTCGGGTGCCGCCGGGACTTCACGCTCACCTCATCCGGGCGGACGGAGCCCGTCCACCGTTCGCGCCGTCCTCGTTCTCCAACGTCGTGGTTCTTGGTAACGCGATCGGGTTTGCCGATGCCGGCGCCGACCGCTTGCTGCAGGCCGCAGAAGGTCTGGTCGCGCCGATGGGGGTGCTCGCGTTCGAGGTGGTCGCCGGTCCCGGCGAGTCGTCCCGGTACCTGGCTCGTCTGCCCGGCGGTGCGCTGGCCCGACTGCTCCGCTCGCCCCCCGAGGCCGTTCGACGTCGAATTCGGCCGGAAGGGTTCGCTCTCTCGTCGGTGCGTCGAGAGGGCTCGGAGGGTTTCCGGCGTTTCGACGTGACGGACCTGGTCGAACAGTACTCCCTCCGGGGCTGGACCGTTCGGGAGGTCATGGCGGTCGCTCCCCTCACCGGCGCCAACCCCCGGTCGGCCGAAGCCGTCCGGCAGGACGCGAAGTCGTGGAGTCACCTTCTGACTCTGGAGGAGGCGGAGGGCCGCGACCCGTCTCGATGGGTCCACGCCGCAGCGGTCCTGCTAGCCGTTAGCCCGCCCGACACCCGCGCCCGCACGATTAAGTAGGCCGGCTGACCCATCGTTAGGACTGACGTAGGATGGCGCCGACGCCGCCTCCGCAATCGACCGCCACCGCGACAGCCGCTACGGCAGTTTCTCGCGCGGCGACCAAGCCGGCCCCGGCCACCCGGTCGGTGACCGTGCCCGCGCCGGAGGACCTCGAGCTGGCGAAGGAGGACGCGCTCCTCCAGCTGCGGATCGGGCGTTCCGCCCACCTGTATGCGGTCCTCATCTCGGCCGCCCTGGCGTTCGACGGGATCATCCTCCTCCTGTTCGACTCGAACCTACCGGCTCTACCGGCCGCCGTGAACGGGCTGGCCGCCCTGAACGACTCCTCGTTCCTCCTGATCCCCCTCGCGGCCGGCTTGGCGATCTCCATCATCGGCGTCACGACCAAGTGGGAGGCGTTCCAGCTCTGGCCGTGGGAGGCGCACTTTTCGACCACGGTCGGCGCGCTGGGCCTCAACGTGTTCCTCGCGATCGTCTACGGAACCCGCATCGCCGGCGTCGGGCCGTTCGCCCACCTGGCGATCGTTCCCTGGTTGTATCCGGCGACCCTGGCCGGCATCAGCGTCGCCATGATCGGCCTGGTCCTGACGTGGACCAGCTGGGGGCTACGCCAGTGGGCGAGCGCACTCTCGGCGGGTCTTCCGGTCGCCACCGCGGCGCTGATCTGGGTCAACACCGCCGCGTCGTCGACGGGCGTCGGCGGCCTCGCGGTCAGTCTCTTCCTCTCGGCGATCCTCTTCCAGACGAGCGGTTCGTTCCTCCACCTCATCTCGTCCGGCACGCGGCCGCACGAGCGCGAACTGATCACCTCGGGCCAGAGCCGGATGTTCCGCATGGCGGACGAGGTCCGTCAGCGGGACGAGGCGCTCCACGCCAAGCACGCCCTCCTGAGCAAGAAGGAGACGGACCTCGAGAACCTCGACGCGTCGCTGCGCCGCCAAAAGGACTCGCTGGCGGAAGCGCGCCAACAGCTCGATGACTTGGAGACCGATTACCGGACGCGGTCCGATACCCTAGCCACGAAGGAGCGCGAGTCGGCGGGCCGCCTCGCCGAGTTCGACGCCCGGTCTCAGCTGTTGGACGACCGGAACCAGGCGCTGGAACTCCGTGAACAGGAAGTCCAGCGCGTCCTTCCGCAGATCTCCGCTCGGGAACAACGCCTCGTCGACCGGGAGTCCGAGCAGACCCGGCGCGACGTGGAGCTGACGCAACGAAAGCTCGACCTCGACCGACGCGTGGCAGCGCTGCCCGAGACCGAGGGGCGCTTGGACGCTCGTCGCCGGGAACTGGACCAGAAGAACGCCGAGCTCCTCCGCCGGGAGGGCGAGCTCAGCAACCTGGAATCGGCGGCGGCCTCCGGGTCACTCTCCCCGACCCCCGCCGCGACGGACCTGTCGCAACGGGAAGTCAAGCTCCAGCAGTTCAAGGCCGTCCTGGACGAACAAAACCTCACCCTGGGCCGCAAAGCACGGGAGAACGCGGACCGACAACGGGCGGTCGAAGAGTCGCTCCGTCAGGCGGCGGACCGGGAAGCCGCGGTCGCCGCCCGCGAGGCCAGTCTCCGGCAGCGCGAGGCGGACCTCCCGACCCAAGCGCAGAGCGCCAGCGAGGCCCGCTCGCGGTATGACACCGCGGCCAAAGCCTACGAGGCGCGACTCACCGAGGTGGCGGCTCGACAGGCGGACCTCGCAACTCGAACCTTGGACCTCGACCGATCGCGCCGCGAGTTGACGGACCGGGAGGCCTTGCTCGGGGAGCGGGAGCGTCGGTTCACCGCCGAGCGGGACGAACTCGACCGGCGCGCCGCCGAGCTCGCAGGCCGAGAACGCCAGCTCCACCTCGCCTCCTCCGACGATCTCTCGGACGCGTCCGCGACGACGATCGCCGCGGCCGTTGGGCCGTTGGCCGCCACCCCCGGCGGAGTCGGGTCCGACGCGCTCGGGGGCTCCGTCAAGACCCCCCAGCCCGGCCGGGTCTCGACCGGAATTCCACGACTCGACGACCTACTGCTGGGAGGTCTCCCTCCCCGATCGCACGTCGTGCTGCTCGGCGACGCGTTCGTCGGAAAGGAGATCGTCCTCTACTCGTTCCTGGCGGAAGGCGTGAAACGGGGCGAGCCGGCCGTCATCGTGACGGCAACGCGGTCGCCCGATGAAGTCTCGGCGAGCCTCTCGGTCGTTCTGCCCGAGTTCCGAGACTACGAACGCCGGGGCCTCGTGACGTGGATCGACGCCTCGGGGGGGAAGGGTCCCTCCTCGGCCCAGCGGATCGTGGTCGGCGGTCCCGAAGACCGCGCCGGTATCCTCTCGAACCTCGTCCGTACCTCCAAGTCGTTCGCGGACGCGGGTCGGGGCTCGATCCGCGTCGGCTTCCTCGGGCTCTCGCCGGTGCTAGCCCACGGCGACGAGCGAGCCGGACTCTCCTTCGTCCAGAACGTGGTCGGGATCCTGAAGCCCCGCGAGGCCTTGGCGATGTATTCGCTCGAGGGCGGAGCCGTCGCGGACGCCCAGGTCGAGTCGATCCTGGGCCGCATGGACGGGGCGATCGCGTTCCGTCAGGACCGGGACAAGACGTTCCTGGCGGTTCGCGGTCTCGGCGAGGTTCAGACCCACGATTGGGTCGAGTGCCGGGCGACGAACCGGGCCCTGATCATCGGTTCGTTCGCGCTGGAACGGATCCGCTAGTCGGTCCAAGCCCGGCGTAGTCCGCGCGGTCGGCCAGGAACAACGGCGTCGCCCCATCGAAGAATCGGCGCAGATTCTCGAGCGCGCGCCGGAGGGAGTAGTCGGCCGCCTCGGGGACCGCGGCCGCGATGTGGGGCGCGGCCGTGAGGTTCGGAAGGTCGGTCCACGGATGCCGGAGCTGGAGCTTCCCGTCACCAAATCCCTCCTCCCACCAGACGTCCAGTCCCGCTCGGAACGTCGGATGGGTCCGGAGGTGCTCGTAGAGGTCGTCCTCGACCACCGTCCCCGCACGACCCACGTTCACGAACACGGCGTTCGCGGGCATCCGTTCGAACTGGGCCCGGCCCAGTGAGCCACGGGTCGCCCGCGTCAGCGGTCGTACCTCGAAGACGACGTCGCCCTCGGCCAGCGCGTCGTCCAGGCGGTCGGCCGGGTACATCGCCTCGACGCCCGGGGCCATTTGACCGCGCCGGTTGACGCCGACGACGCGCATACCCAGCGCCGCGACGCGGACCGCGATCTCCCGTCCGATCTCCCCATACCCGAGGATGACCGCGGTCTTGCCTCGGAGGGAGAGTCCGGGGGGAGGAGGCCGCATTCGGCCCTCCGACACCATCCGGTGGGCGGTCACCGTCGACCGCGACGAGGCCAGAGCGAGGGTCACGGCACCCTCGGCGACGAACGGACCGAATCCTCCCACATTTCCGGCGATACGAACCGCCGGAGGAAAGCGGTCGAACGGAAATCCGTCCAGACCGGTGTAGAGCCGCTGGACGAACGCCAGCCGAGGCGCCGTGGTCGGGTCGAAGGCACCCAGATCGCGTTCGACCGACCCCACGAGTAGGGCCTCTACGGCCGACCAATCCGGAGCGGCGGACTCGGAGACGAACACCCACGGCACGTCGGGCAAAGTCTCCGAGACGGCGCGCCGGGTCTCGTCGGCGGCTTTCAGGGCGACCAAGAGACGGGACGAGGGAGCGGTCATGGGCCGGTCAATCTCCAGTCCACGGGGTCG
Source organism: Thermoplasmata archaeon (assembly GCA_030038605.1). Classification (GTDB taxonomy): domain Archaea; phylum Thermoplasmatota; class Thermoplasmata; order Lutacidiplasmatales; family UBA184; genus Lutacidiplasma. The sequence continues at coordinate 3,228 of JASHSU010000112.1, read as the reverse complement.
GACTCGGCTGCCGCATTAGGTCTCCCCACCCTGACCGGATTCACGGAGGCCCGCTGGGAGTGACAGCGGGCGAACGGAGCTCGATCGCGGCCTCGACCGCATGAGCGGCCTTCTCAGCGAACGCCCGCGCTTCCTCGACCGTCTGACCTCGGGCCACGGCCACCCCGAGGCGCCGGTCGGCGTACGCCTCGGGTTTGCCGAACAGGAACACCCGGACACCCGACGTGGCGAGGGCGCGAGACAGTCCCCCGAAGGAGGGAGCCCACCCGGCGGCCGAGCCGAGGATCACGTGGGCGGCGGCGAGCGTCGTCGGTTCCGGCCCGGTGTACGGAAGGCCCAGGATCGCCCGCGCGTGCAGGGCGAATTCGCTGTTCCACTGGCTGCCGAGCGTCACCAGGCCGGTGTCGTGGGGGCGCGGGGAGACTTCACTGAAGTAGACCGTCCCGCCGCGTACGAAGCACTCCGCGCCGAAGATTCCGACACCGCCCAGTTCGTCCGTGACCGCGGAGGCCGTGGCCTCCAGGGCGCGACGGACGTCCGGTGGGAACGCTTCGGGTTGCCAGCTCTCGTGGTAGAGTGTGCCCGGTCGCACGTGAGCGATCGGCTCCATGACCGTCGTCACGACCCGGCCCTCCGGGTTGTAGTGGCGCAGGGCGAGCATCGTGACCTCCCGGTCGAACGGGATGAACTCCTCGATCATGACGCGGGCGTTCCGGACCCGGCCGTGCTCGCTCGCTTCCCGATAGGCGGCTTCGACCGCGGAGCGGTCGCGCACGACGGTCATCCCGTGGCCGGAACTCGACATCATCGACTTGAACACACAGGGAAGGCCCAGTTCCTGGACGGCCTGGCGGGCCTCCTCCGCACTCTCCACGAACGCGAACCGGCTCGTCCGCACGTGGGCTTTCTCGGCGGCCAGACGACGGATTCGCTCCCGGTCCATCGTCGTCCGCGCCGACTCGGCCCGGGGGATGACGGTCCAGCCCTCCTCCTCGAGCCGGACCAGTTCACCGGTCGCGATCTGCTCGATCTCCGGAACGATCACGTCCGGCGCCTCCCGTTCGACCAGCGCGCGGAGGGCAGCCGGGTCGGTCATTGCGACGACGTGGTGCCGATGCGCCACCTGCATGGCCGGCGCGTTCGCGTACCGGTCCACGGCGACGACCTCGGCGCCCAGCCGCATCGCTTCGATGGCGATCTCGCGGCCCAGCTCCCCGCTGCCGAGCAGCATCACCCGGGGCGCGTCACCGACGAGGGGGGAGCCGATGCGATCCCGAAAGGCTACGCCGGCGACCCGTCGGGCACTGGCCATCGGCTTCCGTAGGCTCGAGGTGGGATGAACCCTACGGACCCGATCGGCGCTCGATCGCCTACTCGGCGCCCATCGTCCGGGGCTGCGGGATGACCTTGGGCTGGTCGGCTTCGGTTGGGACCCCGGTCTTGCCCTCGACGATCTCGCAGTCCCGCCAGCTCACGCCGACCGTCACGCGCGGGAACTGGACCTTGAGGGTGTAGTTGGCGAGCTTCCCGATGACAAGCCCCTGGGAGCCGACCGCCAGGTTGGGGTTCATCACCGTCAGGTCCCGGGTGAGGATCACCCAGGTTTGCCCAAAGACGATGCGAGCGAGGTCCTTGCGGTCCTCCATCGGTCCGTCGTTCGTAGGTCGCCGTGGGCATAAGGGTGCGCACCGACGTCCCCGCTCCGGTAGAGGGAACGGGGCGCTCCGGGTGGCCCGGCGCTGCGAATTACGTGTTATCCGTTACTGCTTCGGATTTTATGTAGCCGGAAATCATGCGGCGTGCTAACATGTCGTCCGCCGGGCAGACCATGGAAACGGCTCACGGCCTGGAAGAAGCCCCGCCGAAAGTCGAGGAAAAGCCGGAGTGGTGGGCGAGCCCCGCGACCTTGGGGCTCCTGGGATTCGGGATGACCACCATCCTGGCGGGATTGAACGTCGGGGGGTGGATCCCCGCCGGGGCGGTCCTCTCGATGGCGATCTTCTTCGGGGGACTGTGCCAGTTGATCGCAGGTGTCATCGGGCTGCGCAAGGGCAACATGTTTGCCACGGCGTTCGCCTGCTACGGTGCCTTCTGGCTCGCGTTCGACTGGTTGAACGTGAACGTCACGTACCCGACTGGTACCACGGTGTCCGCCATCTACTATGGCGTCGCCGCGTTCATGTTCGTCTGGTTCCTCGTGACCCTGACCTTCACGATCAGCGCCCCGAAGCACGGGATTGGGATCACCCTCGTGTTTGTCACGCTGCTGATCGCGTTCGCGCTACTGACCTGGATGTTCGACACCCTGGCGGCGGGTAACACGGTCAGCCACGCGACCTCGCAGGGGATCGGGGGCGAGATTGTCCTCACGGGCCTGCTCGCTTGGCTCGTGGCGACGGCGGACCTTACCAACTGGAACTACGGTCGTAAGGTCATACCGATCTGAACGGGTCGCCTACGGTTCCGAGACCAACCCTTTCCCGCCCGGCCGGGCGGTTGACCCGAGCGCTCAGCGGGCAGCAGTCACGGGGGGTGCGCTCGGGAGCCCGAATTGGATCGCCCCGCGGACGACCAGCAGGGCGGCGAGGAACAGCGGGATCAGGATCAGGTCCGACAGGGGCCAGTGGACGCCGGCCGCCTCGCCGGCCCAGAAGACGGCGAAGGTGAACAGCATGGAGGTCCCGACCAGCTTGAGCCACGGCACCTTGATCCGGCGCAAGCGCTCCTGGACCGCGAACGTTAGCGCGATGAGTATGGCCCCCGCGATCACCGCTCCCACGAGGGCGGAGAACGCGTAGCCAGCGGCGGTCAGCCCCAGGAGGACGACCACCACCTCGACCGCCTCCACGATCCCGGAGGTGAGCCCCGTGCCGAATTGGAGCGTGCCGGCAAACCGGGAAGGCGGATACGAGGCCGCCGGAGCTCGCGCCCGCCGGTACGAACGCAGGGTGCTCCGGAACAGCACCCCGCCAAACCCAGCCAGGAGAGCGGCCGAGACGCCGAGGAGATAGAGGTGCGGGATCTCGTTCAAGGCGGCGCCGACCCCGACCGCGGCCGCCGAAACGAGGGCGACCCCCAGGACCGCCCCGGTGGCGCCGGGGCGGGCCGTGGGGTGCTCGGCGCTGACGGCGACGACGAGGATGACCACCTCGGTCATCTCGAGGAGCGTGATGAGGAACGCGGCGAGGACCGCCGGGAGATACAGGCTCAGGTCCACGGACCGCGTCC
>JASHSU010000111.1 GCA_030038605.1 Thermoplasmata archaeon | reverse complement strand
CTAGCTGGGGCACGAGATCGCTCATCAGAACGAACGTGGGCGTGGGCGCGGCGGCGGAGGTCACCCAGGATCCCGCGTACCCACCCTGGAATGTGAACCAGTCGACGTTCGCGATCCTTTGGGGGAGAAGCTGTGTGATCTCTGCGGCTACGTACAGTGCACCCTCGAAACCCGAATCGTAGCCTGCGTAGGCACCGGTGCCTCCGTCGGATGTGCCGGTTTCTGTCAAGAACAATCCCACGGAACAGTTCGGACACGATGCCGCGAGGAGGGATTGGTACTCCGGGACAACCGTCGGGAGGGAGTACTGGCCGTCCGTGAGACTGGAGAAATATTGTACCGGGCTCACGAGAACCGGCGTCGGCACTGCGGGGTAGGCGTGCACCGAAATGCCGGCCAACTGGTGCCCGTCAAGCGAGAGCAGCGGAGGGATCCAGGCGGCGAGGTCGCTCTCTTCCGCTCCCGCCAATCCGAGGATGGGCGTCGTGCGGTCGATCTGACGGATCGCGGCGATGTACTGTTGGACAACGACCGCGTACTGCGACGGGCTCACCTTCGAGCCCGGCGACGCCCAGTCGGACCACGGCTGGTCGAAGTGGGTCCACGTCGACGGTTCGTTCCCGATCTCCCAGTACGCCGGTAAGAACCCCAAGGTCCGTTCCGTATAGGCCACGTAGTAGGCTGCCGTGGCGGGTTCATCGATCTCCGCGGGAAGCTCGAGGATCGCCTCGCACCGAATGGCCTCGCAAGCGGTCACGAACTCGGCGAGCGAGGTCGTCGCGTGCGTCACGGCGCCGTCCGGGTCGGTGAGCAGGCCCGATGTCCAGTTCAGCCACTCGGTGAAGTCGCCGCCCGGGAATCTCAGGATCCGGGCCGAAGTCTCAGCCACCAACTCCGCGTCCGAGGTGTTGAACACATGAGCGGCGGCCACATTGACTCCCCACGAGGGGGCCAGGATGGGCGCGGCCGACGTATTGACCCTGATCGAGACGTCGACAGAGGCGGGCTGGAGGCCTCCGTAGTTCACGGACAGGGCGATGAGACTGACGACGAAGACCGCGGCGCATGCGCCCGTCGGCAAGATCGGTACGCCCAGTCGGACGAGCCGGCGAAGCACGCGGTTCCCGGCCACAGTCGGAAAGTCCCGCTACGAGCTCTCCGGGCTGGGCGCACCGGGTGCCCGAGGGTCCGAGACGGCTTTGGCCTCGTACCCGTATCGTCGGGCCAGCCAGCCGGCGATGCCCCAGAACGTCCGCTCGTCTTCGCGGGAGAGATTCTTCTGCCACTCGCTGTCCGGTTTCAACACCAATGCCCGGTTGAACCGCAACCGGTTCCCGCCGACGACATGGCCGACCGGCAAGGGGCGCTGATTTCGTACCGCCTCGATCACGGTCGTTAGGTCGACGCCCACGAACCGCCCCACCTGCTCGAGCACACCGGCCGGATTGGCCATCAGGTCCTCGTACCGGATCCGCAGGTACCGATTTCGGCGGAATCCGAACAGGAGGGCGGACAGCACGTTCGACAGCACCCACCAGACCGCAAGATCCGCCATGTTCTTCTCTGGCGGAGTTAGTCCCAGGCCCTGCCCATCGACGGTGCGCCGTTTCGACCACAGGAGTCCGCGTCCATCGCGGACCATGTGGATGTACCGGACATCGGTCCCCTTCGAGCGGGTTCGCCACATGATGAGCCCCCGGCTCGGGTATTTGCTCGAATCCACCACGATCGATCGCTGGCTCTGCGTGCTGATCGCCCGCAGCAGGACCGCCAACCGTCGAGCGTACCGGTCGACTGAGGAGCCCGGTGTTGCGGCCAGTAACGCTGTACGCGGCAGGGACCGGGTGGACTCGTACCGGCGGCCGCGCTTGAGGTCGGTGATCGGGAACTGGTGCTCGACATCGGCTCGAACGCTCGACCAGAAGGGACAGGCATCGCCGACCGCGCCGCACGAGCACGGCTGGGGCCGGTCCAGGACGCTCTCAGGGAAGTGGAACAACTCGCCCGTGGAGCAGATGTCCGGATGCGAGCCCAAGATCACGTCCAACAAGGTAGAACCGCATCGCCCGGCACCAAGAATGTAGACTAACCTAACAGGTGCCGGAGCGCCAGCAGAGGGCCCCGGGGCACCCGGTGCGATTGGCCCCCCATGATTCAACCCCTCCGTCAATCGGCTCTGCCCCCTATCGGAAAGATCGGTCCTCGCGCCCAATAGAACGGATTTCTTGCCTCTTAAGGCCAGCCGTATATCCGGCCAGAACCCTCGACGCCGGATCTGTCGAGGGGTCGTCTATACGTATTGCGAGCGTCGCCCCGCCCGCTTTGGGATACGTAGATATACTGCAGCCTTCTTCGCCGGCGTCCCCGAGTCATTGAAATGGCGGCGCCCCTCAGCGGAGGAGTCGAACTAGCTGCGATGCCCCCGGGTTCAACGGGTCCGGCTCGTTCTCATATCGATCGCATCAATCCCAATTCCCCGGGTGAGCCATCCGAAGGACCCGTTCAGGGACCAACGGGAGGGACACGATGAGAGCCGTCTCCATGGCGTTCCTGCCGGT
>JASHSU010000110.1 GCA_030038605.1 Thermoplasmata archaeon | reverse complement strand
GACCGCGCGGTCCTGTCGACGGCGTACCTGCGCGGTCCGGTCGAGATCCGACGTGCGTGGAAACTGTCCACGGATTGGGTCCTGGAGGTCGAGACGAGCCCGACGGGGGGGCTGGTAGCGAGCTCCGCGTGGCCGACCCGCGACCCCGCCGGCTTGGTGCAGTCCGTACGGGACGTCGGGATCACGGAGGTCGTCCTCTCGCCCCGAGAGCGGGACCCCGACTGGGTCGAGGTCGCGGCCCTCGCCCGCGGTGGACCGACTTGGGTCGCGGGCTCGTTCCAGATGCAGGACGCTCCCAAGCTCCAGGAGTCCGGAGCGCGCGGAGGCATCTTCCACATCCTCCCGTTCCTGCCGGGTCCACCGATCGCCCCCACCCCGACCCCGGTCGCCGCGTCGCCGCGCGATGATGAAGACTAGAACCAGCTGAACCGTGATGACTGAATGGGCGAGCTGAGCGCACGACGCGGACCGACCAAGGGGTTTTGAGGGGGACCGGGGTCCGGCGCGCGCCGCGGAGGAACATCGTGAGCGAGGAGATCCGCCTAACGTTCCCGGACGGCGTCGTCCGGGCCCTGCCGAACGGCATCCGGGCGGGCGACGCGCTGCGGGAGTGGGCTCCGCGGCGATCCCCTTCGTTCCTTGCGGCACTGGTCGACGGAGCTCCGGTCGACCTCGACCGACCGATCGTCCAGGACGCGCAGTTGGCTCCCGTCACGTTCGAGGACCGCGTCGGACGGGAGATCCTGCAGCACTCGTCCGCCCACCTCGTCGCGAAGGCCCTGGTCGAAACGATTCCTGACGCGCGGCCAACCGTGGGCCCGCCGACCGACGACGGATTCTACTACGACTTCGACGTCCGCCCGCTGACCCCGGCGGACCTGGATGCGGTACGGGCCGCGATGGACGCGGCGGTCCGGGCCCGGGAGCCGTTCCATCGCCGGGAATTGGGCCGTGAGGAGGCGGAACGCCTGTTCACCCACAACCCGTACAAGCTCCGGTACATCGCCGATACACCGGTCGGAGCACCGATCTCGGTGTACGACACGGGCCGGTTCGTCGACCTGTGCCGTGGTCCGCACGTGCCCGACACGGGCTGGCTCCAGGGGGTCCACGTGCTCGGCTTCTCCGCCATCACGACCGAGAAGGCGGAGCCCGGGCGGGCCCTGCAACGGGTCCGGGGCATCGGGTTCCCGACCCGGGAGGCGCTCGCCGAGTACCTCAAGCTCCGCACCGAGGCCGAAGCAAGGGACCACCGGACCCTCGGACAGCGTTTGGAGCTGTTCACGTTCTTCGACGAGAGTCCCGGATTCCCGGCCATACTCCCGAACGGCATCGTCGTGCTCCGTGAACTCGAGCGGTTCGTTCGGGAGCATCTCGACGAGGCCGGCTACCGCGAGGTGCGGACCCCGCTCCTGTTCTCGCAATCCCTGTACGAGACCAGCGGACACTGGGACCACTACCGGGAGAACATGTTCCTGACCGAGGCCGACGGCCGCATGTTCGGCTGGAAGCCGATGAACTGCCCCGGGTCGATGCTCATCTTCCGCTCCCGGGCCCGCAGCTACCGCGAGCTCCCCATGCGGCTGGCCGAATTCGCCCCGCTCCACCGACTGGAGGCGAGCGGAACCTTGCACGGACTCACCCGGGTGCGCGAGTTCGTCCAAGACGACGCGCACCTCTTCGTGACCGAGGAGCAGATCGAGCCGGAGGTCCGGACCCTGCTCGACTGGATCGGGCGGGCGTTCTCGACGTTCCGGCTGAAGTGGACGTACGAGCTGTCGACCCGGCCCGCGCAGTTCCTGGGCGACCCGGCGGTGTGGGACCGGGCCGAGTCCGTTCTCGAGCGGATCCTCAAGGACTCGGGCATCGAGTACAAGGTCTCTCCGGGCGAGGGCGCCTTCTACGGTCCGAAGATCGACTGCCACCTGCGGGACAGCCTAGGCCGACCCTGGCAGACCGGAACCGTCCAGCTCGACTACCAGCTCCCTCTCCGATTCGGGCTCCAGTATCAGGGACCGGACGGTCAGTTGCACACGCCCGTCGTGATCCACCGGACCATCCTCGGCTCCCTGGAGCGGTTCCTGGGGATCCTCCTGGAACACACCGGGGGGCGTTTGCCTCCGTGGCTCGCCCCGGTCCAGGCCCGGGTGCTCCCCGTGACGGAAGCCCAATCCGGGGCCGCCCAGGGCCTGGCGGAGGAGCTGTCGGCGGACCACCTGCGGGTCGAGGTGGCGACGACCGAGGAATCGCTTTCCAAGCGGGTGCGGACCGCCGAGGTCGAGCGGATCCCCTACGTCCTCGTACTCGGCGAGAAGGAGATGGCCGGCGGGTCGGTGGCGCTCCGAGTCCGCGGTTCAAAGGAGACCCGTTCCCTTTCCCGACCGGAACTGCGGTCGTACCTCGGCCAGAAGGTTCGGGAACGGGCCTTCGACCCGTAGCCCCCGACGTACCGCGCACGGCGGACGTGGCGAAGACGGCCCGGAGCGAAACCTTCAACCCCCCTGGACGGCCTTCTATCCCGTGACCGCCGTGATCGAAGGGTTGGGTGCCGTCACCGTGCACGTCCGCGAGCTGGGGACGGCCCGGCGCTACGATCGCGAAGTCCTCGGAGTGCCCGAGGCCGGGTTCACGGAAGCGACGGGCCACACGGCCGTCGCGGAACCCGACGGGAACGAGTTCATCCGCTCGACCGGCCGCACAGCGCCCGCCCGTTCGTAGCCGTCCGGTCACCCCTCCCGCTGCACCCATGGCCGCTGCTCACGCGACCGCGTCCTCGGACGCGGTGAAGGACGTCGTTCGAAACGGATGGGACCGCGCGTCGATCCTCTACCGCCCCGGTACCGGGACGGTCGATGTGTTCGGCCACAGTTTCCTGGAGTACGAGGACTGGCTACAGCCGCTCATCGACCGTCTCCCCCGGAACTCCGCGGTCCTCGACCTGGGCTGCGGATGCGGGATCCCGGTCGCTCGCGAACTGGTCCGCTACTTCCAGGTCACCGGCGTCGACATCTCCGACGTGCAGATCCGTCGGGCCCGGGAGCTCGTCCCCTCCGCACGCTTCCTGCCCGCCGACATGACCCGGATCCGATTCCCGTCGCAGGTGTTTGCCGGTATCACCTGCCTGTATGCGCTCATCCACGTCCCGCTGGCCGAGCAGGTCGACCTGCTGCAGCGCATCCACGACTGGCTGGTCCCCGGTGGCCTCTTCCTGGTCACTACGGGAGAGGCCGCGTGGACCGGGACCGAGGACAACTGGTTGGGCTCCGGCGCTCCGATGTACTGGAGCCACGCGGACGGGGACAGCTATGCGCGCTGGCTGAAGGACGCCGGCTTTCAGGTCCTCTGGCGCCGCCGGATTCCCGAGGGCGACGCCGCGCACGCGCTCTTTCTGGTCCGACGGCCCGAAGGGTAGTCCCGTCCGATCTACCGGAAGTGGCGCCGAACGGCGATGAGGTAGATCAGCAACAGCAGCTCGATGATCAGGTCGAGCCAGGA
>JASHSU010000013.1 GCA_030038605.1 Thermoplasmata archaeon | reverse complement strand
CTGATGCGCTGCGATATCCACTACGCGGTCCCGGACGGACGGGTCATCCCGTTCTGCTCGTACAACTCGGGCCCGATCTACCGGACGGAGGTCGAGAAGAAGTTCTCGATCCCGATCCCCGACTGGCAGAAGGCCAAGGCCTCGAGCGGCGCGAGCCAGTTGAAGACCATCGAGACGATGGGCATCAACGGCGAGGTCATCGTCGACCCCGAGTACTACAAGGTGCGGGCCCTCAAGGGCGCCCCCGGGATGAGCTCGGCGTAGACCGCCGCGCCCTCCCGCGACCAACCTCTTCCGTCCCTTCCTTCTCGACCTCGGGCCGATACGGCGTCGCGGTCGCGTAGAGCGCGGCGCCCGGTTCCCGCCACACGAGACTGGCGGGTCCTGTGGCCATTCCGAGTCCGGCGAGACGTCGGTCGATCTCGGCCCACACGGCGGCCCCGTCGACCGGGACGGTCGGAGCGGCCGCTAAGGCGCTCGGATGCCGTTCGAGCCACCGAGTGGCGGCCTCGATATGCTTGCAGGTGCCGAGCCCCCGCCGGGCGAAGTCGGTGCAGGTGCACAGGGCCACGGAGCGGTCCGGCCAGGCTGGCACCGTGACCCGGTAGGCCGTCCCGTGGAGCGGGTTACGGACCTCGAGGAGCGGGAACGGCCCCTGGGCCAGGACCACGACATCCAGCGGCTCCTCGATCGCCCGGCTCTTCCGCTCCGCGACGGCCCACGGGTCGTCGTCGGGTCGGTGCACAGGGCGCGCGGTACGGTCGGGCATGCGCGTTCGGACGGTTTCCTATATACCCGCCACAGAAAGGCTAGGCGATGACCAACGCGACGACGGAGTTCCTCATCGCGTTGTTCCTCCTCGTCGCCCTCGCCGTTCTGGTCGGGGAGATCTTCACCCGCTTCGGACTGGTCGCCCTGGTCGGCCAGCTGCTGGTCGGCGTGCTCCTGGGGCCGACGCTGCTCGGCAACTTCCTCGGGATCACGTCCACGATCTCGAGCTTCACGGGCCTCCAGACCGTCGCGACGTTCTTCATCCTCTTGATGGCGGGCTTGTCGGTGAGCCCCCAGCAGGTCTGGGAGACCGGTCCGGCCGCCGCGTTGTTAGGCGTGGCGATCTTCCTCGTACCGTTCCTGGGCGGAGCCGGCGTCGTCTTCCTCCTTTACCCGGGCTTCGGCAGCCGGGAGGCGTTGTTCATCGCCCTCACGATCTCGATCACCGCGCTGCCGGTCCTCGCCATCATGCTCCGCGAGTTCGGCCTCACCCAGACGAAGTTCGGGACGTTCGTGCTGAACGCCTCCGTCATCAACGAACTGGCCGCGGTCACGACGTTCGCGATCCTGCTGAGCGTCGCGACCTCGACGACCGGCATCTGGACCGCGGTCGGCTCGGCCGTGGGCCTGGTCGCCCTGTTCTTGGGCACGATCCTGGGCATCCACTTCCTCCTCCGCGCCCTGCGTCGGGTGCGTCTCTGGGACCGGATCGTCGCCCGGTTCCGCGAGACCTGGCGTTCCCGCGAGGCCGGGTTCGCCTTCCTGATCGTGCTGGGGCTGGCCTCCGCGCTCTACTCGCAGTTCCTGGGCCTCACCTTCGTCGTCGGGGCGTTCTACGCCGGCCTGCTCGTGACCCCCGAGAGCGCGGGGGCCCGGGAGCACCGGAGCGTGAGCTCGATGTTCGAGGCGATCACCTGGGGATTCTTCATCCCGCTGTTCTTCGCTCTCGTCGGGTTCGACACCAACTTCGCGAGCCTGTTCTCCGACCCGCTGGGCATCGCCCTGTTCGCCGCCCTCTGCCTGTACGGCCTGACGGCGAAGATCTTCATGGGGACGGTGGTGAGCCGCTCACTGGGCTGGTCCCGGCCCGAGTCGCTCGCCGCCGGCTGGTTGCTGACCAGCCGCGGCGCCGTCGAGCTCGCGATGGCCACGATCCTGCTCCAGGTCGGCATCTTCGATACCCAGGTGTTCACGATCGTCGCGGGCGTCGGGATCGTCACGACCCTGCTCTCGCCGATCGGCGCCCGGCCGTTCATCCGGGCGGCGACCCGCGAGCGGGTCGCTCAGGAGGAGGCCACTCGCAAGGCCGCCGCCGGCACCACCGAACGGGTGACCCTGTAGCCCGCGCCGGGCACCTTATCTGCCGGGGACCCTCCGCGCCCCGATGTCCGCCGACCCCCCCGCGCCGGCACGGGCCCGGCGGGCTCCGCTGTCCAAGTCGGCCCGCATCGGAGTGGGCCTGCTGCTGACGTTCATCGGGCTGTTCCTCCTGTCGATCCTGTTGCCGACGGCGCCCGGCCGATTCTCCACGATCCTGCCGGTCGCGGGCGTCGGGATGGTCCTGCTCTGGCTCGGCGGCATCTTCATGGGCGTCGGGAGCCGCTCGTAGCCCGATGACCCGGGGGCCCTGGCGGCTCGCGACCTTCGACTTGGACGGGACGCTCACGCTCGTCCACGGCTGGAAGGCGATGGCGTTGGCGTTCGACCAACTGCCCCTCTTCGAGCGGACGATGGAGGGGATCCGGTCCGGTCGGGCCACGGAGAACGAGACCCTGACCGGCCTCCTCCGGATCGCCGAGGGCCACACCGTCGAGCAGGTGGAGGCGGTCCTCGCCGCGACGCCCAAGCTCGCCCACCTGCCCGAGGGGGTCCGACGGCTCCAGGACGAGGGGATCCACCCCGCCCTGCTCACCCACAACCCGCCCTACGTCACGCGATGGTACTGCCGCTACGCCGGTTTCGAGGACGCGGGCGGGATGCGCGGCGACCAGGCGACCCACCCGGTCCTGGGCCCTCCCCACGACATCCACGCCGACAAGCCGTCGGCCCTGCACGCGATGGAAGCCCGGTACGCGGTCGTTTCGCGCCAGGTCGTCCACGTGGGGGACGCCCGGCCGGACGCGGCGATCTTCCCCCTCGTCGGCGGCGGCATCGCGCTCAACGCCGTCCGCCCGGACGTGAAGAGCGCCGCCGACCTGGCCCTCACCACCGACGACTTCCGGGACGTGGTCGAGGCGATCTTGACCCTGCCGGCCCGCGTTGAACGGTGACCCCGCCGGCCCAACAGTTTTCTAATACAGCCCCGGTTCCGGGGCGCCGCCATGGAGTACGTGGTCGTCTGGGCGTCGCACCCGTCCTGGCTGACCCTCCAGCTGCCGAAGGACGTGGCGGCGCTCCTGGGCTACCAACCCGAGGACGGCCGGGAGCGGGACGTCAGCCGCTCGGTCACCTTCCTGGCCCGCGGACCTCAGGTCGCCCGGGTGGTCGCGACCCGCCGGGCCCAGGAGGCGCTCGCGGTGGAGCTGGTCCGGGGGCGGGTCATCGCGACCGCCCGTCCCGGGGAGCGGCGGATCTTCACCCTCCCGAACGCGGTGGTGGAGTATCTTGGCCTCCGGCTGCTCCAGCACGGCCCCCGGGCCCGCCGGGGCACCGGGGACGGGCTGGTCTGGTTCGCGCCCGCACCCGATTTCTACGAGTTCCGGGCCCTGTCGGACGACGGCAAACCGTACCCCCGGGCGACGAGCAGCTCCCTGGTCCCGGTCTACGTGACCCACGCGCTCTACCCGTTCCCCGCCGCCCTGGAGGACCTGGACGAGCGGGAGCGGGCCATCGAGGAGACCGAGTGGCGGCCGGCCGTCCGGGTCCTCCAGCGGGTCGGGCGCCCCCGCCGGGCCAGCGGCGGGTGAGGGGGATCCGGGGCGCCCCCGGAGCGGCACCGAAAACGAGATGGTCTCGGGCGTCGTTCTACTCTCGAGAAATCAGTCGCAGATGCGGGTGCGGAGTATATCTCCAAACCCGCACTTTTCCTAAGTTACTTATAGCACCCGCTCGAATTGAAAACCATGCGTGAACCTTCGGGTGCGCAGAAGGGCCCGGCCAAGCAGTTCAAGCTGCGCAACCCGGTGCCTCTGCGGACGGCGGCGGACATCGCGACGACGCGGTCGGGGCTCCCGACCGACGTGGTCCTGTCCGACATTGCGGGCCCCGTCGACTTCGACTCCCTGGCCAAGGCGATCCGACGGTCGGTCGGCCACGAGGGGATGCGCCCGGAGGACGCCCGGTCCATCGCCGCCCACGTCCTGAACTTCTTCGGGTTCAACGAGCGAATCATCGACAACGTGCTCGAGCCCGACGACCGCGACACGTTCTACATGCTCGAGGACACGGGGATTCTCGAGACGGAGCGGGACGAGACGACCCTCTACGACGGCCGCGAGTGGCGCATCCATTACTGGATGTTCCGCAAGGACCGCATCTTCGACCTGGCCCGCGAGGAGTCGGCCGCCATGGCCGCCGCGGGTGAGCAGGAGGTCGTCTACTCCTCCAATGCCAATCGCTCGGGCGCCTTCCTCCTCCCCCACGGGGAGCGCGGGACGGGCCTGGCCGCCCACGCCGTCTACCACGAGCTGGGCGACGAGATCTGGCTCGAGCGCAAGCAGAACCCGCTCCCGACCCCGCCCGCCGCGCCGGCCCCGAAGGCCAAGCGCCGGGTCGGCGGTCCGACGAGCCGGGTCCCCGACCTTTAACGCCCGGGCGTCTCGCCCCGGCGTGCGACGGTTCCTCCTCCTGGCCCATCGCGTCCCGCCGTCCGGGGCGTTCACCCTCAACGACCTGGCGGGGGGCGCCGGGCGCATGGACGAGGTGGCGCGGGCCGTCTCGACTGCCTTGACGCTGTCGAACGACCTGCGGCGGGACACCGAGGTCACGGTCCTGTTCATCGCCCAACCCCCTCCGGCCGCCCGCCGGATCGACGTCGTCGGCGCCCGGGTCCGCTACCTGAACCCGGACGAGCGGTCGACCGCGGCCCTGCTCAAGAACGCCCTCGTCCGTTCCGTCGGTCACCCCGAGCCGTTCGAGTCGTCGCCGGGCCTCCGGGTCTCGGCGGCGGACCCGGTCGAGGCCCTGGGCGCGTTCGTCCGTCAGCCCGGCGCCGTCTGGCTGACCGAGGGGGGTGCGCCGATCGGAAGCTACGAGCCGCCCGCGGGGGAGTGGGCCGCGGTCTTGTCCGACCCCTACGACCCGACGGAGGCCGAGGCCGAGCTGCTGCGAGCCTCGGGAGTCCCCCGCCTCTCGGTCGGCCCCCGCTCGCTGCGCAGCTCCCAGGTCATCGACCTGGCGCACGCGGCCCTGGACGCCCGGGAGCCCCCGGCCGGGGCCCGTTCAGGGGGCGACGAGGGGACCGGGCGACCGGCTGCGGAGCGCGTCGCGAACGGTCCGGGGGCGTAGACCCCCGAGCACGGCGGTCAGGCGGACGACCTCCCGCGGTTCGGAGCGCATCCGGGTGCCGAGGACCAGCCGTTCGGGTTGGCCTAGGCGGTGGCGGAGCGTCTGAAGGACCCGGTCCATCGTGTCGAGCGTGAAGTTCGAGCCACCGTCCAGGTGGACGAGGATGGACGGACGTTCCGGGATCCGGTAGTCGAGCAGGGTCTCCTTGAGCGCCTCGTGGACCAGCCGCTCCGGCTCGGAGACGTGGTACTCGCCGACGATGAGGGTGGACAGGTCGGAGCCCCGCAGGTGGTTCTTGAGGCTCGCGAAGTCGACGGAGATCTGCGAGGGATTCTCCACCATGTCGACGAGGCTCGTCACGAGCGAGTGAACGTACGCGTTCCGGACCTGGAACGCCCGCGGCACCGGCAGCGAGCCGAACCGGCGCAGCTTCTCGTTGGCCAGGGCGAGGAGGAACCCTCCGGTCTCCTCGAGGTCCGCGACGGAGGCCTCCACGTTCGCCCGCCGGTCGGTGTTCGTGTCGATCTCGACCTGGAACGGAAGGAACGCCACCGGGATCGGCAGGATGTCCGTGTCCCGGAGTTCCCGCGACAGGTACGGGAGCAGGGCGCTGCCGGTCCCTCCGCCGAGGCCGGCGAGCAAGAACACGATGTCGAACGGTCGCAGCCGGCGGAGCAGCTCGTCCCGTGCCTCTTCGGCTCCCCGGAGCACCGCGTCCCGGTTCCCGGCGCTCCCCTGTCCGCGGAGCTCGCGATGTCCGAGGAGGATCCGCTCCTCCACTTCGGTCCGTTGCAGATGACGGGCATCGGTGTTGACGGCGAACGCCCGAACTCCGGGGATGCCGAGGGCGAGAAGGTCGGCGACGGCTTCCGAGCCGGCGCCGCCCAAGCCCACGACCGCGATGGAGGGAGCGGCCGCGAGCGGCGCCCAGGCGTCGGGGTCGGGTAGGTTCGGCATGCGCTCCTCCCGCCGTCAGGGCGGTGGGGAGCCCTCGGTGGCGAGCGCTTCCCCCTCGCGGCGGTGGGACCGCGTCGCACCGACCTGCTCCAGCCGGCCCCGGATGTACTCCCGGACGGCGGAACGGACCGCGTCGTCGACACTCACGGAGTTCCCCTCGCGCACGAACGCCTCCAGCCGGCTGTTGTCCTGGCGGGAGAGCTCGACCACGACCTTGCGGACGTTCTGTGGGGGCAGGTTGAGCTCGATGTACTGCTCGAGCCCCTCGCGGATGGTGTCGGAGATGGTCGGGGAGTTGCGCGACTCCTGGATCTGCTTGAGCTTCTCGATGAGTTCCTGCGGGATGCGAACCGTGACCCGCTCGGACGTGTCGACCATGCGTGTCAGACAAGACTCCGTTCTTTGTCTGACGATTGGCATATCGC
>JASHSU010000109.1 GCA_030038605.1 Thermoplasmata archaeon | reverse complement strand
GACTCGGAATTGAAGCGCATCCGCCCCGAGTTCATCGAGAAGTACCGTCCCCGCAAGGCCGCCGCCGCGTAGGGCCCGGGAGTCGACGGTGGCGATCGAGAACGTCCGGCCGACCCGCCTCGAGCTGCTGCGGACCCGCCGCCGCATTGTCGTGGCGAAGCGGGGACTCAACCTGCTGAAGCTCAAGCGCTCGGCGCTCATCGCGGAGTTCTTCAACATCAGCAAGGAGGCGATGCGCCTGCGCGGCGACCTGAAAGCCCGCATCGCCCGCGGCTACGAGTCGATCCGGCTCGCCGAGATGCGGGAGGGGCCGGTACGACTCGAGAGCATCTCCACCCTGCTGCCGTTCGTCCGCCCGGTCGGCGTCGACACCAAGAACGTCATGGGCGTCCAGACGCCCCGCGTCGACCGCGGCGGCTACCAGCCGCTCCCCGAGGTCGCCCTGTTGAGCCTCTCCGCGCCGGTCTACGAGTCGGTCCGCCACTTCCAGGGGATCTACCAGGTCGTCCTCGACATCGCCGAGAAGGAGAACGCACTCCGGCGCCTCCTCTACGAGATCGAGAAGACCAAGCGCCGGGCGAGCGCCATCGAGAACGTGCTCATCCCGCGGTTGCAGAACACGGTGCGCTACATCAAGTTCCGATTCGACGAGATGGAGCGCGACTCGTTCGCGATGCTCAAGACCGTCAAGCGGAAGATGGAGGCCGAGGGCAATGCCGTCAGCGCCTAACGTCGCCGTTCGCCGCTTCGCGCTGGTCGTCCAGGCCAGCCTGGCGCTCAAGGTCGTGGCCGTGCTGCTGCTCCTCGTCCTCGTGACGAAGTTCGTGGGAGGGTTCTGATGTCGGAGACCGAGTCCGCCGCCGGCGATGCGTCGCTGGCCGCGGTGAAGCGCGTGAAGACCGCCGAGACCGAGTGGGAAGCCAAGGTCGCCGCCGCGAAGAAGGCGGCCGACAGCTCCCTCGCCCAGCTCCGGGACGCCGCGGCCGCCCAGGTCGCCCAGGCCCGGGTCGACGCGGAGAAGGACCACGTACAGACCGTCGAGTCCGCCCGGGCCGCGGCGGACGTCGAGGCGTCGAAGATCGTCTGGGAAGGTCAGACCGCCGCCAAGGCGGACGCCGACGGGGCCGGCCGCCGGCCCTCGGACAAGAAAGCCCAGGTCCTGAACGCCGTCCTCGGCGAGTTCCAGAACGCGTAAGGGGAGCGCCACGCGATGGGGATCCTCCGGCCCGTCCGCATGACCCGGGTCGGCGTGCTCGGGCTCAAGGACGACGAGGCCCGCGTCCTCACCGCGCTCCACGACCTCCGCGTCGCCCAGATCGAGCCGCTCTCGCCGGGCGCGCTCGCTCTGCTCGCGCCCGAGCGCGCGACCGAGCTCCAGCGCGCGATCGGCGACGAGACGCTCCGGTTCCGCGGCCTGCTCGCGGCGTTGCCGAAGGGACCGGTCGGCCCGCCGCACCGGTTCGACACCGTCGAGCAGATCCTCGCCGCGGCGAAGACCGTCCCGATCGATGGCGAGGTCGGCGCCCTCCGCACGGAGGACGACCGGCTCGTCACCGAGGAGCGGACCGCCACCGAGACGCTCGGCTGGCTCGACCGGATCGCGTTCTACACCGGCCGCTTGGAGGACCTTCGGGCCCAGAGCGTCCTCTCCTTCGTCGGCACGACCGACGTCCCGTCGTTCGATGCGCTGCGCACGGCGCTGCCCCCGAGCGCGGACGCCGCCTACCTGACCGCGCCCGGGGACGCGAAGGACGTCCGGTTCATCCTGGCCGTCCGCCGGTCCTCCGCCGACCTGCTCGCCAAGGCGGCCCAGCACCAGAACATCCGGCTCGCCCCTCTGCCACCCGGCTCCGGCTCCCCTGCGGAGGAGGCGGCCCGACTCCGGGAGCGGCTCACCCAGGTCCGCGCCCGACGCGTCGCGATCGCCGAGCGGATGGCCTCCCTCTCCCGGGACTGGTTCTCGCTCGTCTCGGCCGTCGACGAGGCGCTCACCGTCGAGAACCGCAAGGTCGAGGCGCTGGGGAAGTTCGGCGCGGGTCGCCTGAGCTTCGCCGTCGAGGCGTGGGTCCCCGAGCGGGACGTCGCCCGTCTATCGGCCGTGCTCACGGACGTGAGCGGCGGCCGGGCCTACCTCTACACGATCCCGACGACCGACGAGCCGCCGACCCTGATGGACAATCCCAGGGGGGTCCGGCGGTTCGAGTTCTTCATCCGGTTCTACTCGCTGCCCCAGGCCGACGAGTGGGACCCGACCCTCGTGTTCGCCATCGTCTTCCCCCTGTTCTTCGGGTTCATGCTCGGCGACTGGGGGTACGGCCTCGCCATCCTCCTGATCTCGCTCTGGATGATCGCCGGGTTCCCCGGCGCCTCCAAGCTGCCCGCCGCCGGCCGCCGGTTCGTGAAGAGCATCATGGGCCCGCAGGGAATGCAGCAGCTCGCCTGGGCGCTGCTCCCCGGCTGCTTCCTCGCCATCGGGCTGGGCCTGTTCTGGGACGAGTTCTTCGGCTACCACCTGTTCGGCGCGTGGTTCGGCTACGTGCCCCCGATCGACCCGGTCAAGGACATCGGCAAGCTCCTCCTGTTCGCCGGTTTCCTGGGCCTCGGGATGGTCACGTTCGGCTTCATCCTGGGGGCGCTCAAGGAGCACTTCCACCACCACCGCAACGGCGTCATCGGCAAGGTGAGCGCGATCGTCCTCTGCTGGGGCGTCGCCTTCGTGGGGCTCTCGCTGATCTTCCGGTGGGACCAGATCACCAACCCCATCTTCCTGACGTCCCTCGCGGCGATGGCCGTCGGCGCGGGGACGATCTTCGCGGTCGAGGGCGGTCAGCAGCTGATGCTCGAGTTCATCGAGGTGCTGAGCCACGTCCTGTCGTACACCCGGTTGGTCGGCATCCTGCTGGCGTCCGTCATCCTGGCCGTCGTCATCAACTCCATCGCGGTCGGGCTCATCCATAACGGGATCGGCACCTCGGCGGTCGGCTCGGTCGTCGGCATCGCTCTCGGGATCATCTTCGGCGTGTTCCTGATCTTCGCGGGGCAGGCGTTCAACGTCATCCTGGGCGTCTTCGAGCCCGGCATCCAGGGGGCGCGGCTCATCTTCGTGGAGTACTTCTCCAAGTTCTACTCGGGGAACGGACGCGCTTTCCGGCCGTTCGGCGGGACGCGGACGCACACGGTCTCCTCGCTCACGCCGGCCACCGGCCCCGGGCCCCTGGTGATGGGGCCGCCGCCGAGCTAACGGGCCCGCTTCTTCCCGCCCGTCGCGCACGCCGGACAGCGAGGGGACTGCGCGTCGCCGGGCGCGAGGAAGAACCGGACGTTGCCGCGCCCGTGCCGGGCACAGGCGAACAACCGGCGCACCGACCCGTCCTTCGTCCGCGTAGGGTAGACGCGCCAGTAGACGGCCCGGAGGGGGCGTGGCGGCCGGGCCTTGCCCATGTACGCCTCGGCCCCGCGACCGAGCTCGGGCCCGTGCCGCGTCGCGGTCCGCAGGTCCCACCGTCGGACCAACCGGGGGGGCAGTGTGTGCGTCCGGGCGTAGGCGAGGAGGGTCGGGGTCGGGTCCCGGTTCCGCCACTCGGAGTAGGTGACGACCGAAACGGCCCCGCCGGGGCAGGCGTAGACGAGCAGCAGCCCCGGGGTCCGGGCCGTGAGCGCCCGGGCGCGGAGCGGCCGGTCGCAGTGGCGGTAGCAGTGGGGATCGTCGGGCGCGAGGGCCCGACGGAGCACCGGCGGGACGCGGCCGGAGACCGTCATCGCTTCCTCCCGGCGAGAACGCCCTTCAGCCATCGGCTCCGGAACAGGTCCTTCCACGCCCGATCCGTGCGAGCGACCTGCTCCGAGAAGCCGGTCAGCAAGTGCTCGACCCGGCCGTCCGACCACTCGAGGAACACCTGGGGGATGAGGTAGTCCGGCGCGGCGTCCCCGTATCGGGCGACCAGCCGGTCGGCCGCCCTCTCTTGAGCCGGCCGGTCGATGTCCAGCGTGCGCAGGGGGACCTTCAGGAGACGGGCCAGCCGGCGACCGTGTCGGACGGACAGCGGTACGCAGTGCGGGCACCAGGGCGCGAGGACAATGGTGAGCCGTTCGGGCGCGGCGGAGTTCATGCCCGGCCGCAGGGCGCGGGACCTGAAACCGTTGACCCGGCACCTAGGTCAGGCGCGGCGAGACGAGCAGGGGCTCGATCCGGTCCGCGGGCAGCCCGTAGAGCCGCCCGTACGCGACGCGGCGAACGTCGTCCCGCTCGACCTCCGCCCGCAGGAGGTAGGCGAAGATCACGCCGAGCGAGAGCGGATACGCCCGCAGCCGCTTCAGTTCGCGGACCGCGCGGTCGCGTTCGGTCGCGGCCTCGTACCCGGCCAGGCTGCCGCCGGCCTGGAACTCGGCGTTCCCCTCCACGATGGACGGGAAATGGGGCGCCAGCCGTTCGGCGAGTTCGGGGACGGTCCGTGCGCCATACAGGTCCGCGGCCTGGGATTCGGGCAGCGCGCCGCCGTCGATCCAGCGGGCGGAGACCTCTTCGAGCGGGAGGTTGGCGACCTTCGCCTTGAGGAGCAGGAACGCGTTCTTCCCGTCGATCTCGCTGCGGACCAGCTCGCGGACGACCCACTCGTCGCCCTGGAAGAACTTGACGCCGCCGAGGACGCCCCGGTAGTACTCGGCCTCGAGCGCGTGGAGGATCGGGAAGATGTCGTGCGAGCGGTTGTAGGCCTCGAGCAGGGGCAGGATCGTCGTCCCGTAGGCGTTGTACCGGACCAACTGCGTCGCGACCGCCTCGACCGTCGGCTGCTCGATCAGGTTCCGGTAGTCGTCCAGCGTGAGGACGCCGGCGTACAGCCCCGCCTCGATGTCCCGACTGGAGATGAGGGAGTCTTCCGTGTCGCGGACCGGCCGGTTCTGCGCCTTGGCCGCGAGGACGAGCTCGATGTTCTGGACGTCGTACCGCGCGAGATACTGACCGACCACGGGGCGACCGGCGAACGGAGCGGCGGTGTATCCCTGGCGATTCCGGCGGACGAACGTACGATTGATGGCGACCTCGACCAGCCCGATCCCCTGGTGCGTCGACCGTGCGGCGTCCAGGTACGGCGCGTAGGCGGTCTCCTCAAGGACCTTGGCGATCTCGTTCGCGTCGCGCGCGGCGACGAGCGCGGGCCAAATGTCCCGGCTCAGGAACTGGGGGAACTCGGGCAGCAGACGGCCCAGCGCGGCCGCGTACGGGGAGGACGCCATCGTCCCCTCCTACGACAGGAGCTCGCGGACCTGGTCCTCGTGCAGCCGGAGCAGCTCGTCGAACGAGAGGTTCAGCCGGCGCGACCCGTCGGTCGTCTCGGCGACCAGGCCGCCGAGGATCGGGAGCGCGGTGCCGTCCGCGGCCTTGCCGGCGACCTTGGACAGCCGGGCGGCGTCGGCCGAGCGGCCCATCACGCGGACCTGCTTGCCGAGGCGGTCGGTGGCGGTGTCGTACATCCGCTTCAGCGTCGCGGGGTAGGCGTCCGAGTCCGCGTAGGTGCGCAGCAGGTCCCGGGTCTCGACCAACGCCTGCTCGAGTCGCGCCTCGCGGGCCTCGTAGAGGAGTTTGCGCGCCTGCAGCTTCGCGGCCGCGATCCGCTGGGCCCGTTCACGGGCCGCCTCGGTGTCCGCGACGCGGGTCGCCTCGGCCCGGAGGGCGGCGATCTCCGCGTCCCGCTGAGCGGCGATCTGCGTCGCTTGCGTGGCCCGGGCCGCCTCGATGGCGGCGAGCTCCGCCTGTCCGCGCCGCTCGATCTCGGCGACCAGCTGCTCCAGGGTCATGGACGGAGAGGGCCGGGTCTAGATGATCCCGAGCAGCAGGATGATGCCCAGGACGAACCCGATGATCCAGAGCGTTTCGGGAATGACGAAGAAGAACAGCACCTGGCCGAACTTCTCGGGTTTCTCGGCAATGATCCCCATTCCGGCGGCGCCGATACCGGATTGGGCCATGCCCGTACCGATGAGTCCTCCAGCGATCGCGATCCCGGCGGCGAGCGTGGCGTAATCCGAAGCCATAGGGGTAACCCGGGCGGGCGGAGTTGGGTCGGGTATATAACCCGAGCCTTCGCCGCGACCGCCGTCCGGCCGATAGAGAATCGGTCCGGGCGACGGGCACCGTCCGCTAGGCCGCAGAGGGGGCCGAATCCGGGGTCGGATGGCCCTTCCGGTACGCCCGTTGGACGAGGCCCAGGGCCCCCGCGCACGCGAGCCAACCGAAGATGTAGGCGGTCACGCAGACGGGGCAGATCCCACCGATCTCGAACACTTCGACGTACAGGAAGTAGAGCGAGAACGCGACGCCCACGGTCGTGACGAGCCCCAGCAGGTACGTCCAGTGGAGCTCCTTGCGGTACCGTTCGGCCAGCACCCCGAGGATCAGGATGAGGACGAAGCCAGCGACCCCGACCGACCAGTCGGGAATGCCGAGCACAGTTGTCTTGCCGCTTTCCAGGATCAGGTTGCAGCTGACGACGCCGTTTACCGAGCACGCCTTGCTCAGCTCGGCATCGTAGACCTCCCCGGCGGCGTAGAGCGACGCGATGAGGCCGAAGCCTCCGCCGAAGTAGACCATCGAGCGGAGGGTTCGGGTCCGCATGGCTCAGGTGATCTGATTGACGTCACTGAGGACCGCGGTCTTCGTCCCGGCGCTCCAGTGATACGTAGCGGCGAGGTAGTCCAGGGTGGCCAATCCCCCACCGGCCCCCGACGCCCCTAACGAGACGGCGATGTACGCCATGATCCAGTACGCCTGCGTATTGACGGCCGACCACGCGGTGCCGCTCTCGTTGAGCA
>JASHSU010000108.1 GCA_030038605.1 Thermoplasmata archaeon | reverse complement strand
CCGAGTCGGCCGCGACGACGGGCAGTCCCGCGGCCCATGCCTCGAGCAGGGAATTGGGCATCCCCTCGAGCCGCGAGGGAAAGACGAACACGTCCGCCGCCTCCAGGTAGGTCGGGATCCGTTCCATCGGGACCTCGCCGACCGCGTACACCCGGTCCGCGACGTCAGCGTACTCGGCGCGCAACTGCCGATGGTAGGTATCGCCGTAGTGTTCCTCCCGATCGTTACCAACCAGGAGGACACGGAGGTTCGGTATCGCCCGGGCCAGCCAGTACAGGTCATCCACGTTCTTGCGTGGGATGATCTTCCCCGTGAACGCGACCCAGGGCCCTTCGGTCGGTAGTCCCAGGGCTGCCCGCGCTCGCGCCGGGTTTCGCGCCTCCGGGAATCGGTCGCAATCGACGCCGTTTGGAATACACTCCACCGGGCGACCGGGGAAGGCGCTTCGTAGGTGGTCGGCGTTCACGACCACGGTGGTCCGGGCGTAGAGCCAGGGTTTGGCCGCGCGCATCACCGCGCGGCCGAGACGGCCATACCGACTGCCAAAGTCATCGATTGGATGAGCCCCCAGGCGGACGACTAGGGGGCGTGCGCCGGCCAACCGGGCCGCCGGGAGCGCGAAGTACGGGTCGAACGCCTGCACTAGGTCATACTGACCGTGACGGGCTCGGATCGCCCGCCGGAGGGCCCACACGCCGGAGGGAAAGCGCAGGGTGCCGACAACGTCTGCGTCCGGCTCCGCCTCGAAACTCGGTGGCGCGCCCTCCGCTCGCAGGGCCAGTAGGTCCGAACCCACGTACGGGGCCAGGCGCCGGACGAGCTGCAACACCTGGACGGCCTGTCCGCCGCCCTTGTTCAGGTGGGCGATGACGAATAGGACCTTCATGCGGCCTCCGAGATGCCACCGGCGTTCGACCGTATCGTACGGCCGGAGCGAGTTTCGTTCGGGCCGGCCGGTGGCCGGAATCGTGCGTTCAGGGTCCGCTGGCCCCCGGGGGGATCTGCGTCGGCGGTCGGGGAGGACCGGTCGCCGAGGACTCGGCGGTCGCCGGCGGAGGTGGGTGACGTTGCAAGCGGACCAAAAGAACGAGGAGCACGACGATGCCCAACGCCACACCGACCCCGAGCAACTCCCAGTCGAGCGAGGAAAGCCCCCGTCCGCCCGAAGTAGACGGGGCGAGCGTGAGATTCACCGTCGTCGTCGCGTTCCCCGAGACCGTCACGTTCGCATACTGGGTCGCGTAGCCCGGCGCGGAAGCGATCAGCTCGTAGACTTTGGGCGGCAGGCTGACGTTGAACCCACCCCCGGCTCCCAGGGTCACTCCCCGGCCTCCGACCACCAGGGCGGCGCTCGCCGGAGATATCGACCCACGTAACGTTCCATTGTACGGCACGAGGACGAGGTCGAGCACGGTGGTGTTGTCGCTCTCGACTCGCGTCGTCACGACCAGCGGGTGGTACAACCGCGCCGACGCATTCACCCGGTAGAGTCCGGGCGGGAGCTGTACGGCGAACGCCCCTGTCCGGGTGAGATTCACGGGCGCACCGTCCAGGTCGACCGAGGCCGAGGCGGGCACCACCGAGCCGGTGAGCGTGCCGTTGTCCGGGTAGAAGGCGAGCTCCAGAATCGCCGGCCCCGTCACGTTCAGTTCGCCGCCGGCGGGTATCGAGTAGTTGAGCGCCGGAGGGACCACGGTGAAATGGTACTGACCGTCGACCACGACGAACAACAGCGCGCTGGTCGTCGAGTTCTGATCGCTCACGTTCCCCGACGGTTCCTCGAGGACAACGCCCCAGGGCGTACCCGGAGTCAACCCGCTGACCACGTCGATCGTGAGCACCCAGCTCGGCACCAGCGGGACGTAGTCTCCGCCATGAGAGATGCCATCGGACGCGTTGTAGGGGATCCGGCCGTACGGGTTGGAGGGAAACCCGTAGTCCCACCAGAAATTACCGCCCTGATAGCTCGTATTGACGATACTTCCGTACAACGGAACGTTGGGGAACCCGCTGACGTATCGGACGGTCGGCAGGGTGCTCCTCGTGACATTCCACGTGTCGAGGTACGTGTGAGCCAGCCCTGTATACAGGTCATAATTCGGCGTCACCGCCGTGATGGGAGTGTAAATCGCATTGTCAAAAAGCAGGTCGCCGCTCTCCCCGTCCAGGATCCCGGTCGTCTGCGGTTGCGGGAACATGGGCACCGGACTGGCCGGCGGAGGTGCCCAGCGGATCGTGTTGTTCCAGACGGTGTTGTGGCTTCCGCCGTAGAAGTACAGTGCACCGCTGCTCGTGTTGAAGTGGTTGAGGGCGACGAGATTGTGGGTCGAGTTCCAGAACACCACGTTGTACGTCGCGTAGTAGGCCGGGGAGGTGTACAGGTCGTAGGTGAACCAACCCGAGATGTTCCGGCTGCCGACCAGGGCCACGTTCGACACATTGTAGAAGGTGAGCGAGAGGTCATTCGTGGCCGGGAGGCCGGTCACTCCCGGGATCGTGCCGGTCGCCCCTTCGGGCAGATTCGTCGCGAAGGGACCGGAATTGTTGAGCTCGACCGACGCGTTCGTCCCGACGAAGAGGACGCCCGTGAACACGGGGAACGTGAAGTCGTTCATCACTCCAAAGACCTCCGACATCGGCTGGGTCTGGGTGTCAGCGATGAGGTACGGTGCTGCAGCGGTCCCAAGGCCACCGGTGGAAACGGCCGGAAACTGAGTGTCGTTCCAAACCCAGATCGGTGTGGTGACCCCTGATCCGGGCGCGGCGGGAAGAACCGGCGCCCATGAGTAGTGGGTCGTGGCAGTGTACACGCTCATCGGCGCTGCGGCGGCCGTGTATCCGGCCAGCATGGCCGAAGCCGAGTAACTCCCGGCCGACAGGGAAATCGTGTTCGACTGCACCGTCGGCGCCCATTCGGGCTCGGCCACGGTGAACACTCCGGCCGCGGGTTCAAAGAAGACGAACGCGTTGGACGGAGAAGCCCCGAGATCCACGGTCGCGGAGCCCGGAGTCCCGGAGTCGTTCCACAGGCCAGTCAGTATCGAGGGTCCGGTGCTGAGGGTAGCGAAAGGCCCGGCGGTTCCCGAGTCCCAGGCGACATTGACCCCGGAGGCGCTCTCTCCGGAATCTCCGCCGTAGTCCAAGGCCGAGGGGACGGCCTGGTAGCCGCCGACGGATTCATTCCAGTAGTCGAGCGCCAACGTCGCGTTGGCCGAGTAGACGTTCACCTGACTTCCACCGCCGGGCCCACCCAACACGAGTTCGAAGTCGTTCGTATGTCCCTCTGGATCGTAGGCGGTGCCGTCCGCCGTGAACGCGGCCGGTGACGCCGGCGCCATCTGCGGCAGCCCGGCGAAGAAGGTGACCCAATCGAAGGGCTCAACGAGCGTGCCCGAGCCCGAAGAAATCACCGCGCCAAAGTCCACAGTTTGATTGCCGGCGACCACGGACGTGTTGAGGTACAGGTTGACCGTGAACGGGTAGGTGATTCCGGTCAGCTGCTGCTCGGCCATGTAGAACGCACCGTCATAGACCGAACCGTTCGGCCCGTGAGCGACCAGGGTGTTCGCAGAGAACAGGGCGCCCGAAAAATTCCAGACGTTGGAAACAAGGTACAGCAGGTGGGCCTGTGCGTAGTAGACGACGACATCCTGGGTCCAGAATTGATACGTCGAGTTCCCATTGACATCAACATCGGTCAGGACCGCGTTGAGCTGGATCGAATATGCGTCGGGGCTGCTGTCCAGCACGTAAAGTGGCTGGATTCCGCCCGGCCCGATCGAGACCGATCCCTCCAAGCTCGCGGACGAGAGCGTGTACGGGACCACCGATCCGTTGGAGGTGGTCAGCAGGCCATAATCGGCGACACCCATCGGCGCGGTGCAGTTCACGCAGAGGGTGGGTACAACATGGCCCTCGGTTCGGGACAGCGAGAGCTGGTCGGGGTTTGCCGACGGGGCAGGCAAGTATGCGAACCGAGAGGGAACCCCCGAGTTCCGGAACGCGTTCCATGCCGGGTCGGTCCCGCGGCTAGACGGGGCTTGGGTCGCGTGCGAGTCAGAAGGTTGAACCGGAGGCCGAGGAGTGGGGGTGGAATGACCAGTCGCGGGCGATGCGTGCCCGAGGCCGGCGGCCGTGGGGACGGCCGGAGTCCCGCTGAGCGCTGGGAGTGGCATCAGAAGGGCCGCCAATGCGAGGGCGCCCACGAACACACAAATTAGCCAGCGCATCCTCGGCGGATGGCCGGGGGGAGTACTTAGTGTCTTGACTAGTCGCAGGGAGGGCCTCCCGGCGATGTACGGCCATGGGCCGGACCGTGACGGAAACCCCGAAGAATCTGAGACCGGATTGTCGGTCCGGTTAAGCTTAAGTCGGCAACCCCGCGTCAAGCGCCAGTTGTACGATTCCGTCGTCACCGGGTGCGCCGGATTCATCGGCAGTCATCTCACCGAGGCCCTGCTCGAGCGGGGTGACCGAGTACTCGGCGTGGACGCCTTCGACCCGTACTATCCGGCATCCCTAAAGCGGAAGAATTTGCGCCGTTCCCTCGCGCACGCCCACTTCCGATTCCAGGAGATCCCCGTCGACCGGCTCCGGCTCGGCCGGACGCTGCGCCGCGGAGGGGTCGTGTTCCATCTGGCCGCCCAACCCGGTGTGCGCGGGAGCTGGGGTGAGAAGTTCGACCATTATGTCGAAAACAACGTGCTCGCCACCCAGGCCTTGCTCGAAGAGGTCGTTCGGTCCGGCACGCGACCCCGCGTGGTATATGCGAGCTCCTCGTCCATCTACGGTGACCAACCCGCGGGCCCGATGCGAGAGGACGCGACGCCGAACCCCATCTCGCCGTACGGAATGACCAAGCTGGCCGCGGAGCATTTGGGCCGGCTCTATGCCCGGGCGTACGGCCTGTCGTTTGCGAGCACGCGACTTTTCACGGTCTACGGGCCCCGGCAGCGGCCGGACATGGCATTCAACCGGATGATCCGGTCGATTCGCACCGGGCGGCCCATCGAGGTCTTCGGTGACGGTCGCCAATTGAGGGATTTTACATACGTCGGCGACATCGTCGACGGGATCGTGAGCGCCGGCGCCACCGACTCGGGCGAGACCGTGTTCAACCTGGGCGGGAGCGCCCCGGTGCGCCTGGACGAGGCGATCGGCCACCTCCGATCGATCTCGCGGCAACCCGTGAAGTTGCGCCGCCTTCCGACGCCCAAGGGTGACCCACGTGCGACGTGGGCGGACAATCGTCGGGCCCGTCGTGAGTTACACTTCCGTCCTCGTACCTCGCTCCGCGAGGGACTCCGACGCCAATGGGAGTGGCAGTCCGGGGTTGCGGGGGGAGACCGGCTTGCTTAGCGGACCATTTCCGGCCGCCAAAACCCCGGCGCCGGCCGCCTCGCCCCCGCCGGTCTCGTGGCGGCCGGACGACGAACCGTTTGTCCCCCCGAAGGTCGCCGCGACGGTCCCACCGACCGAGTCCTGGGCCCCAGTGGGCCTACTCTTCCTGAGCCTCCTCGGATTCCTCGGCGTCGCCTACTTGCTCTACTCGGTCAAGTTCGATGGCGTCGCCAGCGTCTGGGGTAACCTGCCCACCCGGGTGGTGTTCGTCTTTCTCCTCGCGCTCACCACGGCACCGTTCCTGCTGACCATCTTCCGTAAGGTCCCCGTCCTCTACCTCATCCCCTCGGTCGTCCTGATTTCGTTCCTCTACCCGATCTTCTCTCCGTATGGACTGCCGTTCTCCCGCGATGCCGTCTTCAACCTCCAGTTCGCCAACTCCATCCTGACCTCCGGTACGTGGCAACCGCTCGCGGGGGTGACCGGGCAAGCGGGAGTCTACAGCTACTACCCGGGCGGAGCCATCTTCAACGCCGAGGCCGCGTCGATGACCGGTCTGCCGATCAACACGACGTTCCTGTTCGCGACTGCGCTCCTGCGCGTGCTCATCATTCCGCTGGCGATCTACGCGCTCAGTGCCCGGCTGTTCGGTGCCCGGTCGGCGGCCCTGGGGGTGCTGTTCTACCTGAGTGTGCCATCGATCGAGCTGAACGTCCCCACCCAGCAGGACTTCGCGGTCACGTTCTTCGTGCTCGCCTTCGCGGCCCTGGCGTTCCTCGCCACCGAAGGCTCCGTCTCCCGTAACCTGACGATGCTCCGCGTGACGTTGGTGGTCGCGATCGCGATGGTGATCGTCAGCCACCACGTCTCGACGTACATCCTGCTCGGTTTCCTGGGCGGCATCGCTCTCCTTCCGTGGGTGTTCCAACGCCGTGACCCGTACCCGGCGGCTCGGTCAATCGCCGTGCTGCTCGGAGCCGTCGGCATCGCGTTCGCCTGGGTTGCCTTGGTTTCCCTCCCGGTGCTGGAGGCGCAGCGCGGCATCCTCGGACAGAACCTACTGGGGCTGCTCCACCCGGGAACCGCGGGCTCGCAGGCGGTCATCCCGGGCGCCACGTTCCCGCTGTACCTGGTCATCTGGATCGTGATCGCCGCCGCCGCCGAGGCGATCCTCGCCCTTGTGGTGCTCGCCGAGAATTACTCGCTCCGGGACCGCTCCTTCGTGACGTTCGCCCTCCTCACCGGTGTCTTGGTGGCGATCCTGTCCGTGCCGTTTGTCTCCACCGGGTTCAACTTCCTGGTCCTGCGGCAGTTCGAGTTCACCGGTGTGATCTTTGCGCCGGCGGCGGCGTGGTGGATCACCGCGCACCTGGCCGGGAAGGACCGGGACCCCTCCGGCACGTCCACCACCGCCGCGACGCCGACCCCGGCCGTCGCGACCTCACGCCGATCGGCGCGGCCGGGGCCACCGGCCGCCCGGCGCGCGCTCTACGCCGGAGTGGCGGTGATTCTGGTGGTCTTCATCTTCGCGGGCGGCGCCCTGGTTCCGCTCAGCACGCGGGACCAGTTCGCCCAGAGGAACCAGGTACTCATCGACTCGCCCGTGCACATCAACCAGACCGTCTACGCCGCGGCGGTCTGGGCCCAGGGTCACCTCAGCAACGACCATCCGATCTGGGGCGATTACCTGGCCTACACGGTCTTCGGCGGATTCGGCGGGTTCCGCCTCCGCTACGACTCGTACCCGCTGTTCGCCGGCACGACCTTCAACAGCACCGCTCTGGTCCGACTCCACGTGAGCGACTACGTGGTCGTCGACTCGTACATGACCCAACCGGTGCTCCAGCCCGTCTTCTATGGGCCGACGTCCGACCAGCCCTCGGCGCCCCTCACGACGGCCGAGCTACAGAAATTCGACAACCCCGAGTACTTCGCGCTGCTCTACCAGGACACCACTTTCACGATCTACCAGGTCGTGAAGATCCCCCCCTCGTGACGGGGGTCGCGTTACAGCAGGCCGGCCAGGTGGAGCAACAGTAGCCCGGCCACCACCAACAACAGGAAAGCGCCCGCCTCCAGGGCGAACCGGGTGCCCGGGCTGAGCGTCGGGGGTCCCAACACACGGGTGAGGCCCAACACGGCGGCGGCTCCGCTCACCGCGGCGACCACCCAGCGCAGGTCGACCATCGATCGTCTCCTAGGTGACCGTCATCGACCAGGACGCGGTGCGCAGCACCGTCCCGGCTCCGTTCGTCAGCTTGAACTCAAAGTCCCAGTCGCCCAACCCCGTCGCCGTGACGAAGAAGAAGTGGACCTTTTGTGTGAACGACTGGGACGCGTTCAGGTCGACCGAGACGATCGAGCGGACATTGTCCTTGGCCAGGCCGATCGCCGCTGCGGGCGTCGACCACGGCACGAAGGTCCCGTTCGTGCCCACCGTCTCGTTGTGGAAGGCGTAGAGCGTGAGGTTGTACTTTTCGGCGACGTTCGTGTTGGTGATCAAGAGCAGGATCGCGTAGACGGGACCCGATTGATTCGTTCCGGTCGTGGCGTTCACTGGAAGGTCCGAAGCCGTGCCGCCCGGGCCGGCGAGGCCGAGGGAGAGGTTACCGGGCGTGGCCGGGAACGAGGTCGCGAGGATGACGATCCCGACCAGGACGACGACGATCGCCACCAGGAGGGCGTACCCGACGGCCCGCTGGGCCGGGGTGTGGTTCGGTAGGCGGAGCTGGTCGGCGAGGAAGCCGGTGAACCTCGATCCGGTCTCCGCCGGCTCGGTCAGTACCCAGACGAAGGAAGCCGCCATGAGCAGGATCAACGCGGCAAACCCGAAGGCGGGCGCGGGAAGCCCTTGGCTGAAGTAGAGGAGGACCAGCCCGACCGCGACGTTGAACGCGACGCTGAGCCCCACCACGGAGGCGAAGGTAAGGCTCCAGGGCCACCGCGGACGAGCTCCGAAGGCAAGGGCTCCGATCGCGTACCCCGGGATGAACAAGAGCGTCAGGAGGCCGAGGGGCACGTCCACCCAGGGATTCGGGACGAGAATGGCGGCTACGGTGTAGATGCCCGCGAGGAGGGTCAGGACGAACAGGTAGGTCCGGCGGAAGAACTGAGGAGGAGAAACCGCCGGGCTCTGCGCTACGGCGGCCACGGAATTCCGGAGGTGGTTCGGTACCTAAAGCTTGCGTCCGCGCGACGTCCCAGCCCGAGAACTCACTCCGCGGGCCCGTCTGAGACGGTGCGTCCCGGTGGACGCGCATGCTTAATGCGCGAGTCCTCGCTCGCGGCCGCGTGCCCCGCTTCGTCCGTGCCGGTCGGTACCCCGAGTGCGGGAGAGCTCCGCCGGACGCAGGTGCTGGGTGAGGGTCTGCTTCCTCGCGCCCGAACTCCTCCCGAACCAGGGCGGCGTCGGGACCTATTCCGTTGAGCTGCTGCGGGAAATGGCCCGCCACGCGGAGCTGACCGTACTCACTCCCCTCCGGATTCGGGGGTCGGACGTTTACGACCGGGAACGGCTGGAGGCCTACTTTGATCACCGTCTCACGATCCTCCCGATCTCTGAGGCTCGCGACACGTTCCTGTACAATGTGGCGTTCCAGCGGGCGGTCCGCCGGACCCTCCCCCGACTGCTTCGCGACGAACGGTACGACGTCGTCCATTCCCAGCACGCGCACATGCCGGATCTGCTCCTCGGGAGGTATGGGGCCCGCCCGCCGACCGTCCGCACGATCCACACGACCATCGACGGTCAACGCCAGGGAATCCAGGTGGCGCGGCACCTCCAGGGAGGTCTCGAACCGTCCGAGCGATACCAACTGGTGCTGGCCCCGGTGCTTCAGACCGCCGAGTGGATGGTACTCCATCGACCGAACGACACCTACATCGCCGTCTCGGACTGGATGCGACGTGAACTCGAAGCGCGCGGCATCGCGCCCACCCGTGTCCACACGATCCACTGCGGGGGCGACCCGGAGCGGTTTGGCCCGGACCGTCGTGATCCCAATCTCCTGCGCTCGGCGCCGGACCGACGAGTGGTCCTCTTCCCCGGTCGTCCGACGATCGTGAAAGGCTCTGCCGTGCTGGCCGAGGCGCTCCCGCACGTACTCCGGGAGTGTCCGTTCGCCGAATTCGTGTTCACCGGGGGAGGCGCCGAGGACTTCCTCAAGCTCGTCCCGCTTTCGGTCGAGCTCCGGAGTCGAATACGATTCCTGGGGTACGTGCCGTTCGACGACCTCCCCCGAATCTACGCTTCGGCCGACCTGGTCGTGGCGCCGACGTACTACGAGAATTTCCCGATTCGCATTCTGGAGGCGCTCGCTTCGGGGACCCCGGTCGTCGCAAGTGCCGTCGGTGGAATCCCGGAGGCGGTCCACCCGGGGTCCACCGGAGAACTGGTGCCACCGGGAGACCCGGCCCGTCTCGCCACGGCCATCGTGCATCTGTTGCGCGACGACGACCTTCGCCAGCGTCTGGGGGCGGAGGGACGGCGGCTGATCGAACAGAGGTTCTCGTGGTCTCGGGCCGCCCAGGAGACCCTGGAGTTGTACCGAACCCTCGCCAACTGAGCCCCGCCGAACGACGGCTCGTGGACTGTCGCAGTTGTGGGCCCGGGTCGAGATAGGTGATGGCTAAATGACCGCGCCCGAGCGAGCGTCCGGCCGGTGCGCGCCGACTCCCAAACCCGCGCAGGGACCAACCTTCAAATCTCCCGGCGGGCGATTGAGCACGGAGTGAGCGAATGATGGTGCGCCCGTCGATGCCGGCACCCCACGTGGCGGTACCGCCGTGGCCGGCCGAATTGGCCACCCCCTTTCGAAAGGCCCACGCCATCGTGATCCTACCCACCCTGAACGAGGAGGGAGGACTCCGGCACACCCTCGATGGCCTACAGCTGCCGGTATTGCGCTCCTCCGCGCGTCGCGTGGAGACGCTCGTGGTGGACGGAGGTTCGACGGATCGGACCCTGGAAGTGGCCGCCGCGGCCGGAGTACCCTCGGTCCGGCAAACGACCCGGGGCAAGGGGGCCGCCGT
Source organism: Thermoplasmata archaeon (assembly GCA_030038605.1). Classification (GTDB taxonomy): domain Archaea; phylum Thermoplasmatota; class Thermoplasmata; order Lutacidiplasmatales; family UBA184; genus Lutacidiplasma. The sequence goes on along the minus strand of JASHSU010000108.1, from coordinate 17,001 downwards.
GCGGGAGGCCGTCGCGTGGGCCAACGCCCAGGGCATCCCGTACGCGATCGTGCTGGACGCCGATGCGACCTACCCGCCGGACCGCGTGCTCGACGCCCTCGAATTGCTGGAGCAGGGCATCGACCTGGTGGTCGGCGTTCGCCGCCCGGTCCACGGCCCGCCGATCAGCTTCCGCGAGGCGTCCCACCGCCTCGGAAACATCGGGCTCAGCTTCACCGCCAGCTGGCTGGCCCATCGGACGATCTTCGACCTCTGCAGCGGATTCTGGGGCGTGGCCACGGGACGGTTCGTCGGCCTGGACTTGGAACGCTCGCACTTTGCCATCGAGGCCGAACTGGTGCTCAAGTCGATCAGTTCCGGGTTCCGCGTCGTCCAAATCCCCGTCGAGTACCGTGAGCGCGTCGGAGAAGCCAAGCTTCGCGCGGTTCGGGACGGGAGTCGGATCCTGCTCACTATCCTTCGCCATGGCCGCGCCGCTCCCGCGCACCTCAACGGCTCCGACCTTCCTGAGCCCGGGCTCTCGGTTCTGCTCTCGATCGGCCTGATCACCGGTAGCCACTCGGCCGTGCTGCAGTGCGGGCCGTTCGACTCGCCCACCGCAAGGGACGTCGCGGCCGAACTGCGTCGCACGTTCCCCCAGACGGAGGTGGAGGTGGGGAGCGATGCGGCGACTCCCGCGCCGGAGCCGACCCGTGACCTTGAAGATCCCGGGCGGATGGTCATCTCCCTTCGACCGGGGGTCGACCTAACCTCAGATGCCCGTTCAATGGCGGTATCGGTCGGGTCGGTCGAGCGGCGACTGACGGTCGAGGTGCCAATCCGGATCGCATCGGCCCCCGACTCCGGACCCGAGAACCGGTCCGGAGGGTGGCTGGCCCCCCCGCCGGCACCGGGTTCGGCGCGGTTCCCGTCACTCGAAGTCCTTACTTCGCGCCTTAGCTACGACCGGGTGCACTTACAGCGATCGATGCTCTCTGCGAACGGGTTCGATGTCCGGGAACGGCCGCCGCCGCGACGCTCGCCCGTGGAACCGCAGCCCGGAGACCCGTGAGCGGCGCGGCCTCCCGGCCTCCGATGGTCGGCGTGCCGGATCGTCCGGGCGACCGATTCGATGTGGTCCTGGATTTTGACGGGACGCTCGTGGACCCGAACGTCGCCATCATCCTCGTCGAGGAGTTCGCGCCGAACGGCCGGCAGGTCGCTCACGAGATCGACCTCCTCCTGCACGAGGGAAAGATCGGTCTGCGGGAAGCGTGGCGACGCCAGGTGGCACTCCTCTCGGCCGACCGGATGGGCGAGATGGTCACCTTCGCCCGTCACCGTGTGCCGCTCCGAAAGGGGGCCCACGCCTTCCTGGACCTCCTGCGCGCTCACCAGGTTCCGGTGACTGTCGTATCCGGTGGCTTGGACTTCTACATACGGGAGGTCTTGGAACGGGAAGGTCTCGACCTCCCGATCCGCTCGGATACCCTGCGGGTCCTGCCCTCCGGGCAACTGAGCGTGGTCCACCCGTACGAGCATCCGACCTGCCGATTGTGCGGGATCTGTAAGGCCGGGATCGTCGACCAGGCCTCCGCCGAGCGATTGAGCGTGTTCATCGGGGACGGTTCGACCGACCGCTACGGTGCCGAGTCGGCGGACCTCGTCTTCGCGCGCAAGCGTCTCTTGGACTACTGCCGGAAGGCGGGGATCGCCAGTTACCCTTTCGAAGACTTTGAGCCGGTCACGGAACAGTTCCGCCGATGGCTGACCGGCGTCGAGCCGCTTCCGTCACGCCGCGGGCAGGGCTTGGCCGACTCGCCGTGCCCGATCTCGCGCGGGCTGGCGGGCGGGCCCGACCCGGAGTCCGCGCGGTAGCCGGTCCCCCTGCGTCGAATTGAGCTCCGGAACGACACCGCGAGCCTCCGGGACCTTGACTTCTCTCTCGGAGTCACCGTTCGGCGGACGGCGCTCCCGAGTAATACGATGGGGATAAATACGTGTCAATACGTATTCGCAATCCATGCGGCCGCCCGGGTACGGTTCCGCGACAGCTGGTCTCAACTCCGACGACCGAGTGGTCCTGCGCTCGCAGGTTTCTCCGTCCCCTACCGGTACGGCGCCGGGGGTCGGAGCCCTGTGACGATGGACCGGACCAGCCGGCTCCCCCGGCCGGACCTCCATGCCTGGCCTCCGTCGGCTGCGCCGGCCCCCGGGGGTCGGTCAGAAGCCCCGGCCGAGCCCGAGGGCCAGTCTCCCAACTCGCTCGTACAGGGTCTTCGCCTCATCGGAATGCCGGCCCGCGAGGCCCGACTCTACCTCGCCATGGTCCGGGGACCTTTGGGGGTCCGCGAGGCGGCCGAGGTCGCCGGGCTCCACCGCGCGACCGCCTACCGTGTGCTGCTCCGCTTGCTCGACCGAGGGATGGTCGCCGGTGACGGTCGATCCCCCCAGCGATTCCACGCGGTGGCTCCCGACGTGTTGCTCCACCGCTTGAACGGACTCTTCCAGGAGGAGGCGGAGATCGCCGCCCTCTTGGCCGAGGTCTACGGCCGATGGGTCGTCGCGTCCCTCGGGACGGGGTCCGCTCCCGCCGACCGCTCGACCGACCGACCCCGGATCCTTTCCGGAGAAGGCCGCGGGACCCACCCGGTCTTCGCGGAACTGCTCGAGGGCCGACAGTCGGTGGACGTGGTCGTGCGCCCCCTGTCGCTGCCGCTCGCCCAGCGCAACGGCCTCGCCCGCACCCTGGGGCGCCTCGCACGGCAGGGCGTCCATGTCCGGGTGATCACCGACGCGACACCGGCGGACTATCGCTTCGCGACCGCCATGGCGCGGGAAGCCGGCGACCGGAGTTCGGCGGTGCACGTTCGACACTTCACCCCCGTGGTGGGCCACTTCTACTCGATCGACGGCCGCCGGGTCATCCGACTCCCCACGATCGGGGCGCTCGGTCGAGCCCCCCAGGTCGCCGTCGTGGTCGAGGACCTGCCCCGGGTTCGGGCTCAACTGGCGCGCTTCGAGGCCCTGTGGACCGAGGGCTCCGGTGCGCTCCGCGCTCCCCGCTCCACCCGCAGCTACGGCTGGCGGTCGCTGAACGAGACACCGGGCCACCGGGCGGCCCACTTCGGCGTCTCGGCGAATCCCGCCCCTCCCCGCCCTGGGGCCGGATTCACCAGCACTTGGCAGCCGGACCCGCACCCGCTCCGGCGACCGTTCGCATAATACCGGCGCACGGTTCGCTCGGCGCGACCGCCTTCCCGGTGCGGTGGTGCCGGCCTACTTCGACCGTTCGGTCGAGGAGGTCGGCGCCGATCCCCGCTCGGCTACGACCCGCTCGAGCGCCGCCCGGTACTCCGGGTCCCGGAGTCCGAAACGGAGGTTCGTCTCGAACCAGAGCAGCGGGGTCCCCGTGTCGTAGCGGCGTCCGTCGATGACGACACCGATGACGGGCTCCTGGTCGGCCAGCTTCTGCAGGGCGTCCGTCAGCTCCACCTCGTTCCGCCGCCCCGCCGGGGTCGAGCGGATGCAGTCGAAGATGCGCGGGCTCAACCAGTAGGCTCCCGTGAGAGCGTAGCGGCTGGGCGCATCCTCCGCCTTCGGTTTCTCGACCAGTCGCTCGACTCGCAGGGCGCCGGGTCCGAGCGCTTGGCCGCCCACGATCCCGTAGTGGTGGACCCGATCCTCCGGGACCAATTCCAGCGCGACCGCACTCCCGCGCGGCGCCCAGCGGTCGACGGCCATCCGGAGCTGGCTCAGCACCGGTGGGTCGCACTCGTAGATCGAGTCCCCCAGCAGGACGCCGAACGCCTCCCGCCCGACGTGCTGCTCCGCACACAGGACCGCGTGCGCGAGGCCCAGAGCGGACCGCTGCCGGACAAAGTGGATGGTCGCCTTCTCGCTCAACGCCTCCAGCGATTGGAGCGCCGGCTGCGAGTTGAAGGCGCCGAGCTCGGGGTTGTGGTCGAAGTGGTCCTCCAGCGCCCGCTTCCCCCGCCCGGTGACGATGATGATGTCGTCGGCCCCGCTCGCGACCGCCTCCTCCACGACGTACTGGATCACCGGTCGCCCCATCACCGGCAGCATCTCTTTCGGCATCGACTTGGTCGCCGGGAGGAACCGTGTGCCCAGGCCCGCGGCCGGAATGACGACCTTCACGGTCGCCCCCGCCGTCGACGTCGTCCCCGAGTGCTGGGACGATTCTCCCCGGCCGAAGCTGTGCCGAGCCCGATCCACCGAAGGTCCGGGCGACGCCGCACCGCCTCCGGTAGGGCTCGTCGGAGGTCCACGACCGTAGGGCTCCGCATCGAGCGCGTCCAGGCCGGAGGAAACCGGCGGTACTCGGGCCAGGCCGCCTGCACCACCGCGACGTCCGCTCCGCGGACCGCCTCGGAAGGACGTTCACAGAATCGGAGGCGTCGGGGGACGCGGCCCGAGGGGCTCTGGATGGCCCGGCGGAAGTTCTCGAGGGCGACCGGATCGTGCAGTCGAACCTCCGCTCCCGCCCGGAGCGCTGCCGTCACGAGCGGGAGGGCGCGGGACTCCCGAACATCGTCCGTGCCCGCCTTGAAGGCGAGGCCCAGCACCGCCACACGACGACCCCGGAGCGGACCCACGGCCCGCCCGATCACAGCGAAAGCATGCCGGGTCTGGTCTTCGTTGGAGGGGACGAGCGACTCGAGAAGTCGGGGGCGCAATCCCAGGTCGTGACCCCGGGCGACCAGGGCGCGGACGTCCTTCTCAAAACAACTCCCACCGAATCCCGGGCCGGCGCTGAGGAATTTCGAGCCGATGCGGGAGTCCCGTCCCACCGCGGCGGCGACCGCGTCGACGTCGCTGCCGACCGCCTCGGCGAACCGAGCGACTTCGTTCACGAAGCTCACCTTGAGGGCAAGGAAGGCGTTCGAGGCGTACTTGACGAGTTCCGCCCCGGTGGGCGAGAGCACGATCACGGGCGAGGGGATCCCGCGATAGATCGCGCGCAGCCGGCGCTCGTCCTGCGTCGACGTCACCCCTACGACGACCCGCTCCGGCCGAAGGACGTCCCGGACCATCGACCCTTCCGCGAGGAACTCCGGGTTCGCGGCCACCGTGAGTCGAGGTGCCCCCGTCCGGGCGACCCGCTCCAGCAGCGGTCGGACCAACCCCTCCGTGGTCCCCGGTACCACGGTGCTTTTGACCACGACGAGGTGGGCTCGTCGGGACTTCTTGAGGGCCTGGCCCAGCTCGCGGACCCCTTGCTCCATCGGACGGAGGTCGATGCGGCCGTCCGCACGTCGCGGGGTCGGGAGACAGAGGAAAACGACCTCCGACTGCTCCACGAGCTCGTCCCACGTCGGGACCAGACGGAACCGGCCGGACTCCACCTCCTGTCGCAGGAGCGCCGGCAGACCGGGCTCGTGGATGGTCGTCCGGCCTCGGGCCAGGGCCAAGCGCACGTCGGCCCGCACCTCATACCCCACGACGCGGACTCCGGCGTGCGCGAACCCGAGGCCGGTCGCGAGGCCCATGTATCCAAGACCCGCGATGCCGACGACCGGGGCCGCTCGATGGGTGGTGCTCAACCGGTCTCCCCCTCAGAAGAAGGTCCAGAATCCGGAGCCCACGAGACCCGCACCGTTCGTGCCCCCGAACATCTCGACGTTCCCGTCGTCCTCATCGTCCGCGATCATCGCGTACGCCAACGGCGAGGCGGAGGGAGTACCCGCGGACGTGTCGAGGCGCCACGTATCGTTCCAGAAGGTCCAGGTGTCCCCGAGGTAAGTTCCGTTCGCGCTCTCGCCGCCGAACAGTACCGCGCTCGCGTAGACGCTGGAGTTGTCGGGTCCCCCGGGACGATCTTGCGGGTCGTTGTTGAGCATGGCGCCGTATCGCGGCGACGGGGCCACGGTCGTGGGGATGAGGACCCAGGTCGACCCGGTCCAGGTCCACGTGTCGTTGTAGGCCACTCCCGTGTCGGGGTTCCATCCACCGAACAGCAGCAGTTCCCCCACCGTCTTGCTCGAAGGCGGGTCAAAGATCGACGAGACGTCAAAGATCATCGAGGCGGACGCCCGAGGGGTCGGCGACGTCGCCGGGGCCTCCTGGGTCCAGTTTCCATAGAACCCACCGTCTTTGACGTGATTCCCGACGTAGACCCACGTATCCCCGAAGACGACCGAGTTGTTACCCTGGCCCCCGAAGAGGACCATTTGCTGGGTGGCGTTGTCCCAGGCCATCGACTCGTTCGCCCGCGCCGGGGGGGCTACTTGGGTCGTGATCTTGTGCCAATCTCCGGTGGCGGGACCCCCGAGGAAGGCCCAGGTATCGCCGAGGTACCCGCTCGCGCCGTCACCACCGAAGTAGACGATCTCATCACCGGTCGTGTCGTACGCCAGGGCACCAAACGCACGGGCGGACGGTGGGTGCGTAGCCCCAAACACCGGATACCACTCGTAGGTGTCCCACTCCCAGGTGTCGTTGAGGTAGCCGTACCCTCCCCCGGGCAGCGGACCGTACCCGCCGAACATCACGATCTTGTCGTCGACCCAGTCATACGCGGCGTACGCCCCTTCGCGGGAGCTCGGGTAGACCGGGGGCGACCACGGGGTGAATACGCCCGAGTACAGCCAACGCCAGTTCGTGAGCTGCACGGTCGGAGTGGAAACCAGTCCGGACTGGATCACGACGATCTCGGTCGGGGTCGGTGTGGTGAGGGCGAACGCCGTGATGCCCGAGTACGCCTCCACCGCGGGGGTCGGGTACCCGTAGCTCTGGAGGGTGGAGACGCCGCCCCACTTGCCCTTCGCGAACCGCCAGGCATCGTCCGCGATGTTGTTGCACGTCCGAAGCACCGGGTTCACGTCCTGTTGACATCCCCCGTAGAGAAGGACCACCCCGTTCTCCGGGTCGTACTGGAAGACGGCTCCCCAGCGGGCGGGCGGGACCGTGCCGGAGGTCGCGAACTGGGTCCACGTCCCCCCCAAGAACTCCCACGTGTCACCGAGGATTCCGCTCGCGTTGATGCCCCCGTAGAACAGGGCGTACCCGTCGGACCCGTCGTAGGTCGCTTGCATGAACCCCCGGGCGGACGGGCCTCCGGCGACCGACAGGGCCGTCCACGCGCCGTTCTGGAACGACCACGTGTCGCCCAGGTAGGTCCCGGTGGCCGAGACACCCCCGAACAGCACGACCTCGCTGTCGTTCGAGTCGTAGACCATCGCCGCCCCGAACCGGGGGGACGGTGCGGAGCTCGGTGAAAGCTGCGTCCAGTGGTACCCCGTGAACGTCCAGGTGTCGCCGAGAGCCTGGCCGTTGGCGCCCAGGCCCCCGAACAGTACGAGGGAACCCAACTCCGGGTCGTAGACGAGGGACGCAAAGGACCGCGCGGCGGGGCTCGGGGAAGGGTACAACTGCGTCCACTGCTGGTCGCTGAACACCCAGGTCTCCCCGTTGGTCCCGAACCCGTTCGAGCCTCCAAACAACACCGTGGCGTCGTCCGCCAGGTCAAAAGCGAAGGACGCGGCGTACCGGGCCGAGGGATTGGGCCAGGCCTCGACGGGGGTATTGGTGTCCCATTCCCAGGTCCCATTGAACGTCCAGGTGTCGGGGACCGAGGCGGGGAGTCCCCCCTCGTTGCCGCTGAAGACGACCACCCACGAGTCGTTCCCGTCGTAGGTGGCCCCCGCGGCCGAGCGGGGAGAGGGAGACTCGGGAGAGCTCACTTCGGTCCAGGTCGCGCCTCGAAGGATCCAGGTGTCCGACAGTTGGGTCGCGCCGTTGTCCCCCAAACCTCCAAACAGGACCGACTCCCCGAGGGCGCCGTCGTAGGCGAAGACCGCTTGGGCCCGCGCCGGGGGAGCGATACCTTCGCTTAGGGGCGTCCAGACATCGTCCGCGAAGAACCATGTGTCGTTGAGGAAGTGCGACCGCCCCCCGGTGCTGTTGTTCCCCCCGAACATCAGGATGACCCCGTCGCGCGCGTCGTACGTAAATCCCGCGTCGTCACGGCCCGCCGGCACCAGCGACGTGTTCTGACCTTGGGAAGGGTCGGCTCCTCCCGCCGGAGAGCCGCCCGTGGTCTTTCCGCCCGCGGGGTGCGGGTAGACCTCGGTCCACGTCCCCGATGCGAACTCCCAGGTGTCGCTTAGAGTGGTCTTGCCGTTCCACCCGCCAAAGAGAACCACGTACCCGTCCGCGATCTCGTCGGCCATACCGGCCTCGGTCCGCGGGCTCGGGGCGTTGCCTACTGTCAGCAGGGTCCACTGGCCCCCGAGGAATTTCCACGAGTCGCCGAGCAGACCGGACGGACCTCGCCCTCCGAACAGCAGGACGTACCCGTCCTTCTCATCGTACGACATCGCGGCCCCGTCGCGCGGGGACGGCGAAACCGGGGGGTCCAACGGGATCCACTTTCCCTTAACGAACTCCCACGTGTCGGAGAAGTACGTCGTTCCGTTCCAGCCCCCGAACGCCACGGTGTAACGGTCCGCCTTGTCGTACGCCAGGGCCATGAGTTCCCGAGCTCCCGGCTGAGTGACGGACTGCCACGTCAACGGGGTCGCCAAGCACGCCGGCTGCGGCGAATCCGGTTCGTAGACGTGGGTCTCGATCGAGCAGTTTCCGTCGGGATGCGGGCTGGCCGACACCGGACCGAGGTCCGAACTCGCCGAGCTGCAGGAGCCCGACAGCGACGACGTCGTGACGGAGCAGTTCAGCGCCTCGCCGCCGGCGGGACCCTGGCCCGCAGCCAGCGAGCGCTCGGCGGCTTCGACGTCGAGTAGCCCCAGACTGTCGAGGGCTCCCACCGCCGCCTGAACCACCTGCTGGGCCGCGGCGGGCGCCACTTCGACCACCCCCGCAACGGTGGCGAAGAACAGGAGTACGACCACGGCGGATGCGAACGTCGTCCGCCCGGGTCCAAGGCGGACCGCTCCCCGTCGACGAACACGGCGCCATCGGCGGCGTCGTTGAGTCGGTTCCGCCCCGACGGTCGGCGGCCCAGAGCGCGCCACGAGGCTGTCGGCGTTCAGCCCGCTATAAACCTTCCCAAGACGTTTGGCCACCGCCGTGAATTGCGACACAACGGCCGGCCCCCGCCGGCCATCGCAGTCCCCGACTGGCTGACTTAAGTCGGCCGCACCGTCCGGACCGTCGTGCGGGACCGCCGACCTCGAGTCCTCGTGATCGGTCTTGACTCGGTCTCGCCTTGGTTGCTTCTCGACCGGTTTCGTCCCCAGATGCCTCGCATGGCCGAGGTTCTCGCCCGTTCCCGGTACGGCACCCTACGGAGCGTCGACCCCCCCATCACCGTACCGGCCTGGGCGTCGATGTTCACGGGGGCTGACCCCGGACAGCTCGGTCTCTACGGTTTCCGACACCGCCGGCCGGGCTCGTATCTGGACCAATACATGCCCACCTCACGGTCGGTCCGGGAACCCGCCGTATGGGACACCCTCTCCCGTGCGGGTAAACGAGTGTGCGTCCTCGGAATGCCGCCCGGATACCCGCCCCCGCACGTCAACGGGGTCTACCTATCGGATTTTCTCACGCCCGAGCATGCCGCCGACTACGTCTACCCTTCTTCTCTCAGGGGGGAGATTGAGGGAGCCGTCGGACGGCCGATTTTCGATGTCCAATTCCGATCCGCCGACCGGGAGCGAATCGGGCGAGAGTTGATCGAAATGACCCAGCGGCACTTTGCGCTCGCACGGGAGTTGTGGTCTCGCGAGTCGTGGGATTTCTTCGCGCTGCACGAGATCGGGCCGGATCGGATCCATCACGCGCTGTGGAAGTTCTTCGACCCGTCGCACCCGCGGTACGAGGACTCGCCGACCCTCAGGGGCCTGGCCGAGGAGTACTACGCTCGGCTGGACGAGGAGATCGGGCAGCTGGTCGACGCCGTCGACCCGGAGGTTCGGCTCCTGTTCGTGTCGGACCACGGCTCGCAGTCGATGACGGGATGCTTCTGCATCAACGACTGGCTGGTCCGACAGGGGTACCTAGTCCTTCACGGGGACCCGCCGCCCGCAGGGACCCCGCTCGAGCAGACGGACGTCGATTGGAGCCGGAGTCGCGCCTGGGGTGCGGGGGGGTACTACGCTCGCATCTTCCTCAACCTTCGCGGGCGAGAACCCCAGGGGGTCGTCCCACCCGACGAGGCAGAAGGAGTGCTCCGCCACCTGGTCCGTAAGCTTGGCGAAGTTCGTACCCCGGGGGGCCAGACCCTCGGCGTCGATGCGCGCCTCCCGTTCAACACCTACACCGTCGTTCGAGGGGACGCCCCGGACCTGATGCTTTACTTCGGAAACCTTCGGTGGCGGTCGGCCGGCACGCTCGGCCACCGCTCAGAGTTTTTGACGGAGAACGACACCGGCCCCGACGACGCGGTGCATTCGTTCGAGGGCATCTACGCGGTCACCGTTCCAAGAGGGGGCGCCACTGGCCCGTCCCCGGAGCGCTCTCTGCTCGATATCGGACCCACGGTGCTCCGTTACTACGGGCTGCCCGAGCGGTCCGACCTTGCCGGGCGACCGATACCGGCATTCTGGTGAATCTCGGGTCTTGGTGGAAGGGGTTGCGGGCCCCGAGCGATGTCGGGGCCCGATCGATCTCGAGCGAGGAGTTCACTCGTTCTCTCGGACCGCGGCTCCCTCCGCCGCCGGACCCATGCCATGGCTGTGGCACGTGGGCGCGGGCGCATTCGACCAGGAGCAACCGAACGTGGTCGTGTTCTCAAATGCCACCGAGTTCCAACTTCCCGTGGACACCGTGTTGAGCGAGGTGGAGTACCCGACCCCGTTGACGAACACTAGTCCCTGGAAGTTGTAACTTCCGGTGATATTGAGCAGGTAGGAATCGGTCTTCGTGTTGTTGCCGGCCGGGCACTCGTTGTACTTCGGCTTGGCGCTCACGATGTAGGTCCAAACCTTCGTCTTGTCACCCGAGAGGTTGGCCACATAGTGGTCGGAGTCGCTGTACAGGTAAATCGAGGCCGTCACGTGGCTCGCCGAGACATCGAACGTGAACGTCGTTTGCATGAGCACCGAAATGTTGAGGGTGGTGCCGCTACAACCGGTGACGTTGACGAGGATCGTGTCGTTGTGGCCTACGAAGTTGAGGTAGACCGGGATGTTCCCCGCGCTCGCGATGTTGACGACAAACTGCAGGTTGGCCCCGGAGAAGTTGTAGGTCAGTGGGGCCGGAGAGCATCCGCACCCGCCACCGCCTCCCTTACCGCCGTTCCCCCCGTACGAGTAGCCATGGCCACCGCCCGAGTAGCTGCAGGTGACAACGGACCCCGTGGTCACGGGCGTGCACAAGTTCCCCGTGTTCCAATCGGGGTGATCGGCGCTGAAGTTGAACGACTGGGACGTGTTGGTCGCCGGCGTGTTGGTAACGAGGGCCCCGGACAAGCCTGAGGAGATCGGTGAGGCGCCCGCGAGGCCACCCACCAACAAGCCCAGTGCCACGAACGCCGTGGCCACGCCCAACAGTCCTACCGTCATGCCCATTTTCCGACTCATCATTCGATTCTTTCCTCCGTTCCCGGCTCCTTCGGCGGTGGTTGGTCCCCTGAACCTCCCGGTGTCGCCGTCGGCACTGCCCGTTAGACGCGCCGCCTTTTGACTCGGCGCTCCGACTTGTCTCAGACCGGCCTTGGGAGCGCGACTATCAGGGCTCAGGTCGACTGCCCGAACCCCTGTGAGAGCGCCCACTAGCTTCCCTCTTTTTTGACGACCTCGTCCGAGAGAGGTACCGGTACCGCTCCGAGATCGGATCGGCCAGGTCGGACCGCAGGACCGCCCGACTCGTCGGCTCATAGAAATACCACATATGAGGATGCATATGCATGCCATCGCGAAACGTAGCCGTTCAAGAGGCAGTGTATGAGGCTCTATCCCGGGAGAAGAGGTCAGGAGAGAGTTTTACCGGGCTCTTCCGACGACTCCTTGCGCAACGTCAGGGCCTCGAAGAGCTGTTCGGGAGCTGGGGGCAGTCCGCGAGCCGCTCCGATCGGCGACTATTGCGCGAGTCTAGGGGAGGCCCCGGGGGGTCCGCGTGAAGGCCCTGGATACGGGGGTCCTCCTGTCGATCCTACACGGCGACGCACCCAGCCGGGAGCTCGTTCGACGGTTGCGGGGCTCGGAAGTCGCTACCACGGAACTGAACCTGCTCGAGTTGGCCGGATTGGTGGCCCGAGGGCCGCCCAAGAGTCGCGTACGTCGGAATGAGGCCGTACTCCGACTCCGCAGGTGCCTCACCGTCCTGCCGTTTGACACCCGTGCGGCGGAGCGACTTGGCCGTCACTGTGCCAAGGATGACGTGGCTGGGATCCCGCCTCTCGTCCTGGGGGTGCTATCGACTCTGGAGGCAAATGGCTGCGAGGAGTGGATCTCGACCGGCCCCCTCCCTCCTGGCCTTCGCTGGCCGTTCAAGCACACCAAGTTCAAGGCAAAGGGTGCTTAGTTACTAATGATGCGTTATTTACGCTACTAAGGTAGTGAAGTCGGACAATCAGGCAGGGTTGGTCGGACGAGCACGATGGGGGGACGGGGGAAATCGGCCCGATCTGCCCAGGGGAACCCCATCCGCGGTTGAAAAGGACGCTTTCCAGCTCCTGGGGATGCCAAGTTACGTATCTTCAATGTCCTATGCTTGATTAAACCCATATGGAGGGTGAGGGCACGCGCCCCCCAAAGCCCTCTCCCCCTGACGGTGGATTCGTATAACTGGAGTTATACGAACCCCCGGGGCCGGTGACGGCCGAGGGGCGATTTACCTCGAGAAACTCCTAGTTGGGCACGAAAAGGGGGGGGTTCGACCGCCAAGATCCCTTCAGGTGCTCCCCGACCGTCGCGGGAGCCGATCGGTCGCAATGGCGCCGTCCCTCGCTTCCGGCTTGGCGAGCTAACAGTCCAGGCGTAATCCGCGATATCCATTACTGAGTCTAATCTAACACGTTGTATTGGGCTCAAAGGCTCGGTAGACAAGAGAACATTGTTCGGTTTACGTCCGAACCCTGGTTCTCGGATCCGGTTCGTTCGATCGAGCGCCCGCCCGGTCTCAATGTAACTATACATATGTGTCTACATATGTGGAGTGTTCGGGCTCGGAGTTGGACTGTAGCACTATCCTGGGTCGACCCGAGGTCCCTGAAGGGCGGGCCGGTTTTCAGATTCGGGGCTCAAAGCTCACCGACACCGGGAGGCACCTAGAAGCATAGAAGAGACCTACTGAATTCCTCTCATGTGGCCCATCGTTCCGGACCTTCTCGGCCGGACCGGTCCCCGAGTTTACTTGCCTGCAGGTCCCGCGGATTCTCGGTTGGTCTCTGCGTCGGATTACTGCTGCTCGCTCCGATCGTCGCGGCGGCGACGCCAACCCTTCAACACGGCGGGGGACCGGCCCAGTTCCAAGAGCGCTACGGCACAAAGCCGGCGGAGGCCAGGCCGATCCCCGCCCCGAGTCTGGGAACGCCGACCCCCGGGCTCGGAGCCGGTACGAGCGGGCGGTCCCCGGAAGTCTCCAGTACCCTGGTTATGTTCAACAACACCCGCGTGCCCGGTGACTTCCGTGCCGGGAACGGTATCGAGCCGGACGCGGTGGCCTACGACCCCGCCCTCGGCGAGCTGTTCGTGTGCGACTACGGCACCGATACCCTGAGCGTCGTGTCGGATAGCTCGGGCGAGGTCGTCGATTCGGTCGCCGTCGGCCACAACCCTGCCGCCGTCGTCTACGACGCGGGTCGCGGGGAGGTCTTCGTCGCCAACCAGTACTCGGGCACGGTATCGGTGGTGAACGCGACGTCCGATCGCGTCGTCGCCAACATAACGGTCGGGTTTACGCCGTCGGGACTCGCCTACGACCCGACGGCGGCCAGGGTGTACGTCGCAAACGAGGGCTCCGACTCGGTGTCGGTGATTTCCGACGCGACCAACTCGGTCGTGGCCACAACCGGGGTCGGCCGCGACCCGGACGGTATCACCTTCGCAGCCTCGGCCGACGAGGTCCTGGTGGCGAACTACAACTCGGACAACGTCACCGCCCTGTCGGCGGTCGCGGACGGTGTCGTTGCCAACGTAGGGGTCGGATCCCACCCGTCGGCGATCGCCACCGATTCCTCGACCGGGGACGTCTACGTCGCCAACTATGACTCCGATACCGTCTCGGTAATCTCGACGACGACCAATCGGGTGAGCACGACGCTGCCCGTCGGGATCGGACCCGATGCGGTAACATTCGAGTCAGGAACGGGCGTAGTGGCCGTGGCCAACTACGGCTCGGCCAGCGCCAGTCTGATCGCCGGTGCGGGTCCGACGGCTGACGGGAACGTCAGCGTCGGAACCACTCCCGTGGGACTCGCGGATGATGCGGGGCGGGGCTTACTCGCCTCCGTCAACTATCTCACGAACCGCCTGACGCTCGTTTCGGATGCGGACGGGAGCACGGTCGCCACGGTCGACCTCGGACTCTTTCCGGGTGCTGAGGTCTACGATCCGGGCGCCGGCGTCACGTTCGTCGCCGACCCCATCGCAAACGATGTTCAGCTGGTCGCCGACGCAAGTCAGACCGTCGTGGGAGCCGTCTCTGTCGGGCTGGATCCCACCGCGCTGGCCTACGACCCCGGCGCCCAGGCCGTCTTTGTTGCGGACACCGGGTCCGACACCATCAGTGTGATCTCGGACATCACCGACCAGGTCACCGACACAATCTCCTCGCCCGGTAGCCCCTCGGGGATCGCGATCGACCTGTACCTGCACGAGGTGTTCGTGTCCGACGCCTACACCGGAACGGTCACCGTTCTTTCCGACTCGACCTTCGCCGTCTTTGCCACCATACCTGTTCCGGGCGTCCCGGGGGCGCTCGTTTACGACAGTCAGCAACACGAAGTCTTCGTGGCAGAAACGGGCGCCGGCGCGAACAACGTTTCGGTTATCTCCGACCAGTCGAACACGGTCGTCGCCTCCGTTTCGGTAGGGTCGTTTCCCGACAGTCTGGCCTATGACCCAGCCCGCGGGTTGATCCTCGTCAGCAACGAGGCCTCCAACAATGTCACGGTCATCGCCGGGGCGACCGACCGGGTGGTCGGGAACGTACCGGTCGGAACCGACCCGAGCTCGATCGCGTTCGACCCCGGCCTTGACGTGGTAGCTGTGGTCGACAGCGGTTCGTCGAACGTCTCCCTGTTCTTCGACCAAAATGGCACGGGCCTGGCTACTCTGCCCGTCGGCGACGAGCCCCGCGCGATCGTATGGGACCCCGGGCTCGAAGTGTTCATGGTCTCCAACTTCGAGGATGGATCCCTCGCGCTCCTCACCGCCGGCCCGGAAACCTACCTCCTTCAGGTCAACGAATCCGGTCTGGCGAACAGTGTACCTTGGTCGTTGAACGTGACCGGGTACCTACCCGCGGGATCGACGAGCAACTTCACGGTCCTGAACTTGACCAACGGGACCTACCGTTACGCCCTGTGGACTCCGAACACGATCTACCACCCTCAGTTTGACACCGGGACCCTGGTGATCAACGGTTCCGGAGTCGAGCGGTCAACCGATTTCCTGGCCACCGTGTACGAAGTGACCCTCACGGAGAACGGCTTGCCGGTGGGGACCAACTGGTCCGCGATCTTCAACGGCGTGTACGGCGTAGCGACGGGGCCCAGCATCACGTTCGGCAACGTTACGAACGGTTCCTACAGTTTTGAGGTCGACAAAGTCTCCGGATACCTGTCGAACCCCACCATCGCGTACTACAACGTCACCGGGCCCCCGCAGGCGGTCATTCCGGTCCAGTTCAGTCTGATCCCGATTCCCCCTCCCACCGGCCCTCCGCCGTCCGAGACCGCCGGCGAAATCGTGGTCATCATCGTGGTCGTATTGGCCGCGGTGCTGCTGGCCGCCTGGAGGGTTCGGCAGCTGCGACGACGACCGCCCGATGTCGACTGGTTTACTCCGCCGGAGCCACCGAAATGAGCCGAGGAGGAGCCACGGCGCCGGTACGCACCCCGTTCGTAGTCGGACTTGCTCTGGCGGTCGTTGCCAGCGGGCTGGTGGGCGCGTACTTGGGTCCCCGGCCCTTTCAAACCCTGGAGGCGGATCTCTCATCTCTTGGAGTCCAACCGACTCCGAGTTCGGCGTCGCCGACGGTCAGTTCTGAGAGGCCCTACGTCGCCCACACGCTGGTGTTGTTCAACAATACTCTCGTGGGAGGGAACTTTCTTGCCGAAGACGGAGCCTCGCCGGAGTCGGTGGCTTACGACCCCGCCACGCGCCAGACGTTCGTCGCCAATTTCTACAGCGACAACGTGGCGATCTTCGGGGTTGGGGCCACCCCCTCCGTTACGTTCGTCCCCGTCGGAGATGCCCCGACCGGCGCGCTGTTCGACCCCGAAGCTTCCGAAGTGTTCGTGGCCAACAGCGGGTCGGATACCGTCAGCGTGATTTCCACGCTGGATGACGACGTCGCCGCGACGATCGAACTCTCCAGCGAACCCGCGGCGCTGGCGCTGGATTCTGTCGCCCACGAGATTTTGGTCAGTGAACCGGGGATCGACAACGTGACGGAAGTTTCGGACGTCACCAACGCGGTGGGGACGTCGTTCCCCGCCGGGGATACACCCGAGGGACTGGCGTTCGACCCCGCCAACGGAAACGTCTACGTCGCCGACTCCGGCAGCAACGAGGTGTCGGTGGTCAACGTAGCGAGTGCCACGGTCGTCGCGAGTCCAGCGGTCGGTTCGCAGCCGAGGGCCGTAGGATTGGACAACAGTTCGAACGCTCTCGTCGTCGCCGACGCCGGTTCGGCCAACGTATCGGTCATCTCCGGTAGCACGAATGCCGTCGTCGCGTCGATCGCGGTCGGCGCCGATCCCGAGGGCGTCGCCTGCGACCCTGAGTCCGGGACCGCCGTGGTCGCCGACTACGGCTCGGACCAGGTCAGCATCATCGCGATGTCCACCGACCAGGTGGAAGCAACGACCTCGGTCGGAGCGGGTCCCATCGGGGTGGCGGACGGAGCCGGCAATGGTCTGGTCTACGTGGC
>JASHSU010000107.1 GCA_030038605.1 Thermoplasmata archaeon | reverse complement strand
ACGTCGTCCGGTGCTCCGGTGTCGCGCATCGCCGCGGTCGGGCTGCTACTCGTGCTGGCGACGGCCGTGATCAGCGGCGTCTCGACATACGTGAATTCGTTCGCGGTCGCCGGCACGAGCTCGGACGCGTTCGTCACGGTGCGGAACCTGATGGTCGCCCTGCTCGTCGCGCCGGTCGCCCTGGTGGCGACCCGACGCGCCCCCGAGTCGCTGGGGGCGCGGGACTATGCGTGGCTGGCGCTGATCGGGCTGGTCGGCGGCGCCATCCCGTTCCTGCTGTTCTTCCACGGGCTCTCGCTCGCGACGGCGGCCGGGGGCGCCGCGACGGCGTCGTTCGTCTACCGGACGTTGTTCCTGATGGCGACGGTCTTCGGGGTGGTGTTCCTCCACGAGCGGCTCCGGCTGGGCGTCTTCGTCGGGGCCGCCCTGCTGCTCGTGGGCAACGTCCTCCTGCTCTCGCTGGTGTCGCCCCTCTGGACGCCGGGGACGACGTACGTCCTGGCCGCGACGGTCCTCTGGGCGGTCGAGTACACCCTCTCCAAGCGCCTCCTGTCGACGGTGCGCGGCAGTACGGTCGCCTTCGGGCGCATGGGATTCGGGGCGGCGTTCCTGCTCGGCTACCTCGCGCTCACCAGCCAGTTCGGCGCGGTGGCGTCGATGACCGGTGGCCAGTGGACCTGGGTCGCGATCAGCGCGGCCCTGCTGACCGCGTTCGTGCTGACCTGGTACGCCGGACTCGCCCGGGTCGACTTGGGCGTGGCGACCTCGGTGCTGGTCCTCGGCTTCCCGGTGACCTTCGTCCTGGACGCGGCCCTGCACGGCGCGCGGTTCACGACCGACGAGGCGCTGGGAGCGATGGCGGTACTGGCCGGCGTCGTAGTGGTCGCGGGCTGGAAGCTCTGGAGGGACGTGGGAGCGCTGCTCCGCGCATCGGTGGCCCGGATCGTCCCCTCGTAACGACGCATGGACGGCATCCAGCTCGGGGCCCGATTCAGCATCGCCACCAACCGACTGCAGTACTGCGGCCCGGCGGACGCCGAGCCCCACCTCTACCGGACGATCCTCGCCGACCGGGGCGACGACGCCACGGAGCGCGCGCTGCGCGGTTTCGAGGCCCTCGTCCCGTACCTCGAGCTCATCGCGGAGAAGCACGGCAAGCGTCCGTTCGACCTGGACGTGGTGGAGGCGTACTGGGTCGGGAACGACCTGCTGGACGCCTTCGACCGGGACGACTTCGGCCGCTTGCTGGAGGCGCTGGTCCGCCGGGGCCTGCCCCGGTCCCTCGCCCGCGGGTTGGCCGAGCGGTTGCCGTCTCGGCCGCTGCCGCACCACCTGTTCCATGTCGCGTTCGTCGGCGTCGGCAACGTGACCGGTCACGTACCGACGACCCTCGCGAACATGGAGGCGTGCCGGCCGTCCGAGGCCGAGGTGCTCCGGGTCGGCGCGTCGACGCTGGATGTACGGGCGCCGGCACTGGCGTTCGACGGAACCCGCCTCGCGTGGGGCTCCCCGCTCGAGCGCCGGCTCACCTACGACCCGAAGGTCCTGCCCGACGTGCGCCCGGGTGTATCGGTCGCGGTACACTGGGGCTGGCCGGCGCTGGTCCTGTCGGACCGGCAGCGCCGGCACCTGGCGACCTACACGGACCGTTCGCTCGCGCAGGCGAACGAGGCGATCGGACTCCGCGTGCCTACGTCACGGGCGTGAGCCAGGCGCCGTACTCGGGCGCCCGGCCGTGGATCGCCCGCTCGTATCGGTCCTGCAGGCGCTTCACGATCGGATAGCTCCCGGTGCCGATCGGTCGTCCGTCCACCTCGCGGATCGGCGTGATGCCCGCCGCGGTGCCGGTGTAGAAGAGCTCGTCGGAGGTGAACAGCTCCTCGCGGGTGAAGTCGTTGCGACGGAACTCGAGCCCCTCGTCCGCGATGAACCGGATGACGGTGTCGCGCGTGACCCCCCGCAGGATCCCTGAGCTCGCCGGCGGCGTGCTGACCACACCGTGCTTGACCCGGAAGATGTTCTCGCCCGGCCCCTCGGCGACCATCCCCGCGGAGTTGAGCAGGATCGCCTCGTCGTAGCCGCCGGCCACGGCCTCCATCTTGGCGAGCGCGGAGTTGGCGTAGTTCGCCGCACACTTCGCCTGCGGGGGCAGCGAGCGGGAGTCGACGCGGACCCAGCTCGAGACCGTGGCGCGGCAGCCCTTGGTGACGCCCTCGTCCCCCAGGTAGGCGCCCCACTCCCACATGCCGATGGCGACCTGGATCCGGCTCTGGGTCGGGTCGAGACCCATCTGCCCGTACCCGGAGTATGCGATCGGCCGGAGGTACGCCTGCGGCACGCCGTTGGCCGCCACCAGCTCGACCGTCGCCTGGTGGAGCGCGGCCAGGTCGTACGGGAGCTTCATCCGGTAGATCCGGGCGCTGTCAAGGAATCGGGTCAGGTGTTCGTCCAGGCGGAACACGGCCGAACCGCGGTCGGTCGTGTGGCAACGGATCCCCTCGAAGACCGCGTAGCCGTAGTG
>JASHSU010000012.1 GCA_030038605.1 Thermoplasmata archaeon | reverse complement strand
GGTGCGGACCCTCGTAGCGGGCGACCGCGTACCGGCACAGACCGTTCATGTTGACCTCGCAGCCGCCGCAGGTCCGCTCGTTGGGCACCGGGGCCCGGACCGCGTCCTCGCGGATCTGCCGCAGCGCGACCTTGAGCCAGCTTTGCTCGGCTTCTCCGTACGGGATGCGGACCCACCCCTCGCGCTGGCCGTCGCCGGCCTGATCGCCATACAGCACGATGCCGTAGGGGACCCGCTTGCCGAAGGCGGCCTCGACCAGGGCGCACTCGGCAACCGACTGGACGGTGTCGAACAGGCGGCCGTGGGCCTCGTGGTATCCCACGAACAGGTGCGTCTCCTTGTACTCGACCGGGATGAGCGAGCCGTCGGCCCGCTGGATGATGAGGTCGGGCCGGCCGCGTAGCCCCAGGGCCGGGGCGCTCAGCGTCGCCCGGGGCTCGGTGAACCGGATGTCGGGCCGGACGCGCTCGGGCGGGAAGAGCATGGGCAGGTCGTCCTCGCCGGCGTCCTCGTAGACGAGGACGTCCTTGTCGGTGAGGTCGAGCCGGCCCTCGTTGACCAGCAGGTGACCCAACGGCGGGGCGAACAGCGGCGAGTGACGCAGCGGGACGACGTCCGCGGGCGTCCGCACCGGACCGAGCGCGCCGCCGGCCTGCCGGTGGTGGTCCGCGTGCCCGAGTTCCATCTCGTGCGGGCAGCGGAAGTAGGTCACCAGGTCGTGCGGCGTCAGTCCCTCGGTCACCGGCGTCGTCTGCGGTGCGAGCATCGGCGCCCGTCCGGCCGATGGGGTCTAAGAAGGTACGGCTCGACCGGCACACCGGTACGAGCCGGGGTTATACCGCAACGGCTCGACGCAGCTCGGACTGCGTCCGATCGTCGAGGGCCGCACGGACGACGAGCGCGTCCAGCAACTCGTGGTCCGGTCCGAGGTTACGAACGAGCGCGGCGTAGAGCGGAATGCGCTCGGTCTGATGGCGTGCGGCGGCCCGGACCAGCGCGTACTCGGGTCGACTGACGCGGACCGTCGTTTCGGCGAATCGAGCGTCGGTGGTCCGCACGCGATCGGGGTGTCCGCTCCACTCGTCGACGGCGGACGGGGCCGTCGGCTCGATCGGCACGGCCCACTCGACGCGGGCTCCTTCCCGGAAGGTACCCACGAACGCCCGGGCGCCGCGGACGATCCCGCGGCCCGGCCAGTCGGTCGGTCCGAGGGGTTCGACGAGGTACTCGGGGATCAACTGGGCGATCCGGTCGACGCCGGCCCGCGTCGTCCCGAGGTCGATGTCGTGCGGTGCGACGTCCGCGCCGAGCAGCCGAGCGCCGAGCGAGCCGCCGATGTACCATCCGACCCCCTCGGCCGCGAGGGTCGGGGCCACCCGCCGGATCAACTCCGTCAGCGCTGCATCGACCGCCACCGGTGCGGACCCGTACACCTGGGCGAGGGACGTCTCGAGCACGAACCGGAACCGGTTGTACGCGGCCCGGACCCGCGGGATCTCATCGAACGGCAGGAGGAACCGACGGTGCCAACACCGCGGGCCGCCAAACTGGCAGGCGGACGGCGGGTGGACGTAGCCGAAGACGTCCAGCGGTCCGACAGGAGGACCGCCCGCGTCGGAGCCACCATCTTGAGCGTGGAATGTGAAGGTGGTCGCATCCCCCAGACGATCGAGGGTCAGCTGATGCAGATACCCTCCCCCCAGGTCCGGGCCGGAGAGCATCTCGCTCGCCATCGGCGCGGCCGCGCCCCCGCGTCCTACGCGCGCATCGGAGGCGTGGGCAGCTCGAAGTTCGGCAGCGGGGCGACCTGGACCTCGACGTGCGTACCGACCCGGTGGGCGTACAGGTAGTTGCCGGACGGGAGGTCCTTCCAGGCTCCGTTGGGCGTCGTGTCGAACGGCTCGCTCCCGACGATCACCCGGTGGCCTTCGTCCCGGTAGGTCATCTGGTAGTACGGGCGGGATGTATCCAGCAGACCGCACCCGTGGTCCCCTTTGGACAGGCAGAACGCCCAGAGCTCATCGGGGTTGCGGGAGAACAGCACGTTGAGACCGGAGTAGGGTGCCTCCAAGGGTCGCCCGACGTAGATCCAGACCCTCAGCAGGTCCTCGACGGCGCGGACGTAGGCCTTGAACGGGTCGTGGATCTCCTCCTCGTGCCGGAGGAGCAGGCGGTAGAGGACCTCGCTGTCGTTGACCCCCTTCACCTCCTTCTCATGGATCCCAAGGAACGGGCGGGTCTCGTTGGGGAATGGGATCGCTCCGTTGTGGGCGAAGAGGGTCCGGTGGTTCTCGAACGGCTGGCTGTTGAGGGGACCGATCAGCTGGTCGTGCGGAAGGTTGAGGGGGTTGCTGGCGTGGCGCAGGTGGCCCAAGACCAGGGTCGCGTTGGCGTCGGTCGCGGCCCGAACGAATCGCTCCCTCTCGCCATCCTCGAACGCACCTCCAGTGCCCTTCTCGACCCGGGCGCGTCCGTGATCGTCGAACCAGCCGATGCCCCATCCGTCGCGCTGCGCGGTCTTCGCGGACGCGTTCGATTGCACGAGCAGCGACCGGTCGGAACGGACCAGCCAAGCCTCTGCGGTCTGGGGCTCGTGCGACAACATACCGAGCAGGCGGCACATGGTGGTCGCCCACCGCCGGTCGGTAGATAAGCCCCCTCGGGGGCGTTGGAACGGTAACGCCGACGTCAGCAACTCTTTTACTGCCGACGGGGGCTAGATGGGCTACTATGGTGCTCATCGAGGTCACGC
>JASHSU010000106.1 GCA_030038605.1 Thermoplasmata archaeon | reverse complement strand
CGGCAGGCGGTCGAGGACGACCCGAGCGTCGCCCTGCACGATGCGGTCGCGCCATTCCGCGCCAGCCGCCCGGGTCCGAGCCCTCGGCATTCGGCCCCGGACCCGACTCGGAGGGAAGAGGATTCCGGGGGAAGCCGGACGTAAGACTTCCGTCAAGCGGAACCCACCCCACTGTCCTCCGGCCCGAGGCTTAATGGTATAATCTCGTCCGAGTCCTCGGGGTCGATTCCCGTGCCGTTTTCCGTCGCCGTTCCGAAGGAAGTGACGCCGGGCGAGACCCGCGTCGCGCTCACGCCCGAGGTGATCCCCCGGATGGTCCGGGCCGGGTACTCGGTCACGGTCGAGCAGGGCGCCGGGATATCGGCGGCCTACCTCGACGACGCCTACGCGAAGGCGGGGGCCACCGTCGTCACCGACCGGACCGCGCTGTTCGGCGGCGCCGACGTGGTCGTGAAGGTCCAGGCTCCGACGCTGGACGAGATCGGCCTCCTGCACGCGGGCCAGGTCGTGGTCGCCCTCATGGCGCCGCACCGGAACCTGGACAAGGTCGCGAAGTTGCGCGACCAGAAGGTCACGAGTTTCGCGCTGGAGCTACTGCCTCGGATCACCCGCGCGCAGAGCATGGACGTGCTGTCGTCCCAGGCGACCGTTGCCGGGTACCGGGCCGCGCTGATCGGCGCCTACATGGCCCCCAAGTTCTTCCCGATGCTCACCACCGCCGCCGGCACGATCCGTCCGGCCCGGGTCCTGATCTTGGGTGCGGGCGTCGCCGGTCTCATGGCGATCGCGACCTCCAAGCGTCTCGGCGCGATCGTGGAAGGCTACGACGTTCGGCGTGCGGCCGGCGAGCAGGTGCGCAGCCTCGGGGCCCGATTCCTGGAACTGCAGATCAATGCGGAAGGCACGGGAGGCTACGCCCGTGAGCTGACCGACGACGAGAAGAAGCAAGAGGCCGCGATGGTGGCAAAGGCGGTTGGCGAGGCGGACGTCGTCATCACGACGGCGAACGTACCGGGGCGCAAGGCTCCTCTGCTGGTCCGCAAGGAGATGGTCACCAGCATGCGGTCCGGCTCGGTCATCATCGACTTGGCCGCGGAGTCCGGCGGCAACGTCGAGCTGACCCAGCCCGGCATCACGGTCGACGTGAACGGTGTGCGTATCGTCGGGTCGACCAACCTCCCCGCCCAGCTCCCGTTCCACGCGAGCCAGATGTTCGCCAAGAACCTGGAGGCGTTCCTCAAGCTCCTCGTCACGCCGGAGAAGACGCTATCGACCGACTACACCGACGAGATCCTCACCGCGAGCTTGCTGACCCGGAACGGCGAGGTCCTCCACGCTCCGACCCGGGACGCTCTCGCGGGAGGGAAGTAAGGAGATCATGGCCGCCGACCTCTGGACGGCGCTGTTCATCGGCATCCTGGCGGCGTTCGTCGGGTACGAGGTCATCAGCCGGGTGCCGGTCCTCCTGCACACCCCGCTCATGTCGGGGTCGAACTTCATCCACGGGATCGTCCTGGTCGGTGGCATCGTCGTCCTCGGGCTGGCGACCACCCCGCTCGAGACGGCGATCGGGTTCATCGCCGTCGTGATGGGCGCGATGAACGTGACGGGCGGCTACGTCGTCACCGAGCGGATCTTGGCGATGTTCGACCGCTCGAAGAAGAAGGGAGGCCCGCCGTGATCGCGTGGCAGGCGCCGACCGTCGACGCGGTCTACGTCCTCGCGATCATCGTCTTCATTCTCGGCCTCCGCTCGATGAGCTCGCCGACGACCGCGCGGCGCGGCATCGTCCAGGCGGGTGTCGCGATGCTGATCGCGGTCGCCGTGAGCCTGCTGGTCCCCGGCCTCTCCAACTTCCTGTTCATCGCGGTCGGGATCGGGATCGGCAGTCTCGCCGGCTGGTACTGGGCGCGCGTCGTGCAGATGACGGCGATGCCCCAGATGGTCGCCATCTTCAACGGGATGGGGGGCGGCGCCGCGGGTGCCATCGCCGCGGTCGAGCTGCTGACCTCGCTCAACAACGGCGTCACGGCCGGCTTGAGCCTCGCCGGCGCGGTCATCGGGTCGACGTCGATCGCGGGCAGCATCATCGCGTTCCTCAAGCTGCAGGGGTGGCTGCGCAGCAAGCCGATCGTCTTTCCGGGTCAGCAGGTCGTCAACATCGCCGTCCTCGTGCTCGGTGTGGCGTTCGGGGGCTACGCGCTCTACTCGCTCCAGACGTTCTGGTTGCTGCCGTTCTTCGTGCTCCTGCTCCTGTATGGTGTGATGCTCGCGCTCCCGATCGGGGGCGCCGACATGCCCGTCGTCATCTCGCTCTTCAACGCCTTCACGGGGATCGCGGTGGCGTTGGACGGGTTTGCCCTCGTGAACGGTCCGCTGGGCGATGCGGGCTACGCGATGGTCGTCGCGGGGACCCTGGTCGGGGCCGCGGGCTCGCTGCTGACTCTCTTGATGGCCAAGGCGATGAACCGGTCCGTGAGCAACGTCTTCTTCTCCGCCTTCGGGGCGACGGAGGAGTCCGGGGCCGGCGTCCAGGGCTCGATGAAGTCGATCGACGCGGACGACGCCGCGGCCGAGATGGCGTACGCGAACGAGGTCGTCTTCGTGCCCGGCTACGGGATGGCGGTCGCCCAGGCCCAGCAGAAGGTCAAAGAGCTCGCCGACCTCCTGGAGGCGCGCGGCGTCACCGTCAAGTTCGCCATCCACCCGGTCGCGGGCCGGATGCCCGGTCACATGAACGTGCTCCTGGCCGAGGCCGGGATCTCCTACGACAAACTGTTCGACCGCGACGAGATCAACAGCGAGTTCCCGAACGCGGATGTCGCGTTCGTCGTCGGCGCGAACGACGTCGTCAACCCGGCGGCTCACCGTCAGGGCAGTCCGCTGTTCGGGATGCCGATCCTGGACGTCGAGCAGGCGCACAACGTCATCGTGAACAAGCGCGGGCAGGGCAAGGGGTTCGCCGGGATCGAGAACGACCTGTTCTACAAGGACAACACCCGGATGCTCTACGGAGACGCGCAGGCCGCCATCGGGCAGCTGGTCGCCGCCCTGAAGAAACTCTCCTAGGCCGACGGCTGCGGCTCGGTCGCCCGGAAGTTCCAGCGCAGGTTGGCGACGTAGGCAACCGCGCTCCCGAGCACGATCCCGATCAGCTGGCTCTCCAGCGCGCTCACCCCGGCCGCGACCCCGCCGGCCAGGACGACCAGGTTGAGCCCGAGGGCGACCGCCTGGATGACCGCGTAGACCGCCAGGTGGAAGGCGGTCGACCGGTCCCCCCGGCCGCGGAACGCCCACGAGCGGTTCCAGGCAAAGTTCCAGAGCATCGCGACGCCGAAGGCGACCGCGCTGGCGAGCAGCGTGATCACCTCGGCGTGGCCCAGCCGGACGCCGACGAGGGTGAAGACGCACAGGTTGACGAAGACGCCGGAGATCCCGACGACGACGAACGCGGGCAACCGGGCCAGGTCGTCGAACGTCATCCCGGTCCGGGCCAGCAGCTCGGCCGGACGTCCCTGCGTGGCCCGCCGGCGGATCGCGAGCAGGAGCGACGGGTAGAAGATCGCGACGACCCAGACGACCCAGAGCGAGTAGTTCTGCCAGTAGCTCGGCGCGCCACCGCCGCAACTGGGCAGTCGGTCGGCGAGCACCGCCGGGCAGATGATCGCCGGGCCGCTCCAGAGGAAGAACGGCAGGAGGAACGCCGCGCTCACGACCGCGGTGATGGTCAGGTTCTTCCAATCGCGCCGGACCAGGTAGTACGCGAGGATGAACAGGTTGGCGAACTGCTTCATGCCGAGCGTCAGCCACTCGGCCCACTTCTGGCGCCGACCCTCGTAGCCCACGAAGCCGAGCGTCAGGAACAGCAGGACGACCAGGTCGTTGTAGCCGCTGGCGGCGATGATCGTCACGAACGGCTGGGCGAGCATGACCGCGATGTCGAACCGCTTCCGGACCAGGAGGACCAGCAGGACCCAACAGCCGACGGCGAACCACTTGTAGTCGAGGCCCGGGACCTGGAAGAACATCAGGAGCGGGCCGTAGAGGTAGACGGTCGACGAGTGAAGGGTCTGGCCGTACTGCACATACGAGAACACCAGCGACGTCGTGTACGGGTCCTGGTGCGCGAACAGCAATTGGACGTACCGTGGGGTCGTGAACGGCTCGTCGGTCAGGCCGTTGGCCGCTCCGGTGAGGATGGAGAGGATGCAGAACGCGATCCCCGCGCCGAGCAGGAAGTCGATGAAGCTCGTGCGGCGGGGCACGCCGAGCTGCCGGACCGCGACCGGGAACATCAGGGCGAAGGCGCCGAGCGAGACCTCGCCGACGCCGTGGAAGTCGTTGGGGTAGAGCCAGAGGGCGGTGACGACCGCGAAGGCCGGCACGGCGCCGGCCAGCCACGCCGA
The DNA here is from genome assembly GCA_030038605.1 of Thermoplasmata archaeon. GTDB lineage: Archaea > Thermoplasmatota > Thermoplasmata > Lutacidiplasmatales > UBA184 > Lutacidiplasma. The sequence continues at coordinate 9,566 of JASHSU010000106.1, read as the reverse complement.
GGAGTAGCGGGCCAGCAGCGCGACGGTCGAGGGTTCTTCGGCGGCGGTCGGCGACGCCGGAGCCAACCGGTATTCCTCCGGGCCCGTGAGCGGGGTGCCGCATATTAGCCGGAGTCCGGTCGCCGCACCGATGGTGGACGTCGACCCCCCTACGACCGGGGTCCGATGACCTCGGTGACGTCGCCGGACTCGGGAACCGAACCCGGGAGGGACGGAGGACCCGGGACGACGTCCGTCACGCGGACCCGCGGCTACGGGGGCGTCCTGGGCAACCGCCGATTCCTGGTGTATGAGGCCTCCGCGATCGCGGCATCGACCGGCTACGCGGTCTACAGCATCTCGATCCCGTGGATCGCCTATCTCAACTCGGGCTCCTACCTCGTCGTCGGGTTCGTCCTCTTCCTCGAGTTCGGGGTTTACACGCTCACGTTCCTCGTGGCGCCGCTCGTCGACCGAGCGGCGGACAAGCGCTGGATCTTCGTGATCGGTTACCCGATCCAGGCGGTCGCCGCCGGGATACTAGCCTACAGCGCCTCCGTGGGCCATCTCAGCCTCCCCCTCCTGTTCGCGCTCGTGACCGTGCTGGCGGTCGCCTGGGACTTCGAATGGGCGGTCTTCCAAGTCGCGCCGCGCATGCTGCTCGCCAAGGACGACCTGTTCGCCGGGCAGGGTCTCGCCTCCGCCCTCGGCTCCGGCGTCCAGGTCGGTGGCTACGCGGCCGGCGCGGGCCTGATTCTCCTCTCGGGCGCCGTCGGCAGCGGGTACCTCTATGCTGGGCTGCTCATCCTGGCCACGGGACTGGCGGCCCTGGTCCCGTTGCGTGGGAGTGGCGAGGCGGAGACGGAGTACCGTGCAGGGTTGGTGTCCGGATGGCAGTATCTCCGGTCCACCGAAGGCCGTCCCCTGATCCAGCTGGGTGTCATCGGAGCGATCTCCGGATTTTTCTCGGCGGCCCCGGCCGTCCTCATCACCCTGGACGCGAAGGATCTGTTCGTCGACCCGGGCTTGACCTACGGCCTGCTGTTCACGTCGTTCGTCGCGGGCGGGGTCGCGGTCGACCTACTGCTGGGCCACTACAACCCACGCCATCGGGTCGGGGTCGTGATCATCAGTAGCCTGGTCGTCAGCGCCGCCGCCGTCTATCTGACCGCCGTGTTCCCTCCGTCCCTCCCGCTGACGGCGCTCGCCTGGGCGGCCGTCGGGGCGGCGATGGCCGGCTACCTGTCCGGGAGCTCCACGTTCCTGTGGGGGTACGTCCCAGCGCACCAGCTCGCCCGGGTGACGAGCAACCTCTACCTGTTCCGGGGGTCCGCCGCGTCGGTCGGGGTCGTCGTCGCCGGCGTGCTCGCGACGTCCTTGGACCCGGGAGCGTTGGCCGGGATCGTCGCCCTCTCGTTCGCCGCCGCCGCTGTCGGCGCTCTTGTGCTGCCGGCCGTCCGGCGGTTCGCGTACTAGGACGAGGCCGGTCGGGGACGGAACGCCCTTATCCTCGGGCCGGTAGGGCCCCGAGCGATGACGCCTCCGTCCACGGCAGGAACCGGAACCGTAGTGCCCGACCCGGCGCGCGACCACTGCCGCGGCCCGGCCACGGCGAAGTACACGGTCGTCGAGTACTCCGACTTCGAATGCGGCGACTGCCGCGAAGCCCACGGGGTGCTCCACGCGCTCGTGGACGAGATGGAGGACGACCTGTGCCTGGCGTACCGGCACTTTCCGCTGACGAAGCTCCACCCGCACGCCCAGGCCGCGGCCGAGGCGTCGGAGGCGGCGGATGCGCAGGGCCGGTTCTGGCTGTACCACGACCGTCTGTTTGAGCACCAGGACAAACTCGAGGCGAGCGACCTCCGGGCGTATGCGAAGGAGATCTCCCTGGAGATGGACACGTTCGACCGGGATCTCCGCGCGGGTACTCCGGCGCGTCGGGTCGCCGAGGACGTGGAGGGGGCTCGCAAGCTCGGTGTGCTGCATGCCCCGACCCTCTACGTCAACGGACACATCTACACCGGCCCGGTGGAGTTCCTGCCGTTGCTCCACGCCGTCGAAGGTGCCGACAGTAGCCACGACCGGTTCGACCACAGTCACTCGGCCTAGTCGACGGGGACTTCGCTCCGCGCGTCCGGCGCGGGTTATGTACGCGGGGCCGCTGCCGGCACCGGATCACCATGCCGAGCGCACGCCGCAAGACCCGAGCGCGTCGTACCCCTAGCGCCCGCCGACCGTCGATCCCGAAGGGATTCCACACCGTCACCCCCTCCCTGGCGGTCGTCGGCGGCGTCGCCGCCCTCGAGTTCTACAAGAAGGCGTTCGGCGCGAAGGAGCTCCAGCGACAGGTCACACCGGACGGCAAACTGGTCCACGGCCGGCTCCGGATCGGGGACTCGATGGTCCTGCTCGCCGACGTCTTCCGGGGCTCCGACCGCGCCGCCCCCTCGACGGTGGAAACGACCACGGTCACCCTGCACATCTACACGGACGACGTAGAGAAGCTCTGGAACCGGGCCGTGGACGCCGGGGCGAAGGTGACGATGCCCCTGGACGACATGTTCTGGGGCGAGCGGTACGGCCACCTGGTCGATCCGTTCGGCCACCACTGGTCGCTCTCCATGCCGATCCGGATGTCGAAGAAGGTCCGCGAGGAGAAGCAGCGGCAGGCGATGCGCTCGTTCGCCAAAGGGGACCTCCCGGAGAAAGTCCCCTCCCTGACGGACATCTAGACGGCTTCGCGTCGTCGCTCGGGGCCGGGGACGGATGGCCGTCGAACTCGCTCCCTCGCGGCCGGCCGAGGAGCTGGGGGATTTCGCCTCGGCGAACCGACGACTCGTCGAGTTGCTGCCGGCCGCGGTCCTCGTCGGGCTGGCCGCCGCCCTGATCGCGGTGGCCCTGCTCGGGCTCATTGGTTTCTTCACGAACCTGTTCTACTACGGACGCCTATCGTTCTCGTTCGCCTCCCCCGCCGGCAATTCTCTGGGACTGCTGGCGATCGGTGTCCCGGTCCTCGGGGGCCTCATCGTGGGGGGTATAGCCCGATTCGGGTCCGAACGGATCCGGGGACACGGGATCCCGGAGGCGCTGGAAGCGATCCTCGTCCACAAGAGCCGGATCGAGCCCCGGGTGACGGTCCTCAAACCGGTGGCGACCGCGATCTCGATCGGGTCGGGCGGCCCCTTCGGAGCGGAGGGCCCGATCATCATGACGGCCGGCTCCCTGGGCTCGGTCGTCGGCCAACTCATCCACATCACTTCCATGGAGCGGAAGACGCTCCTGGTCGCGGGGGCCGCGGCCGGCATGGCCGCGACCTTCAACACGCCCCTCGCCGCGGTACTCCTGTCCGTCGAGCTGCTGCTCTTCGAGTGGAAGCCTCGCAGCCTCATCCCGGTCGGGGTGGCCGTCACGTCGGCGACCGCCCTGCGCTGGGCGATCCTGGGGAACGCCCCGCTGTTTCCGCTGACGGCGAGCGCGACGCCCACGGCGACGACCCTCGCCGCCGTGCTGGTGGTGGGTCTCGTCGCGGGTGCGGCGTCTGCGGTGCTGACCCGCGCCGTCTACGCGTCCGAGGACGCCTTCCGACGACTGCCGGTCCACTGGATGTGGTGGCCGGCGATCGGCGGTGTGGTGATCGGAGTCGGAGGGTTACTGCAGGCTCGCGCGCTCGGAGTCGGATACAATTCGATCGACGCCCTGCTCCTGGCCCAGCTGGGGGTGACGGTCATCCTCTCGCTGCTCCTGGTCAAGGCCGTCATCTGGTCCGTCGCTCTCGGCTCTGGAACCTCGGGCGGGGTTCTGGCCCCGTTGCTCCTGATCGGGGGGTGCCTGGGTGGCCTGTTCGCGCTGGTCTTGCCCGGCGGATCGGTCGGTCTGTTCGTGCTGGTCGGCATGGGCGGGATGATCGGCGGGACGATGCGCGCCCCGTTCACCGGCGTCGTCTTCTGTCTCGAACTCACCCGGGATGTCCCGGTGATCCTCCCGCTGTTGGTGGCCGCGATTGCGGCCGATGCCGTGACGGTGCTCGTCATGCGCCGGTCGATCCTGACGGAGAAAGTGGCCCGACGTGGGGTCCACGTGACCCGGGAGTACACCGTCGACCCGCTGGACCACATACCGGTCCGCTCGGTCGTGCGGACCCTACTGCGACCGGTGGCGGCCGACCTCCCGGTCGGCGCGGCGCTCGAGGCGAGCGCCGTACCGGACGCGCGCGATGTAGGGATCGTCCTCGTGGACGACGCGCGACGGTATGTCGGGTTCACGGCCCGCTCCGACCTACGGACGTACCTGGACTTGGGAGGCGACCCGGGCCGACCCACCCGTTCGCTCGTACCCACCGGCACGACGCCGATCTATCCCGACCAGCCCATGCGCTACGCGGCCGAGCAGCTCGGGCGGGTCGACGGCGCCGCACTGCCCATCTTCGCGCGCGACGACCCCTCGCACCCGATCGGCTTCGTGACGCGCGAGACCCCGTTCGAGGCTCGGATGCTGTGGAACGAGCAGGAGGAACGACGGGAGCGTCTCATCCACTGGTCGGCGCACGACGTTTGGACGGGCGTCCGCGCGCTCTGGCAGCGGTGACCCGCTCCTCGACCATCTCCCGGAGCACCCCCGCATTGCATCGGACCGGGTCCTTCGCGGCGAAGACCAGAGTTACCGGCCCCTCCCGTGCCTCGGCCGCGAGCCGGGCGAGTGCGCTCTCGTGGTGGCCCAGCTCGACTCGGTACCGACGGCGAAACTCGGAGAATCGGGCCGGGTCGTGTTGGTACCACCGCCGCAGCTCGGTCGACGGGGCCAGGTCGCGCAGCCAGCCCGTGAGAGCCAACTCTGCCGTGGTACGACCCCGGGGCCAGAGCCGGTCGACGAGGTACCGGTGTCCGTCGCTCGGTTCGGCCGGCACATACGCCCGTTTCGTCCGAACTCCCCGCTCGACGGCCGGACCCGGGGTCGTGTCCTTCCTTCGGCGAGGCCAGGTTCGACGACTCTCCATGCTCGGCCTCCGACGAAACCTACCGACGTAGTTTCTGGGTTGTCCCGCCCTAGGAGGGAGCCGGCGTCGGTTCGAGCAGCCCCAGGTACCGGTGCTCCACCACCTCGTTCAAGGAAGCGAGCGGTTCGCGAACGATCGTGAACGGGTCGAGCCGTTCCTGGAGCAGGGATTGGAGCGACCGTTCCCTCCGCGGGCCGGAGCGACCGCCGTGGGCCAGGCCCTCTCCCAAGAACACGAGCACGGTCGTCCGGGGTTCCTCCGACCCGACCGCGACCAGGATAGGGTAGGCCCCGGCGTCGGCGGCGACGCTTTCGAACAGTCGGGCCCCGGAGTCCGAACCCCCCAACGTTCCGTAGACGAAGAGCAGGTCGCGGACGCTGCGGCCCCGGTAGGGCGGCAGACCGCCGAGACGCGGGAACACATTCCACCGAACGTATCCGTCGGTGACGAGTCGCACCTGGTCGCGAGGGAGCGTGAGTGGAAACGGCGGTGTGCGGCGGCCAAAGAACGAGGAGTCGACCGTGCGCTGCGCGGCACCGACGAGCTCGGCGGCGGCCCGGCGTCGGCTCGGTGGGATCGGTGCGACGGGCTCCTCGGTGTCCGACCCAGTTCCCAGGATCCGGGGATACCCGGGGCCGGGCGATTCACCGAACAGCCGGGACAGCGCGCCGGAACAGTCGAAGTAGACCGGCACCTCCGAGGCCGAAGCGCCGGACCGGACCGTGACGCTCCGGTCCGCGTCGTTCGGGTTGGCCGAGTCCGGACCTTTCGATACCGGAGCACCGGGCCGTACGAAACGGACCGAGAGCACCAGATTCGCTAAGCTCCAGAGAAGGACCGTGGACGGGTCCTGAGCGCGGGCCTGGATGAGGGTGTTTCTTGCGCCGGCGAACGGCCAGCGCAACTCCACTTCGAGTCGAAGGGGCTCGACCAGTCGCACGTCGGGGACGTACCGGTCGTAGATCCACCCGTGAGCGTAGCAGCGGCGACGCGCGTACTGGAACGTGGAGCGCGAGAGGCCGGACGACTCGATGAGCGACCGCTCGGTCGTCGGGCGGGCTCCGAGGAGCGTCCGCAGGACGCTCGCCTCGGCGTCCTTTAACGCGCGCATGCATCGACTCTGTTACGGTGTAGCATTCGGCTCGAAAATCGAAGGTAATCTCGCGTCCCGGAATAAATATCCGGCCCCGAGTTCAACACCCCGAGGACGCGCGATGAACGCAACGAATCGGTCGAACGCCGCCACCAACGGATCGAAGTGGGTCGTCCTGGGCCTGGTCGTGCTCAGCACCCTGGCCCTGGTCGCCCTCGGCGCCCAGGCGGCGCCGTCCGACCGGTCCGCGACGACCGGAGCCCAGCCGCTCGGCACGTCGGCCTCGAGCGGGATTGCCGTCACCTTCCAGGAAACCGGCCTGCCGGCCGGTACGTCCTGGGGCGTGACGGTTCAGGGGACGACCCTGGCCTCGATCGGCTCCGAGCTCTCCACCAACCTGTCCGCGGGCGCCTACGTCTTCACGCCGACCAACGTGACGGGGTACCTGCATGCGCAAGCGTCCTCGTTCGTCGTGGGTCTCACCGACGTCGACGTGAGTGTCGTGTACACTCCGGTGACCGGCGCGTACCACGTTCTGGCGAGCGCCGTCTCCTCCGACCTCCTCACCGTCGAGCCGTCGGTCCGGTTCAACGTGACCTCGACCGCGAACGTGGTGGTGCTGGCCTCGGCCGGCCCGTACCTCGGCAGCTCGACCCCCGCCCTCTCGGTCAACGGGTCGACGGTGGCCTGGACGACCGCGAACGTCATCCCGTCCCTCTTGGGTCTGGAGTCGGCGTTTACCGGCGCCTACGCGGTCGATCACGTCCACGGGGTGTTCACCGCCCAACTCTCGGTACCGGCGGGCGTCACCCCGACGGGCGCCCTGACCGCCGTAGAAGTCGCGGCGAACGATACGCTTCAGTTCACGTCCGCGCACGCGGCGGCCCAGGTCAACGCGTCCCTGCCCGCGGGCCTCGCGGCCTATCTGTACGCCGGGGCCGCGGTGAACGAGGCGATCTCCAGTGTGGGCACGCCGCTGGGCGGAGGGTATCCGACCGCGGCCGGCTACGCGACCTCGCTCACGTACTTCGCCGACGTCAGCCAGGGGCTGAGCGCGGCGAACTGGACCGAACTTCAGTCGAACGCGGCCGCGGGGGGTGGGCTCGGTCTGGACGCGGTCGGCGAGACCCTCGTGGGGGTCGTCGCACCGGCGACGCCGGGCCTGTACCTCATCACCGGGACCGTCAGCCCGTCGAACGCCTCGGTGCTCGTGAACGGCGTGGTCGCCGACGTGAACGCCTCGGGCGGGTTCCGCCTCTCCGTCCTTCCGGGGACGTACCACCTGTCGGCGTCGGCGTCCGGCTACTTCCCGTTCGGCGAGAACGTGACGGTCTCGGCCGACACGACCGTCCGCGTGCAGCTGGAGCCGGTCGCGTCGTGCACGTCCACGGTGACCGCGGGCAACGTCACCGCACTCGGCTGCCGGGTGGTCGTCGCGAGCGTCGCCCCGTCGCACGGACTCATCAACGTGACGTTCACGGCGGAAACCGGGGGCCGCCTCCTGGTCACGGTCCCCGTCGGCGACATTCCCAACGTCACGTTGGCGGAGTTCCTCTCGAGCCGCGTCTATCTGGACGGCCAGCCCTACACGAACTACACGCTCGCGGTCAACGCGAGCTACGTGGTCGCCCTCGCGGTCTCCGGCCTGTCGAGCGGCGACCCGACGTTGACCTGGGCGCTCGCCCCCGGCACGGTCCCCGTGACGCCCCCCTCGGGCGGAGGCGGCAGCACCTTCCTCGGTCTCCCCGGGGACCTGGGGTACTACCTGCTGGCGGGAGCCGTGGTGGCTGTCGTCGCGGGCTCCGTAGTGTTGCTGGCTCGCCCCGAGCGCAGTGCCCCACCGCTGCTCCCGTCCCGGGAGACGGCGCCCTATGCGGTGGACGGCGAGCCGGGCGAGGCAGAGGATCAGCTGCGTGACGTCCTCTGAAGTGGGCGAGCTCCCGGTCCCGGACCGACTCCGGTGGCCGGGGGTGAGCCGGGTCCTCTACGGGCATCTGGCCGTCGACCTCCAACTAGGGGTCGCGGCGCGCTCCGCCGGCCGGATGCGGGGAACCACCGGCAAGGTCCGTGTCGTCCGACGACTGACGCTGGACGACACCCGCTCCCGCCGGTGGGGTGGTGGGGTGGAGCCGTGGGGGAGCACGAGCGGAGTTCACTTCGTGGACACGGTGGTCGCGGGCGCCCAGCGTCTGGTGGCGGAGCGTCGCCAGGCCGAGGGGCAGCAGCCGGACATGGGCGCGGCCAGATTCGAACTGGCGACCTTCACCGTGTCAGGGTGACGTCATAACCACTAGACTACGCGCCCAGCGCGGGCGGCCACCGACGACCCGCACTTATGGCTGTCGGCAGGGGCTCCGCCGGTCCAATTCGGGAACCATTTCGGACGAGTCGGATGAACGCGCTTCGCCCTGTCGACCGGCGCCGCATGAGCCGATCCGAGCGCCGGCCCGCGAGTCACCGTCCGAGCCGACCCGCCGCCCCGCCCCACCGCACCGGGGCGACACAACCTAGAATACGGACGCCCGTCGTGGTCCCACCGGTTCCCGTGGACGGGTTCACCCGGCTGCTCTGGTGGCTTCTCTCCAGCAGCGCCGGAGCTCCGACGCGGATCACCCTCCTCCAGGCCCTCCGCGAGGAGCCCCGCAACGCCCAGCAGCTTGCGGTCGCCCTCGCGCTCGACTACTCGACCATCCGCCACCACCTGCGCGTCCTCACCTCGAACCATCTGGTCGAGAGCACGGGCGCCCACTACGGACAGGTCTACGCCCTCTCCTCCCTGCTGGACAGCCGCTGGGCCGACGTCGAACACATTCTCGAACGCAAGAGGAACCGATGAGCGCGAGCGCACCGACCGGAGCCGCCCCCCGCCGAGCAACCCGAGGCGCCGAGCTCTGGGCTCCGGTGACGATCGTCGCCGGGCTCGTGCTCGGTGTCGTGGAGCTGTTGCTCTGGCCGCATCCGCGGTCCCCGGCGGGGGGCCCCGGTCCCGGGGGCATGATGGCGCCGCCCGACGTGACCGTGGCGTTCGCGCTCTTCTCCTCGATCGACATCGCCCTCCTGGTCGCCCTGGTCGCCGTCTACCTGCGGACGTACCGGGAGACCCGGGCCCAGTTCGCCCTGGGTCTGCTCGTGTTCCTGGTGGTGCTCCTGTTCGAGGCGGTCGCCGGTACCCCGTTCCTCTTCGCGGTCTTCGGCCTGCAGCCCGGGAACCTGGGTCCCTTCCTGCTCCTGGGCACGATCCTGGAGATGGTGGCCCTGCTGATCTTCCTCCTGCTCAGCCTCGAGTAGATCCCGGCCGGGGGGCGGGGCTCCGGCGTCCGGAGCCCCGAAGGGGTTGGGGGCTCGGGCTACCGGAGCCGGACGGTCGCGCTGGGCGTGGCGGTCGTCGCCGACGACGGGGTCGTCGACGCAGCCGACGTCATGCCCGGGCACGGGTGGCCGGTACCGTTACCGGTCACGTTGCCGGTGGCGTTCCCGGTCGCGTTGCCGTTGGGCGGT
>JASHSU010000105.1 GCA_030038605.1 Thermoplasmata archaeon | reverse complement strand
GGCTCCCTGGTCGAAGGGTCCCGGCTCCGATGCGGTCCGCTGGAGAAGTGCCGGTACTACCGGGGCGATGCCGGCACCGGAGCGCACCTGCATCTGGCCCTCGGTCTGCAGACGGTTCCGGCGGTCCTCGAGGAGTTCGGGCCGGACGGTATGGTCGTCACGACCGACCGGCCGGTCGTCTGGGGCGCGAACGAACGCGGCCTGCTCATCGACCTGGACGTGCCGACGGGCCCGCGACTGTTCGGACGCGCCGCGGTCCTCGGAGTCGGGTAGGCGACGGTCGTTCGCTTACGCGAACATCGTGACGGACTCCTTGCGGAGTTCTTCCTCGCCGATGACCTTCTCGACCGCCCGGTCGAAGTCCGCGAGCGTGACGAAATCCCGCTCTTCGCGGATCGCCCACATGCCGGCCTCGGTGCAGATCGCGCGGATGTCGGCGCCGGTCGCGCCCTCGCAGCGGCTGGCCAACAGTTCGTAGTCGATCGTCTCGCGGATCGCCATCCCGCGCGAGTGGATCTTGAAGATCTCGGCCCGGCCCTGGAAGGTCGGGACGGGGACCTCGATGATCCGGTCGAAGCGGCCGGGTCGGAGGAGCGCATCGTCGAGGATGTCCGGGCGGTTGGTCGCGGCGATGATCTTGACGTTCGCCAGCGGCTCGAAGCCGTCCATCTCGGCCAGCAACTGCATCAGGGTGCGCTGGACCTCGCGGTCCCCGCTGGTCGCCACCTCCAGCCGCTTGGCACCGATCGAGTCCAACTCATCGATGAAGATGATCGTGGGAGCTTTCTCGCGGGCCAGCTGGAACAGCTCGCGGACGAGTCGGGCGCCCTCGCCAATGTACTTCTGTACCAGCTCGCTGCCGACCAGGCGCACGAACGTGGCGTTCGTGTGATGCGCGACGGCCTTGGCGATCATCGTCTTCCCCGTACCGGGGGAGCCGATCAAGAGCACGCCCTTGGGCGGGTCGACGCCGACCTTCTTGTAGAGCTCGGAGCGGAGCAGCGGATACTCGACGGCTTCCCGGATCTCGCGGATCTGCTCGCTGAGGCCCCCGATGTCCGTGTACGTCACGCTCGGCTTGTCGACGATCTCGCTGGCCGTGACCAGCGGGTCGAGGGACGCCGGCAGCACGCCCATGACCGCGAGCGTCTGCTTGTTGAGCGCCACGCGGGAGCCGACCGTGACCTTCCCGTGTTCCACCGTCTCGGCGGAGTTGACGACGAAGTCCGGCCCGGTCGACGACTTGACGATGACGCGGCCGTCGGTGAGCACATCGCGCACGCTGCCGACGATGAGGGGAGGGGACCGCAGGCGGTCGAGCTCGGTCTTCAGGCGCTTGACCTCGCGCTGCAGCCGGAGGATCTCGGCCTCCATGTAGTGGCGCTCGCTCTCGACCCGCTTGATCGCCTCGGCGAGCTGGGTGTTGCGGAGCTCCAGGAAGTTGACCCGGTCGAACGACTCGTGCGGCTGCGCGGGTGTTTCCGGTTCGCTCATGTTTACCCGGTCGGGCCTGGCCAAATTCACTCCCGAGCTTCAATAAACGTGGCGCCTTATAAGTAGTCCATCTTCCAACCGAGTGTGACGGGGCGCGAGCGAACCGGCGACGCGCGTCGGGCGTACGCGCGCGCGCCCGGACACATCACCGGATTTTTCCGACCGGACGTGGCCGCGGCGGACCCGCGCGCCCGCGGGTCGGTGGGGGCGGGGCTGGTCCTGACCCCCGGGGCCCACGCTCGCGTCTCCGTCGCGGGTCACGGCCCCTCGAGAATTCGGGTCCGCGCCGGCCGCCTCACCTCCCTGCCGATCACCGAGGACGTCGCCGCCCGATTGGTGCCGCGTGGCGCGGGGGAGGTCCACATCGAGATCGCCCACGACTTGCCGGTCGGTCAGGGATTCAGTATGAGTGCGGCCGGAGCTCTCGCTACCGCTCTGGCGCTCGCCCGCGTGTTCCGAATCTCACGTCAGCATGCGACCGAAGTGGCCCATCTTGCGGAGCTGTTCGGCGGAGGCGGCCTCGGGGGCGTAGCGGCACTCGGGGGGGGAGGCCTCGAGTACCGACGCCGCGCCGGTATCCCACCGTACGGAGCCGTGGTCCACCGACCCTTTCCCTTCCCTGTCATCGTCGGCGTGACGGGGGCACCGTTGCCCTCGCCGAGGATCTTGCGGGATCCACGGATGGTGGATCGGATCGATCGTGCGTGGGAGACGACGCGGCCGGGGCGTCGCGCCCCCACGCCCGTCGAGTTCCTGGAGGGCAGTGAGCGGTTCACGGACGATGTGGGACTGGCTCCGAGCTCGTTGCGTCGGCTCCTCAAGGAAGTACGGCGAAGTCAGGCTTGGGCCGCGCAGGCGATGTTTGGGCGCAGTTTCTTCGTCGTTCCCCGCACGGCCCGCGCGGGAGCCGGTGTGGTCCGGCTGCTGACCCGTCGGCGGGTCGAATTCCGGGTCGCTCCCGTCAGCGACGATGGGGCTGGTTCATCGGCGCAACCATTTTAACGGGACGTCCGTCAGGCCCGTCCCATGACACGCAAGCCCGCCCGGATGTACCGCAAGGTCGAGGGGCAGGTCTACACCCGCCGCGAGTACATGGGCGGGGTTCCGGCGCTCCGTGTCACTCAGTTCGACACCGGCACGGTGCGCGGAGAGTTCCCGGTCGCGCTCACGCTGGGCACCGAGGAAGCTGGGCAGGTCCGCGACATCGCGCTCGAGGCGGCCCGCATCAGCGCGGTTCGGGTCCTGGAGAAGATGGCCCCGAACGAGTTCCACCTCAAGATTCGACGGTATCCGCACCAGATCTTGCGCGAGCACAAGATGGCCACCGGGGCCGGCGCCGACCGTATCTCCGATGGGATGCGACGGGCGTTCGGCAAGCCCGTGGGCCATGCGGTCCGTACCGAGATTGGCGGCGAGTTGATTACGGTCTACACGACGCCGGGGCATGTCGCGGACGCGAAGGAAGCGCTCCGCAAGGCGTCGCACAAACTGCCCGTCCCGACGCGGGTCATCGTTTCCGAGCGGTCCGCGTAGGCGCCGGTCGCACCACCAGCACCGGGCACGGTGCGTGGGTCACCAGGCCGCTCGACACGCTGCCCAGGAGCAATCGCTTGGCCGTGGACAGTCCACGCGACCCGACCACGACCAGGTCGGCCGGATGGGCGTCGAGGAACTCGAGCAGTTCGTCGATGATCACGCCTTCCTCGGTGAACCCGGCCACGTTCGTGACCCCCGCCTTCTCTGCCCGACGGACGGCCTCTTGGACGATCCCCTGGTAGCGAGGCAGATCACTGAACGGTGTGCTCGTCGCTGCGATCGGCTGGTTCGGTGCCACGTAAACCGGCTGGATCGGGGCCACCGCCAGGACGCTCAGTTGAGCCTGGTACCGTCGGGTCAGGTCGACCGCCACGTCGAGCGCGTGGTCGGCGAAGGATGAGCCGTCCACGGCGACGACGATCCGTCGGAAGAGAGGTGCGTCCATCGTCTCGGCGAGGGCGCTGACTTACATCTCCGTTGCGGACCCGGGGACGGCCCGCCCGTGCGCCGACACGAACGCAAGCCTTTTTCCGAGAGACCGCCTCCCATTGGAGGACGGTGACCTCGTGGCCCCGGTTTGCTCGAATTGCGGCGCTTCCGACTTCGTCTGGGCGAACGACCTGAAGACCGGCTCCGGAGGTCTGGGGGGCGGCAGCGGGTCGCTTTCGCTGCGTCCCAAGGGTGAACTCTCGATGGGGACGCGCATCTGCCGGGCCTGCGGCCACGCGGACCTGTTCCTGAAGGACCCGTCGATCCTTCGCACGCCGCACGCCTGGAAACCGGGCGAATTCGTACCGATTCCGGCCCGCCCTTCGGGCACCAGCCATCACCACACGACCGGTGGGTCGGCCCCCAGCCCGGCGACGCCGTCCGCCCCCACGCCGTCACCGACTCCTTCCTCGCCGCCGCTCACGCCGGCTCCCTCGACCCCCCCGTCACCGCCCCCGGCGGCTCCGGCGTCGCCGCCCGAGCCCGTGGCTGAACCGTCCCCGGAGCCGACGCCCGACATGACGCCGGCCCCGGGCGAGGCGGCACCCGCACCCGAGGCGAGCGGCGGACGCAAACCCTCGCGACGGAAGGCCCGGGCCAAGCCCTCGGACCCCCCCACGAGCGACACTCCGAGCTGAGTCAACCCGGCGGCGGGCTGTTCCCCCGCGGTACCGGAACCCGTTGCATCTCTTGGACGACCACTCCCGGAGTGTGCCCGAGTGGCTCGACGACCCCGGTCGCGACAAACCCGCGACTCAAGTAGAGCCGTAGCGCGGCGGTTTGCGTCGGGTTGACCGAGAGAACGACCCGCGCGTTGGGGTCGACCGTCCCGGCCCACGCGAGGAGCCGGTCGAGCATCTGACCCGCGAACCCGTGACCTCGCAGCGCCGGCTCGACCCACATGGCGTAGACGTGGATCGCCCCGTCCGGTGTCTGGAAACCCCCCACCAGACCACCCAGCCCTCCGTCGGCGCGTTCGACCACCCAAGTGCATTGGTTCGGTGCATGCGCGCCGCGCTGGACGTAGTCCGCCCACCGTTCGGGCGGGTAGGCGAGCTCGCGCTCGAGGGTGCTTCCGAACGCCAGTCGATCCTCGCGCAGCGACCGCAACCGGAGCTCTCGATACGATGCCAGGTCGCGGTCCTCGACCCTACGGACCCGGACGCCAGTCGGCGCGACCGGTGTTTTTGTGGGTTCGCCCATCACGGCCAGCCCCGAGGCCCGCGCACCTCCGTTCCTCTCGTGCCGACGACCCGAACATCGTCCGAGTTTCGGAAGAAAACCATCCGCACCACGCCCGGCGGGGCGGATAGCGGGGCATGGATTTGAACCATGGATCTACGGGTTATGAGCCCGTCGGGATTTCAGGACGCTCGGGTGGCCCGGGCGTTTTCCTGACTACCCTACCCCGCTGCGGCGCGGCCATGGAGGGCTGCGTATATGAGCTTCGACCACGTCAGGCGAGACGTCGCAGCCCAGACCCGTAACGTCGCGACGCAACTACAATCGAATTTAGTCCCCGGCCCCGACGTGGCACCGTATGGAGCTCGGAGCCTTCTCCGTCGTAGAGCCCCACGGCACCGGTGCGACCTCCGAACGGTACGACGAGCTCCTGCGGCTGGCGGAGTCGGCCGAGCGGGCCGGACTGGCCTCCTTCTGGGTCGGAGAGCACCACTTCCAGGAGAGCGGAGTGTGCCCCAGTCCGCCGGTCTTCCTGGCCGCGGCCGGTCAGCGGACCTCGGTCCTCCGGCTCGGGTCGATGGTTTGCGTGTTGCCATTCCACGGCGCGGTCGACGTGGCGGAGCAGTACTCCCTCCTGGACCTCCTGTTGCATGGCCGGCTCGAACTCGGGGTGGGCTCCGGTTACGTCCCCCTCGAATTGGAGGCGTTCGGAGTCGCCCCCGCGGCCAAGCGGGCCCGGTTCGATCGAGGCTTGGACGAGCTGTGCGCGGCGCTCGACGGCCAGCCGGTTCGGATCGGCACCGGACCGGCGGTTCGCCTCAACGTGCGGTCACCCCAGGTCCCCCGTCCACCGATCTGGGTCGCTGCGCAGCGGCGAGAGAGTTTCTCGGCCATCGCCCGTCGGGGGCTCTCCCTGGCCCTCGCGCCGTATGCGGCCTTTCGGGACCGATCGGAATTACGCGAGGGCATTCGCGAGTACCGTTCCGCGTTGCCGCCGGGGGTACCGGGACGCGTCGCCGCGGCCGTCCCGATCTACGTCGGCGACGACCGTCCCTGCGCCTGGCGGGCCCTCGAGCAGCACCTGAGGACCCGCCTAGAGGCCCTTGCCGGGTACTTCGAAGGCGGCGCCTGCCGTCCTTCCCCGAGCGTCTCCGCCCGAGCGGTGGAAGCGACCGGCTTCGCGCTGCTCGGTTCGGTCGACGACGTGGCGGAGGGGATGGCCCACTTGGCACGGGCGGGCGTGGACGAACTGCTCGGTATGTTCGACTTCGGCGGGCTATCGGCCCCGCAGGCCGTCCTGTCGCTTCGGCGAGCCGCCCTGGCGCACCGCGGGCTCGGCGTCGGTGGAGTGGGGCTCGTGCCCCCGCGCGGCGCCCTCGCGTTCCAGTAACTCGTGCCGTTCGAGCGATGGTCGGTGCGAAAGGGTTGGACTGAGACCCCGGCGTCCCGCACCCCTACGGGTGCTTGGCCATTTTCATGATCTCGGCTTCGGGCATTTCCTTGTGGTGGGTGTTCTTGAGGTGCCAGCCGACCGTAGCGACCAGCTCCTTCGCGTCCTTCGTGACCACCTCAAAGCCGTCCTCGCACGCGACTTTCATCCGTCCGCATCCCATGGTTCTCACGCTGCCGCGGCTCGCGGCAGGTACCGTAGGGTGAACCGGGGTTATAGACCCCTGTTGTGCCTCCGAGTTACAACGACGGCGGGCCGGCGACCGGGGCGGGTCAACGGGGTCGCGCCGCTCGAACCGCGGAACGAGGCCCGCCACCGCGTGCACCCCCGGCCGCCGGGGTGCGCCAGGACGACGGACCGGCCCGCTCCCACATCCCGTCGAAGTACAACGTCTGGCTTCGGATGAAATCCGGGTTGTCCGTCCATATGGCGACCTCCTGCACCCCACGGACGTGGCCGTTCGGTACCGGGAACACCAGCACCTCGCGCTCGTCCACCACCGTGACGCGAGCGGTCTGAGGATAGAGTTGACGAACCTCGAGACCCGGAAAACGCCGGCCGGCCCGTAGATACGACTGGAGCGTCGGACGCGCTCGGGGGTCCGCCTCGACGATCAGACGGGCCCGTCCGCCGTCGCGGAGGAATCGGGGAAACTCGGAGGCGATTCCGTACTCGACCGAGCGGCGGAGTCCGTGATGGGTGATCATGACCGAGAGGCTGGTCTGCGCGCGCTTGACCATCTCGCGGAGCAGTGGGTAGATCCCCTGCGCCCCCGGCAGGACGAGGAACTGGGGCGCCCCTCGCCCTCCGCCGACGGATCCGACCGGGAGCAGTTCGGTCAGCACCGCGGCCAGTTTTTCGTCCTCCGCTATCCCCGCCCGCCGCGATTCCAGGTGCTGGTCGAACAGCGATCGCGGGGCCACGGGGACGTACTTCCGGGGCCGTTCGGCCGTCACGGTCACCATTCCGCGAGCGCGCAACGCGTCGAGCGCGCGATACGTCACCACCCGGTCGGCGGTCGACGCACGAGCTACCTCGGGGGCGGTGGACGGGCCTCGCTGGACCAGGGCCAGGTAGAGTTGAGCCTCCCGGTCGTTGAGGCCGAATCGAGCCAGCGCCTGGATCAACTGCTGCCGGTCCATCCCCGCCGCTCGCGGCGGTAACTCCGGCTCGTTACAAAAGCTACATCGAGAGGGCCACCGGCTCCGCGCCCCGGTCGGGCGATTACATAATTTGCTATACACTAATTATTAGGTAGACCCGTAATATACTGCCCCTCGCTGGAGGAGACCATGGAGACCCTCCAACGCCTCACGCGGCGACAGATCGATGCGCTCCAGTCCGTCGGGTTCCGGGAAACTCCGGACCGTGGGGTCTCCCTCAAGCAGACCGCGGCCGCCCTCAAGGTCCGCCCGCCGTCGGCGCTGCTCCACCTGTCGTCGCTCGAGCAGCTGGGGCTCATCGAACGGTTTCGCGGCAAGTCCCGGCTGACGAACCGGGGCCGCTCCACGCTGGCCGAGTATCGGCGCCACCACCGGGTCGCCGAAACCCTGTTCGGCAGCCTCGGCCTCGACGCGGCCGAGACCTGCGCCGCCGCCCGCGAGATCGACCTGGCGCTCTCCCACCGCACGGTCGAGGAGGTGTGTCGGGCCCAACGGCATCCGGCGGAGTGTCCTCACGGTGAGCCGATCGCCCCCTGCTCCGACGTGCGCGCGTCGGCCGGAACCTGAACATGTCGGGCGATCCTTCCCTAGGACCGGGTTCGGCGAGCTCGAGTCCCCCGCCCGACCGCCCGACTCCACCCGCCGGCCGTCCGGCCCGCAAGCTCCCCTTCGTCACGATCACGGTCATTGTGGTCGTCCTCGCCCTGGTCGGGAGCGGCGTTGTCTACGAGGCGATCACGAGCAGCGCGCCGAGCAACCCCTGCAACGCGTTCACCCCACAACAGCTCGGGGCCGACCCGACCCCCGGGTCGGTCACGGGCAACACGACGCCGGACTACGCTAACGCCACGACCACGAACGGGGCGATCAAACCAGTGCCCGTCGGGCAGACCATCCAGGTCGTGGCGGGGGAGAACTTCTGGGGGAGCCTGGTCGGCCAGATGGGGGGAAATCTTACGTCGGTGCTGAGCATCGTCAGCGACCCAAACGCGGACCCTCACGAGTACGAGGCCAACACGTCCGATGCGGCCGCGATCGCCAACGCCAACTTCGTCATCGTCAACGGTGTCGGCTACGACGACTGGGCCCTCCAGCTGATCGCGTCGTCCGACTCGCCCGGTCAGGAGGTCCTCAACGTGGGAACGTTGAACGGGGTCTCGGTCACCGGCGGGATCGTGACCGGCAACCCCCACCAGTGGTACAACCCGCTCTACGTCAACCACACGCTGCTGGCGATGTACTCCGACCTGGTCGCACTCCAGCCCGCGTCCAAGTCGGTGTTCCAGCAAAATTTCGCCGACATCAACTCCTCCACCGGTGGTGCGTCCGGCGGCGTGTCGATCGACCAGCTCTACAGTCGAGCCAACCAGATCCGGAACGAGTTCCAGGGGACGGTCGTCGCATCGACTGAGAGCATCTTCGTCTACCTGGCCAACTTCACCGGCCTCGACCTGATCTCACCCCAGCCGTTCATGGAAGCCATCGCCGAAGGCAGCGACCCCCCCGCGCAGAGCGTGGCGTTGTTCGAGTGTCAGATCGAGAGTGGCTACGTCAAAGTGCTCGTCTACAACGTGCAGACCGTCACCCCGATCACCACGACCATCCGCGGTCTGGCGGCGACGAACAATGTGACGACCACCTTCGTCAGCGAGACGATCCAGCCTCCGGACACCAGCTTCCAGGATTGGATGTACGGGGAGTACAACAACCTCGAGAACGCCCTCAACGCCTACCAGTTGGGGCAGTGACCCGCGTGGCCTCTAGCGACGTCCTTGCGTTAGCCGACGCCCACCCCCCCGAGGGCCGGCCGCGCCCATCGGGTCCGCCGGTCATTCGCGCGGAGCGCCTCGAGGTGCGGTACCGGAACAAGGTCGTCTGGAAAGACGCGAGCTTCCAGGTCGAGCCGGGCGAATTCGTGGCGGTCATTGGTCCCAACGGCGCCGGCAAGACCACGCTGTTCCGGATGCTGCTCGGACTGCACCACCCCTCCGCCGGCCAACTCTCGGTCCTGGGCGCTCCGCCTCGCCAGGGGAACTATCGGGTCGGCTACGTGCCCCAGCGCCACACGATCGACAAAGACTCCCACCTGGAGTGCGACAAACTGGTCCGGTTGGCGTACCCGGGGACGCGGTGGGGCCCTCAGGGCCGATTCGCTCCCCTCCGATGGGGACCGCGCCTTCGTCTGGGGCCGGAGCGCGAAGCGGCCGCCCGCGTTCTCGCGGACGTCGGCGCCTCCGAGTTGAGCTCCAAACCTTTGGGCGCGCTGTCCGGCGGAGAGCTCCAGCGCGTGTTCCTGGCCGAGGCGCTCGTCGGCGACCCGGACATGCTGCTGCTGGACGAGCCGCTCTCCAACCTCGACCTCCGACGGAGCCGCGAGCTCGTCGAGACGATCCACGGTCTGGTGCTGGCGCGCGGCGTGACCACGCTGCTCGTGGCCCACGACATCAACCCGCTCATCAAGTGCCTGGACAAGGTCATCTACATCGCCAACGGGAAGGTCGCGACCGGCCGGCCCCGCGACGTGCTGACGTCCGAGAGCCTGACGGCGCTCTACGGGGTCCGCGTCGAGGTCCTCCACGACTCCCGGGGGAACCTCGTCATCGTCGGCGGCGAGGACGACCGCGGCGAGGAGGGCGCATGAGCAACCTCTGGTCGGGCGAGCCGTTCAGCTGGAATTTCATCTCCGACTTCCGGGCGATGCTGGCCTACGAGTTCATGCGCAATGCGTTCGAGGCCGGCACGATCATCGCCCTGGTCGCGGGGATCATCGGCTACTTCGTCGTCCTGCGCCGTTCCTCGTTCGCCAGCCACGCGCTCGGGCACACGGGATTCTCCGGCGCCGCGGCCGCGGTGCTCGTCGGCGTCCAGCCTGTCTACGGGTTGCTCATCTTCACGATGGTGACCGGCGGAGGGATGGCCCTGCTCGGGAACCGGGCCTCCACCCGGGACATCGAGATCGGGACGGTGCTCGCCTTCGCCCTGGGGTTGGGCCTCTTGTTCATCAGTTTCTACCAGGGGTACGCCACCGAAGCGTACTCGATCCTCTTCGGCGAGGTGCTCGGGATCAGCGCCTCGGGCGTCGTCTTCACCTTTTGGGCCGCCCTCGCGGTCCTGGCCGTCGTCGTGGTGATCTACCGGCCGCTGCTCTTCGCGTCGCTGGACGAGGACGTCGCCGAGGCCAAGGGCCTGCCGCTGCTGTTCCTCGGGCTTGCGTTCATGCTGCTGCTGGCGGTGACGATCTCGATCGCCGTGCAGATCATCGGGGTGCTGCTCATCTTTGCCCTGATGGTCACCCCGGCCGCGATCGCGGTGCGCCTGACCTCGCGGGTCGGCACCGCCGTGGTCGTCTCGGTCCTGGTGGCGGTTTCCGCCACGTGGGCCGGCCTGTTCATCGCTTTCTACATCAACGCGCCCGTGAGCTTCTTCATCACCGCGATCATCTTCGGCGAGTACATCGGGCTGCGGGGCCTCAGCGTCCTGCGGGAATCCGGGCTCCTCCAGGCGGTGGATGCGCCCGAACGCGACGGGGTCCGCGCCCTCCGCAACGCGACCGTCGTCGCCACGCTCGCCCAGCTGCTCCTCGTCGTCGGGGCCGTACTCCTGGTGGGCGAGTTGAGCGCCGACCCGGGCGCGGCGTGGAACCCGGCCGGATTGTGGGCCCAGGCCCGCGGGGGCGCGCTCCTCCTGGCCATCGGCGCGGCGCTGACCGTGGGCTCGTACTTGCTCTACTTCTCCGGGTTCCGGAAGATGGCGACGTCGTCCCGGGAGTTCACCCCCCCCGCGTTCCTCACCTTGACCGGACTCATCGGCCTCAGCCTGACCCTGAGCGGACTCGCGATGTTCCTGGCGGGCGACGGCCTGAACGCGACCGGCTACGCGCTCGCTCCCGTCGCCATCCTCTTCGGAGTGCCGATGTTCGCTCTGGGCCTCGTCCTCGCCGGCGTGGGTCTCTACGGTCAGGGACTCGGCAGCTGGAGAGTCGGCCACCGCTACCAGGAGACCACGCTCCGGTCCGGGGCGGTGCTGATGGTGCTTCCGATCCTCGGGAACGCGGTCGCCTACCTTGGCTTCCGCCGGGCGCTCCATCGCTCGGGCCCCTTGGATCCGTCGCCGACGCGGGTCGGGTCGACCTGACGGGTGTGGTGGACCGGCGGGGTCCCCGCGGAGTCGGAGTTCAGGGCACCGGATCGGGGGTGTCGTCGCCCCGGCCCCGCACGGTCCCTTCGGGGTTCGGTTCGGGAAAATCAGCCGCGGGAGGGATTTGAACCCTCGGCCTGCTCCTTACCAAGGAGCCGCTCTGCCAGCTGAGCCACCGCGGCGTCAGTCCCGACCCGACCCGTCGTCCTTTTTCCGCTTTCCCCCCGAGAGAGGGCCTTCCCCGAGCGCCGCGGCCGCCCACGGGAACCCGGCGGACTGGGAGGCCCACTCCGAACGGTCCCGGGGCGGGAGCGCCTTCTTCTCGAGGAACGCGGCCATCCCTTCGCGCTGGTCCCGCGTCCCGAACAGCCGCGCCCACAGGTCGAGTTCGTAGGCGAGGTTCTCGTCGAGCCGGGGGTCGGCGCTCCGAAGGACCTGATACTTGGCCGCCGCGAGGGCGAGGGGAGGCTTGCTGGCGAGCTCCTGGGCGAGCTCGAACGCCGCCGGCAGCAGCTCCTCCCGGGTGACGACACGGTCGACCCACCCCTGCGCGTGCGCGTCCGTGGCGGGAACGGAGCGTCCGGTGTAGATCCATCGGCGGGCCCGGGCCACACCTACCCGGCGGGGCAGGCGCTGCGAGCCGCCCCAGCCGGGCGTGACGCCGAGGTTGATCTCGGGCTGGCCGAACTGTGCGTCCATGGAGGCGAGGACGAAGTCGCAGGCGAGGGCGACCTCACAGCCGCCGCCGAGGCAGACCCCGTGCACCGCGGCGATGACCGGGACCGGCAAGAGCTCGATGGCCCGGGTCACGGCCTGGCCCCGACCCCCGTGCACGTGAGCCTGGTCGCTGTTCATCGGAGCCATCTCCCGGATGTCCGCCCCCGCGGCGAACGCCTTGGGCGCCGCGCTGGCCAGCACGACGACCCGGACCTGGGGGTCGTTCTCGGCGTCCCGGAGACGGTCCCGGAGCGCGTCCAGGACCGCCGCGGAGAGGACGTTCACGGGCGGGTGGTCGATCGTGAGCAGCAGGGTCGACCCACGGCGTTCGTAGCGAACGAGCGGCGATTTCCCCGCGTCGGGCATCGGCGGTCGCGACCCGAGGCGGGCTATTTATCCGCGCCGCATCCTCGACGCGCGCGCCGGTCGGTGGAGGGTCGGGATTCGATGGCGACTTCGTGCGTTTCCACATGGTACGGGGTCTTCCTCGTCACCGACGGACGGGTCGTCCGGTCGCTCGCCGTGCCCCCCGGCGAAGAGGCAGCCCGAGAGCGGAGTGCCCTGCGACGGTCGGGGCAACTCACGCCCGAGGAAGCCACGATGCTGGCCGACCCGGGGGCTCGGGGGTGGGTGACCCGGGACCGACGCCTGGGAGCCCACGGGCCCCGGTACGACCCGGACGCTCCCGCCGAAGAGGCTCTGCCTCCCGCTCCGCCCCGTTCGGACCTGCGCCGCGCGCTGATCGACGATGGAGACCGGGCCCTGCGGGCGGCGTGGGACCCGAGCGTCCACGTTCAGGAGGCGGTCCGCGCGGCGGCGGACCTCGATCGGGTCCGGAACCTCGTGGGCGAACGGCTGGGCGCGTGGGTGGCGCGGGACCATCCGGAGGTCGATCCGGGCGATCACGACCGGGCCGCCCGCGAGGCGTTGCAGGGCACGTCGGACCCGCCGCTGGCACCCCCCGACCCGTCCTTGACCGCCGCGCGGAAGCAACTCGCCGAGCTGTATCGCTCCGTGGAGTTGACCCGTCACGCCCTCGCCCAGAGCGTGGAAGCCACCGCCCCGGTGCGAGCGCCCAACGTCGCCGCGCTCCTGGGGCCGGAGCTGGCGGCCCGGCTCATCGCCCAAGCGGGCGGGCTCGAGCGACTCGCCCGGCTCCCGTCCAGCACCGTCCAGGTGCTGGGCGCCGAGCGCGCGTTCTTCGAGCATCTCCGGGGCAAGGCTCCACCGCCCCGCCACGGACTTCTGTTCGTCCACCCGTCGATCCAGTCGGCGCCGAAGGGCGAGCGCGGCAAACTGGCCCGGGCCCTGGCGGGCAAGGTGTCGATCGCGGCCCGGCTCGACGCGGAAGGCGCCCCGCTGCGTCCGGAGCTCAAGCAGTCGTTCGAGACCCGGCGGGATGCCCTTCGGGCCCGACGGGGGTCGACGCGACCCCCCGGGGGCCGGCGTCGCTCACGACTTCCACTTGACCGTGCACCCCGCGACCGGTAGCTCCGACGGGGTCACCGGTCGGTGGGCGAGGGCCTGGTCGATCGCGCGCTCGAGATACCGATCGGTCACCCGATCCGGGTGCTGGTGATCGTTATCGATCCGGCCCTGGAAGAGCAGCTTCCGGTCGGGTCCGAACAGCATCGGGTGGGGGGTGACGAGCGCCCCGTAGGCGTGGGCGACGTCCTGGCTCTCGTCCACGAGGTAAGGGAACGGGTAGCCCTTCTCCCGGGCGCGGGCGACCATCGCATCCAGCCGGTCCTCGGGGTAGGCCCGGGCATCGTTGGAGTTGATCATCACGAAGCGTACGCCCTGGGGTCCGTAGCGACGGGCGAGCTCGATCATCCGTCCCTCCCACGCCTGCACGTACGGGCAATGATTGCACCAGAACGAGACGACCAGCAACGGGGCGGTCGCGAAGTCCCCCAGGTGGTAGGTCCGACCATCGACCCCGGGCAGTTCGAACGCCGGAGCGGCGTCGCCGGGATGGAGTCGGAAGGTGCTCAGTTCGGCCATGCGGCAGCCGAGGTGAGGGGGGTCTTTACGGTTTAGAGGGGCGGCCGGCTCCCACCCCCTCGGGGGGTACCGGGAGCGTGCGGGCGGAGGTCCACGTCGACTCGAGCGCCGGGCTGGCGGGGGCCCTGCGGGCGCACGCCGCCCTGCTCCGCCGGGGCGGGCCCGCGGTCCACGTGGCCGTCGTCGATCGCCCCACGGTGTCGTACGGGGTCGCGGTGCCGGAAACGGCTCCCTACCTCGAGCGGGCCCGCGCCGAAGGAATACCGACGGCTCCGCGGTCGTCGGGGGGTACCGGTATCCTGCACGGCGAGGGCGACCTGGTCTGGGCCGTGGTGCTGCCCCGGTCCGACCCGCGGGTCGGGCGGGATTTCGTCCACGCCTACGGCCGGCTCGGGGCGGGCGTCACCGAGGTGGTCCGACAGCAGGCCCGCTCCGCGGCGTGGGTACCGGCGCCCGGACTGTCGGACGAGTACTGTCCGTTGGGTCCGCGGGGCTTCGTCCTGGAGTCCCAGGGCCGCATCCTCGCGGCGGCCGCGCAGCATCTGTCGGTCGGCGCCCTGCTCCACCACGGGACCCTGTCGGTGCGCGTCGACCGCGAGCGGCTCGGCCGGGTGTTTTCGGCGACCGACCCGTCGGCGCTGGAGCGCCTGGGTAGCCTCGATGAACTGGGGGGGAACGAACCGTCCGGGCGTCTCGCGTCGGCGCTCGCGGTCGCCCTGGACGCCGCGCTCGGGCCCTCCGCCTGATCTACGTCGGCCGCGCGGACCAGAGGGTGCTCGCGGCGTGGTCCAGGTCCGTGCGGATCCGGCTCCAGTCCCCCCGGACCAGCCGGCGGTGCTCGACCACCGGTCGTCCGTCCACGTAGACCGAGTCGACCGCTTCGTCGGAGGCGGCGTACGCGAGGTGGGAGACGATCGCCTCCGGCCGGGCGGGCTGCAGCGTCGGGTGGTCGAGCCGCACGAGCGAGAAGTCGGCTCGCTTGCCGACCTCGATCGACCCGAGCTCGTCCGCCACCCCGAGGGCTCGGGCCGCCTCGACCGTCGCGAGGTCGAGCAGGGTCGGTGCCGGGAGCGCGGCCGCATCCCAGCGGTGGTTCTTCTGCACGAGGCCGGCCGTGTGCATCTCCCGGAACATCGAGAGCGAGTTGTTGGAGGCGACCGAGTCGGTACCGAGCCCGACCGGTACGCTGGCCGCCCGGAGCTCGACGATCGGCGCGACACCCCCGGAGGCGAGCTTCAGGTTCGAGCTCATGCAGTGCGCGACCCCGACGCCGGCACGACCCAGGCCGGCGATCTCCGCGCCGGTGAGCCAGACGGCGTGCGCCGCGACCTGGCGAGGCCCGAGGAAGCCGATCTGGCCCAGCCAGTCGGCGGGGCGACGGCCGGTCTTCGCCTCGTGGTCGGCGACCTCCTTCCGGGTCTCGGAGAGATGGTAGTGGAGTAGGGTTCCTTCGCGGTCGGCGAGCGCGCGGGCGCCGAGCCACGTCGCCTCGCCGCAGACGTAGACGCCCTGCGGCGCGACCAGCGGCGTCACCGTCGGATGGCCCTTCCACCGTCCGATGAACGCCGCCGCGTTGTCCAGCGGTCGGCCCTTCTGCGTCGTCATCTCGGGGTCGAGCACCGCCCACCCGAGGAATCCCCGCGCGCCCAGCTCGACCACGGCCCGCGCGACCGCGTCTTCGAAGTAGTACAGGTCGAGGAACGAGGTCGTTCCCCCGAGGAGCATTTCGGCGACCCCCGCCCGCGCCCCGACCTCGACGTCGGCCTCGGTTCGGTGGGCGTCGACGGCGAACAGTGTCTCCAGGAATCCGGCCAGGTCGCGGTCGTCCGCGATCCCGCGGAGCGGATGCATCGCGACATGCGTGTGGAGGTTGATGAACCCCGGGACCAGGGCGTAGCCGCTCGCGTCGACGACCTCCGCCCCCTCGGTCGGGGCGCGGGGGCCCACGTGCGAGAACCGGCCGCCATCGACCCGGACGTCCGCCCGGACGACCCGGCGCTCCGCGTCCTGGGTGACGACGAGCGCCGAACGGAAGACCCGCGCCGGCTCGTGCGTCGACTCGCTCACGCGACCGCCTAGATGTCGAGGTTCGTTACCTCGACCGCGTGGGCCTGGATGTACGCCCGGCGCGGCTCGACCTCTTCGCCCATCAGGGTCTGGAGCAGCTCGTTGGCCCGTCCCGCGTCCTCGACCGTGACCTTGAGCAGGGTCCGGGCGCCGGGCCGCATCGTGGTCTCGGCGAGCTGCTCGGCGTTCATCTCGCCGAGCCCCTTGTACCGCTGGATCGTGACCCCCTTCATGCCGCCGAACTCCTGGAGCACGCGGTCGCGCTCCTCGTCCGTGTACGCGTAGGCGAGTCGGTTGCCCTTGGCGACCCGGTAGAGCGGCGCCTGCGCGATGTAGACGTGGCCCTCGCTGATGAGCATCGGCATCTTCCGGTAGAAGAACGTCAGCAGCAGGGTCCGGATGTGGGCCCCGTCGACGTCGGCATCCGTCATCAGGATGATCTTGTGGTACCGCAAGCGGGAGATGTCGATCTCGTCGCCGATGCCGACCCCGATGGCCGTGATGAGCGCCCGGATGTGCTCGTTCTGGAGCATCTGGTCCAGGCGGGCCTTCTCGACGTTCAGGATCTTGCCCCGGAGCGGCAGGATCGCCTGGAACTCCCGGTCCCGTCCCTGCTTGGCCGTCCCCCCGGCACTGTCCCCCTCCACGAGGAACAGCTCGCACTCGGCCGGGTCGCGCGAGTGGCAGTCGGCGAGCTTGCCCGGCAAGCCGCCGCCGTCCAGCAGTCCCTTGCGCCGGGTGAGTTCGCGGGCCTTGCGCGCCGCTTCCCGGGCCTGCGCGGCCTGGACCGCCTTGCCGATGAGCGTCTGACCGACCGCCGGATGCTCCTCGAGGAACTCGGCGAGCTTGTCGTGGACGGCACTTTCCACCTGTCCCTTGACCTCGGAGTTCCCGAGACGGGCCTTCGTCTGTCCTTCGAACTGCGGCTCCAGGACCTTGACGGAGAGCACCGCGGTGAGCCCTTCGCGGACGTCCTCTCCGGTCAGACCCTCCTTGTCGCCCTTGACGAAACCCCGCTGCCGGGCGTAGTCGTTGAGCGTCCGGGTGAGCGCGGCCCGCATTCCCACCACGTGCGTGCCGCCGTCGGCGGTGTTGATGTTGTTCACGAACGCGAGCGTTGTGTCGTTGTAACCGTCGTTGTACTGCATCGCGACCTCGATGTCGGTCGTGTCGCGCTTGGCGTGCAGGTAGATCGGCGGCTGGAAGAGCGCGGTGACGGTCCGGTTCATGTCCTCGACGAACTCGGCGATCCCGCCCGCGTGGTGGAACGTCTCGGAGCTGTGGTCCCGTTCGTCGCGGAAGTTGATGGTGACCCCCGCGTTCAGGAACGAGAGTTCCTTGAGCCGCCGGGCGATCGTCTCCTTGTCGAAGACGGTCGTCTCCATCACCGTGCCGTCGGGTTTGAAGCGCGTTTCGGTCCCTGTCCCCTCGGCCGGTCCGGTCGTCTCGAGCGGCGCCACCGGGGCGCCTCGCTCGTACCGCTGGAAGTACGTGTGACCGTTGCGCCGGACCCGGACCTCCAGCCACTCGGAGAGCGCGTTGACGACGTGGACGCCCACGCCGTGGAGGCCGCCCGAGACCTTGTACGCCGTCCGGTCGAACTTCGACCCCGCATGCAGGACCGTCATCACGATCTCGAGGGTCGGGCGATGGTACTTGGGATGCTCCTCGACCGGGATGCCCCGGCCGTTGTCGCGGACGGAGAGCGATCCGTCCGAGTGCACCGTCACGTCGATTTGGGTGCAGGCCCCCGCGAGGACCTCATCGATCGAGTTGTCGACGACTTCGGAGAACAGCTGGTACAGGCCCCGTGCGTCGGTCGAACCGATGTACATCCCGGGCCGTTTCCGGACCGCGGACAGACCCTCCAGGACCTGGATGGAGGAGGCGTCGTACGCGAGGGGTTGCACGGACTCCGGAGCCATCGTTTACCGTCAGGGAATCCTGACGTAGAACTACGAGCCGGGCGTGCATTATAACCCTTGGGCCACGAGGGAAAAATGGGGGTCCCGGACCCCTCCGATTCCGACGTTCCGGAGCGACCCATCCGGCCCGCTCCGGGAGGTCCGAAAACGGCCCCGAACGGGCGTCCCTTTCGGCGCAAGAAGCCCTAATATCGAAGGCCGATTCCTCGACCCAGTGCCCATGCCGGAGGAGTCGTCGGAGGCATCGTCGCCGCCGTCGAACGATGCCACGCCCGCACCGGTCCCGGCCGCCGCCGGGGAGTCCGAGGACTGGGCGACCCGCTACAAGTACCTCTACGCTGACTTCGAGAACTTCCGCCGTCGCACCGAGAAGAATCGGGAGGCGATCGGCCGTCAGGCGCGCGCCGGACTCGTACGGGAACTGCT
Organism: Thermoplasmata archaeon; assembly: GCA_030038605.1. GTDB lineage: Archaea > Thermoplasmatota > Thermoplasmata > Lutacidiplasmatales > UBA184 > Lutacidiplasma. Next base: position 10,671 of record JASHSU010000105.1, on the reverse strand, counting down.
CCCGATCTTCGAGGCGTTCCGTGGCGCGAAGGCCGCGGTCGCCCACCTTCCTCCGTCGGACCCGGTGCGGCACGGCCTCGAACTGCTCGACCGGGAATGGTCGACGTTCCTGAAGCGCGAAGGGGTGGAGCCCGTCGCCGCCGTCGGGGAACCATTCCGTCCGGAGGAGGAGGAAGCGGTGGGGGAGGCGCCCGCCACGACCGATCATCCCGAGGGCACCGTCCTGGAGATCGTGCAGCAAGGATACCGGTTCTACGGCGGCGTGCTCCGACCGGCGAAGGTCGTGGTTGCCCGGGCGGCGACGGACGCCGCCGCGGGGGATGCCCGGGAGGAAGCCGCGTGACCGACTCCTCGGACATCTCGGGGTTCTACCGGCGGACGATCGAGGAGCGCCGGGCGACCGCGCAGGCGTGGGGAGGACTGACCGACGCTGAGGCGAAGGCGTGGGAGTTCCCTCCTGGCCTCGACCCGGCGGCGCTGGACCGAATGATCGAGAACGTGATCGGCGTGATGCCCCTCCCGCTCGGGGTGGCCACGCACTTCCGGATCAACGAGAAGGACTACCTCGTGCCGATGGCGATCGAGGAGCCCAGCGTGGTCGCGGCGGCCTCCAACGCGGCGAAGGTCGCCCGGGCGGCGGGTGGATTCTTCGCCCAGTCGACGGACCCGGTGATGATCGGGCAGGTGCAGATCATGGACGTCCACGACCCCGCCGCCGCCCGGCTGCGGATCCTCCATCACCGCGACGAACTCCTGGCGGCGGCGAACGCCAAGGACCCGGTCCTCGTCAAGTTCGGCGGCGGGGCCAAGGAGCTCGAGGTCCGCATCCTGCCCTCCCCCCGCGGCACGATGGTCGTGGTCCATCTGCTCGTGGACGCTCGCGATGCGGGGGGGATGAACGCGGTCAACACGATGTGCGAAGCGCTGGCTCCGGAGCTGGCCCGCCTAGCGGGTGGCCGGTCCGTCCTCCGGATCATCTCCAACCTGGCCATCCACCGGCTGGCCCGAGCGCGGGCCGTGTTCCGGGCCGACCAGCTGGCGACCGACACGATGACCGGTCCGGCGGTCGTGGACGGCATCTTGGACGCCTATGCGTTCGCCGTGGCCGACCCGTTCCGCTGCGCGACCCACAACAAGGGGATCATGAACGGCATCTCCAGCGTCGTGATCGCGACCGGCAACGACTTCCGCGCGATCGAGAGCGGTGCACACACCTTCGCGGCCTGGCAGGGGGCACCGTCCGGCGCCGTCGTGCGTCCGCTGACGACCTACGAAAAGGACCGGGAGGGGAACCTGGTCGGTACGATCGAGTTCCCCGCGCCCGTGGGCCTCATCGGCGGGGCCACGGCCGTGCATCCGACGGCGAAGGCGAACGTGAAGCTGCTCCGGGTCCGAACCGCCCGGGAACTCGGGGAGGTCCTTGGGGCCGTCGGGTTGGCGCAGAACTTCTCGGCGCTGCGCGCGCTCGCGACCGAGGGGATCCAGCGGGGGCACATGGAGTTGCACGCGCGCAACCTCGCGGTCAGCGCCGGCGCCCGGCCGGACGAGGTCGAAACCGTGGTCACGCGCCTTATCGCCGAGAAAGCGATCCGGTTCGACCGCGCCAAGGCGATCGTGGACGAGCTCCGGACCGCCGGATGAAGGTCGGGGTCCTCGCCCTGCAGGGCGATGTGCCCGAGCATCTCCGGGCCCTCGCGACGGCGGTTCCGGGGGTCGCCCTCGTCCCGGTACGCCGGCCGGCGGACCTGGCCCAGGTCGGCGCCCTGTTCCTCCCGGGCGGTGAGTCGACCACCATCGCCCGTCTGCTCGGCGAGTCCGGGCTGTGGACCGCCCTCGCCGAGCGGATCGGTTCGGGTATGCCGGTCCTCGCCACGTGCGCGGGGTTGATCCTGCTGGCCCAGCGCCTGGCCCCCAGCACCGGAGGGACCGACCCTCCGACGTTCGCGGTGCTGGACGTCACGGTCCGCCGCAACGACTACGGGTCCCAGCGGGAGTCGTTCGAGGCCCCCGTCCGGTTCGAGGGTCTCCGGTCCCCGCCGTTTCCCGGGGTCTTCATCCGGGCACCCCGGATCCTCTCGGTCGGACGGGACGCGATGCCGATCGCCTGGCAAGGCGACGAGGTGGTCGGAGTCCGCCAGGGTCCGGTCTGGGGTCTGGCCTTTCATCCGGAGCTGTCGGGGGACCCCCGGGTCCACCGGGCGTTCCTCCGGTCCGTCGGTCCGCGCCGCTAATGGACCAGCAGGGCCCAGACCAGAAGCGCCAGGAGCACCGCCCCGAGCAGGGCCGTCAGCGCCTTCGTCCGGCGGCTGACGTCCTTCCACGCACCGAAGTATACGGGCACCGGTCCGACGAGGAGGAGGCCACCGACCTCCTCGTTCGGTGCCTCGTGCGCGGTGGTCGCCCCGCCCGAGGGCGTCGGCTCGTCCTCGAACAGGGGCACGAACGCGAGAGGGAGGGTGAGAAATCCGACCAGGAGGAGCACGACGCCGACGAGGAACTCCGCCGAAGAGCCCGACACGACGGGGACGATCGCGACCAGGGCGACCGACGCCCCACCGCGGACGACCGCGTCCGCGACCAGCCCGACCCCGGCGGTGAGGAGGACGACCGGCACCCAGCCGTTCCGGAGCACGGAAGCCCGGAACGGGTGTTCCGGCACAAGAGCGTGCCGACGCGCCTAGTGGTACGTATCGAACCGGTACGGCTCCAGCGGCAGCTCCCCGAGCGCCATCAGGAACTCCGGCGGCGTGAGCACGGGCTTCGGATAGCTCGCACTGTCGTCCAGGGCGATCCGTGGGCAGGCCGTGTTGACGTAGGCGTCCAACGCCCGTCCCTCCAGGTCCCGCGGGTCGAGCCGGTCGAACATGAGGATCTCCGCCTCGCGACCGTGAGAGCGTGCCCGTTCCTGTAGGGCCAATGCGGTGGGCGACCGATTCTGGCCCGCGAACGTGGAGACGAGGATGCCCCACCGGCGGGCGTCGCGCGCGGTGGCCACCGCGAGCTGGCGCCGACGGACCAGGGTCCCGCGGTCGATCGGAGGCTCCACCAGCTCCTGCAGCGGGTCGATCGACCAGACCGGCCGGTCGACCGCGAACGCGAGACCGATCGGGTGGAACCGACCGGTACCCAGGAACAGAAAGGCGTCGACGTCCGCCGCCACGGCCTCGGCCCCCGTGTAGTTGCACCCCAAGGCCTGGGCGGCGTAGGCCAGCCGTCGGTCGCCCCGCCCGACCCGGACGTCGTATCCCCGCCGCGTGAGCGCGTCCCCGAAGGGGTCCACCAGGTCGAGGTGCTGGACCGACGCGACCAGGCCGAGCCGTCGCGGCACGCCCGCCTCGACCACGCGGTCGGCGAGTCGGACCGGGTCGCCGCCCGGCTCCCGCATCTCGACGAAGAACGTGGGCCGCGGGAGGGCCACGTTCGGGATCGGGGCGTGGCCCAGCACGACCGCGAGGTCCGCTCTCGGGGCCTCGTCCCGGGACGGCACGTCGCAGGCCCCGAAGCAGGCCCGAGCGGCCAAGACGACCGGGACGCCCGTCTCGGTCCGCAGTCGCTCCACCAGGTCGGTCGCGTTCCGCACGAGGCCCGCCGGTACCTGGAGCACCACCCGCTGCGGATGGGCCGCGCGAACCGCTTCGAACAGTTCCGGTCCGACCCGGGGGAACACGGCGGTCCCGGGCGCGAACGATCCAGCGTCCGACATGGAAGGCCCCTCGAGCCGGGGCGGGCGGCTAAGCGTTGCGCTCGCGCCGGAGGAGCTCGGTCAGGCGGTCAAGGGCGGCCCGGTTGTCCGGATAGTGCAGCCGCTGTCGCGCCTCGTCGAGGTCCAGCCAGTCGTACGCGTCGTGCTCGGAGCTCAGACGCGGGACGAACCCGGCGGACACTTCGACGGAGAAGGCGTGCAGTCGCCACACCGCGCCGTGCATCCAGAACCGGACGGTCCAATCGAGAGGGCGGACCGACCGGGGCTCCTGGAGACCCGTTTCCTCGGACAGTTCGCGGCGCAGCGCCGACTCGAGCGTGGCGTCGCCCGGGTCGACTTTCCCGCTGATCGGAACCCAGATACGCCCCCGGGATGGGGGCCGGCGGAACAGCAGCAACCGGAGCGGCGGCCCGGCGTAGAGGTACCCCTCCACACATTCCTGGGCCACGGGCTCGTCGGGCCCCGGTGGCTCGGCCGGCTCGGGGGCCGTGTTCATCGCGCCGCCTAGCGGCGTCGGGTCATCAGCTTCATGATCGCCTCGGCGGGCGCCCCGTTCGACTGCAGGAGCGCTTCGACCGCCTCGGACCGCGAGCACTGCGCCTGGTCCATGACCAGCTGAATGTCCTCCTCGGGAGGGCCGGCCGGAGCGACGGGAGCGGAGGGGGCCGCCGGGGCACCGGTGAGGGGAGCGGTTCCCCGGGGTCGAATCTGGGGGGTCCCCACGACCTGGTACGTCCGGACCCCCTGGACGGTCAGGATCGTGACCTCCGGCGTCGTGAAGACGTGCTCTTTCGTCTTGGTGCGGACGACGACCTGTTCGACCTCCGGAACCTCCTCGGTCGTCATGCCGAGGCGCCGCATCATCATCTCCATCTGGCGCTGGTTGCGCGGCCCACCGGGGATCATCGACCCTCCCGGCTACTCGTCGTCGGCGGTGGCCGTTCGGATCTTCGCCTCGAGCTCGGCGTCGACCGACTCGTCGTCGTCGACCGAGCGCGCGCGTCGCCGGCCTTTGGTCCGCCGGGCGCTCTGCGAGCGGCCGACCTGCGTCGTCAGCTCGTCCATGAGGCCGGAGATCCCGGCCATCAGGTTCCATCCCGTGTGCGAGGCGTAGAAGATCCCGGCGTCCGTGTGCAGGCGCGCTTCGACCGTCAGGTCCGACGTCCGATGGGTCGCGTGGGGGCTCAGATGGAGGCTCAGCAGGATCGGTCGCACGTGGTGGGCGATCCGCTTCAATGAGCCGGCGACCAGATGGTCAATGTCCGCCAGGAGAGCCGGGTCGCTCGAGCCGCGGAGACCGGTGACCTCCACGTAGACATCCTCGACGCCCGACCGGGCGCGGGGTGGGGCCAGGGCTCCGACCACGAGGGTGAGGAGGTCCGCCTGCGCGACGATCCGGGTCGGGCGGCCCCCGTCGATGACGATCAGGCTCGAGACCTTCTCCCGGGCCATGACCCGGGCCGCCTCCAGGGCATCTGCCCCGGCGGCGATCGTCACGGCCGGGGCGCGCATGAGCGACTGCACCTCGACGTCCAGGGCCGAGCCGGGCGTGGGGACGTCCAGCTTGCCGCCGACCGTCGGCCGCCAGAGCACCGAGCCCAGGTCCTCGAGAGAGACCGCGCCGACCAGGCGGCCCCGCTTGTCGACGACTGGCAGGGCCTGCTCCTCGAGGAGTCGGATATGGCCCAGCAGGTGGCGAACGGTATCGGCCTCGCGAACGAACACCGACGCCGAGCGACCGATCTGGTCGACCCGGACGTGGCCCATGCCCGCGAGGGTCGGGAGGGCGCGGACCAGGTCGGTCCGGCTGATGACGCCCTGCAGCTCCCCGCGTCGTCCGACCACGGGAGCGGCTCGAAGGCCCGTCCCCAACAGGTCGGCCGCCACCTGAGGGAGCGTGGTGGCCGGGGTCACCAGCGGAGGCACCACGAGCAGGTGCCCGACCTTCGTCCCCGAGGACCGACTGGACCGCCGGGCGATCGTCTCGAACGTGATCATCCCGAGGATGCGACGGCCCTGGAGGATCGGGATCTCATGGATGCCTCGGCTCCGCATCAGGCCGAGGGCCCGGGAGATGGGCGCGTCGTGGGGCAAGGTCACCGGGCGCGCGGTCATCAGCTCGCCGGCGAGCGGCCAAGCTACGGGCATGGCGCGCCATCCGACGGCGAGGTTTTAGCCACTACGGTCGAGGACGGTCCGATTCAGGGCAGGGGCCGGGCCATCTGATAGCCGTTCTCCCCGTCCGAGTAGTACCCCTTCAACAGGTCGATGACCGAGAACTGGTAGCGGGCGTAGAACCGGATCGCGGTGGCGTTCGAGACCCGCACCTCGAGCGTCGTGCGGCGGAATCCCCGGGCGCGACACCGGTCGAGGAAGGTCGACATGAGGAGGCTGCCGACCCCGCGTTCCCGATGGTTGCGGTCGACCGCGAACATCAGGACCCGCGCCTCGCGGTCGACCTGCGAGACGCCGAGCAGGAAACCGACCGGGACCTCGCTCGGGTCGGCGGCGATGAGGAAGCCGTCCGCCCATTCCGCACTGAGCGAGGCGTACAGCCCCGGGTCGTAGTGCTCGTGCAGGGCGTCGGCGACGACGGCGGCGACGAACGGCACGTCGCTCGGCCGGAACCCGCGCAACGACACCGGTGGCCGCTCCTCCGGCAGCACCGCCGGTCGCGGTGCAGGGGCCGTGTCAGCGATACATCTCACCCGGCCCTTCGGGTTCCGCGGTCCGCATCGCGGTCATCGAGTCGCGGGTCTGTCGCAGCGTCCGGCGGACGTTCTCCTCGATCTCGCGGGCCTTCTCGCGCAACGGTTTCGTGTCGAGCGCGAGCAGGGGTACCAGCGGGTTCAACGTCTCGATGACCTTCGCGGCGGCACGGGCATCGGGATAGTCTTTGTGGGCCTGCGCGACGAAGCAGAGCACGGGCGTCGTGCGGCTGATGGCCCCGAGGAGGAGGCCCCCCGCCAGCCCGGTCACGACCCCGTTCGCCGCCACGAACTGGTACTTCTCGAGCAGCGGGGCCGCCGCCCGGTTCGACATCGCCACCACGCGGGCATCGCCGCCGACCTCCGAGTCGATCGGCTGGCCCTCGATCGCGATGACGATCTGGATGCCCTTGCGCTCGGCCCAGTCCAAGAGGACGCGACCGAGGGCGTTCAGCATCGAGGGGCTCGGCTGGATGTCCGCGATGAGGACGACCAGCTGGTCGCACGACCGGTCGACCCCGCAGACGAGCTTGCTGGCGTAGAACCGGACGGGGGCGCTCACGACGCCCTCCTCCATCACGACCGTCGGCGGGAACTCTTCGCTGATCATGTAGGCGATCGGGCTCATGTCCAACGCGTGGACCAGGTAGGAGGCGGCGACCGACCCGACCAGACCATGCGTCGGGAACCCGACCACGAGCATCGCACCGCGCAGCGGCTCGTCGCGGGTGTCGACGATGCGGATCCCCTGCGGCTCGGACACGACCGAACTCATCGGTGGACGGCACCACCCTCCCTCCACTTATGGGGCTTTGGTCCGGCGTTTCGTCGCCGCCGGCACCCGCCCGGATTTGTTCCGGAGGAGCGGAAGGGTGTCGCAAAACCGTGGCGATTCGAAGATACCGTTTTTCGAGGCAAACCACGTGAGAGATTCGCACAGTAGGGGGGCCAATCCTTAAAGGGGGGAAGTGGGCATTTACGACCGCTCGGTCACCCTCCATGAAGGTTCTCGTAACCGGCGTTGATGGTTATTCCGGCTGGCCCCTCGCCCTCCATCTCATCCAGCGCGGTCACGAGGTCGTCGGCATCGACAATTTCGTCACCCGCAAGCGGGTGAAGGAGGTCGGCAGCTGGTCGGCGACGCCGATCCCCTCGTTCGCTCGTCGCCAGGCCGCCGTGAAGGAGATCCTTGGAGCCGACCTCAAATTCTACCGCGGGGACCTGCAGGACTACGACTTCGTCCTGTCGACGTTCCGTGCGGAGCGCCCGGACGCGATCGTCCACCTGGCCGAGCAGCGCAGCGCCCCGTACTCGATGATCGACGTCCACCACGCCGTCACGACGCAGGTGGAGAACCTGACCGGGACGCTCCACATCCTGTACGCCCTGAAGGAAGCCTGCCCCGACGCCCACCTGGTCAAGATGGGCACGATGGGCGAGTACGGGACCCCGAACACCGACATTCCGGAAGGGTTCTTCGATGTCGAGTTCAACGGCCGCAAGGACCACCTTCCGTTCCCGCGCCAGGGCGGCTCCTGGTACCACTGGAGCAAGGTCTTCGACTCGGGCGACGTCCAGTTCGCCGCGAAGATCTTCCACCTGCGCGCGACCGACGTAATGCAGGGCGTCATCTACGGCGTCCGCACGCCCGAGATCACGGACGACCGCCTGCTCACCCGCTTCGACTTCGACGAGACGTGGGGCACGGCGCTCAACCGGTTCATCGCGCAGGCGGTGCTCGGGGCTCCGATCACGCCGTACGGCCGGGGCGAACAGAAGCGCGGGTTCCTCGCGCTCGAGGACTCGATGCAGTCCCTGCGGTTGGCGGTCGAGCACCCGGCGGCGCCCGGCGAGTACCGCGTGTTCAACCAGTTCGACGCGTCCTACTCGATCAACGAGCTGGCCGAGCGGGTCGCCCGCGTGGCGGCGGAGTTCGACTTGAAGCCGGTGATCGAGCATCCCGCGGACCCCCGGGTCGAAGCGGAGCAGCACTACTACAACCCGCTCCACGACCACCTGCCCGCACTCGGCTACGTCCGCACGCGTCAGTTGGACGATGTCGTCCGCGAGATCTTCCACGACATGATCCGGTTCCGACGCCGTCTGGAAGCCCGTCGCCATGTGGTGGTCCCCACCGTCCAGTGGCGGGTGCCGGACAGCCGGCCCCTCCTCCAGGCGCGGGAGGTTCCCACGGCCAAGCCCCTCCCCACCTCTCCTTCGGGATCCTCGTCCGTCGGTTCGCCGGCGTAGGCGTCCCGCCGCATGCAGGCCGTCATCACCCTCGCGGGTGAGGGGACCCGCATGCTCCCCTGGAGCCGGGGGCTGCGCAAGGAATTCCTCCCGCTCTATGACGGTGGGGAGAACGGTTCGCTCGTGCTCAAACCGGTCGCCCACCTGGTCGTGGAGTCCCTCATCGGCGCGGACGCCGACCTGGTGACGTTCGTGGTGCAGCCGCGCGACGCGGGGATGGTCCAGGGCTACTTCACGGTCGACCACGAGTTTCTCCGCCGCCACCGACGGCACGGGGAACGGTTGGCCGAGACCCGGGAGTTCTATCGCACGCTCGACCGGGTCCGCTTCGTGTACACGATGCAGCCGCGTCCGGCCGGCTTCGGGGACGCCGTCCTCCGGACCCACTCCGTCATCGGGGACGAGCCGTTCCTGCTGCACGCCGGCGACGGCATCGTCATCGAGCCCCACCGCGGGGCGGCGCTGCGCGCGATGGCCGAGCTGCGCGAGCGGGAGAACCTCGACGCGGTCGTGCTGGCCCGGACGGTGGCGGACCCGCGTCGCTACGGAGTCTTCGAGGGGGAGCTCGGCAAGAAGGTGGGACCGTACCCGCGCATCGAGGTCCGTCGCATGGTCGAGAAACCCGCCCGGCCCCGCACGCATTGGGCGGCGGCCGCGGTCTACGCGTTCGGCCCGCGTCTGTTCCCCGCGCTCGAAGCGGTCCGCAAGGCGCGCCACGGGCCCGAGCTCGAGCTCACGGACGGCATCCAGCGAATGATCGCCGACGGGGGCCGGGTCGCGGCGCTGCTCCTCACCTCCACGACGGGCACATGGCGGTCGGTCGGGTCCCCGGACGGCTACGGGCGGGCCCTCGAAGCGAGCCGCAAGGTCGCCGAGCAGGCCCTCCGCGCGCGTTCGAACGCTTAAGTCCGTTCCGGGCTTGACGGCCCGTTGTCCCCTCGGCGAACCGCGTCCGGTGCGAGGTCCGTGAACCGATGAAGCGCCAGATGGTCGACATGCTGGCGGAGCTGATCAAGATCCCCAGCGACCCACCGTCCGACAAGCAGGAGGTGCTCGACTACGTCCAGTCGTTCACCGACCAGATCCACATGCGGAACACGCTGTTCGGCGACCCGCAATCGCCGAGCCTGCTCGCGGAGTACGGCCAGGGCGGCGTCGTCTTGTCCGGTCATCTGGACACCCCCCCGATCGGGGACTACTGGAGCTTTTCCCAGAGCCAGCTCGCCTCGGGTCGGATGTACGGCCGCGGCGCCGCCGACATGAAAGGGACCGTGGTCGCGATGTTGGAGGCGGCCCAGGACCTGGTCGCCCGCAAGATTCCCGTGGTCCTGGCCTTCACGACCGACGAGGAGACGACCATGCAGGGTGCCATCGCGCTCTCCAAGACACTGCCCTTGCGGCGGGCGCGGGCCGTCGTCGTCGGCGAACCGACCGGCCTTCGGGTCGCCTACGCCGAGAAAGGGGTGCTCGACCTCGCCATCGAGACGCGCGGCAAGGCGGCCCACGGCGCCATGCCCCACCTGGGCGAGAACGCGATCGGCAAGATGATGCGGATCCTGCGGGGGCTCGAATCGTTCAAGGGGCGGATCGCCCACCCCGAGCTCGGCTCGGTCACGATGAACCTGGGGACGTTCCACGGCGGCAGCCGGCTCAATGTCGTCCCGAACAAGGCCACCAGCGAGGTCGACATTCGCTTCCCACCGCCGTACACGCCCGACCAGCTCTACCAGGAGGTCGAGGAGCACCTGCGCCGGATCAAGACTCCGTTCACCCTCCGTCGGATCCTCTCGATGCCCGCCGTACAGATCGACCCGAACTCCGACCACGTCCGCATCCTGCGGGAAGTCGCCCAGGCCGAGACGACGGTCCTCGTTCACGCGTCGGAGGCGGTCCACTACACGCAGGTCAACCCGCGCGTCGTCATTTTCGGGGCCGGAGAGGAAGAGCTCTCGCACCAGGCGAACGAGTACGTGAAGGTCGAGGCGGTCGCCCGCGCCACGGAAGTGTACA
>JASHSU010000104.1 GCA_030038605.1 Thermoplasmata archaeon | reverse complement strand
TTCCGCTCGCGCCAGCTGAACGCGGACGAAGATTCAACTTCGCCGCTGACAACCGATCGATTACTGCTTGTCGCGCGCGACGGGCGGAACGGTCGGGATAAACACCGGGGGCCACCTCCGGGCGGGCCGCGGAAATGCGCCTACTTAAGCGTTCGAAAACCCGACGGTTTTTCGAGGGGAGATATACGGTGCGCACGGGTGCGGACCGGTGCGCACTCCGATAAGTTTGCTGACGTGAGCGTACCGGCCCGATCGTCCGGTGTCTATCGGCCGGTGGGGTGGAACAACGACTCCTTCCGCATGCGGTAGATGACCTTCACGTCATCCACATCGTACCGGGTTTCTCGCCAGGGGTCGGCGATGTTGGAGTAGCCGCGGACCTCCCAGAAGCCCGGCTCGTCGTTCGTCACGAACTTGAGACCGCGGAGCCACTTCGCGGACTTGTAGAAGTAGCGCTTGGGCACGAGCATCCGTACCGGTCCGCCGTGCTCGGCTGGGAGGGCCTGCTCGTCCACGGTGTGCGCCACGAGCACGTCGTCGTCGCGCAGCGCTTCGATCGGCAGCGACGTCGTGAACCCCTGTTCGCACTCCATCACGACGAACCGTACCGACGGATTCGGTCGGGCGAGGGCTTCGAGCGTACGGAAGCGGACCCCGCGCCAGCGCGTGTCCAGCCGGGACCAGGAGGTCACGCAGTGAATGTCGCAGGTTTCGTCGACCTGCTCGAGTGCGAGCAGTTGGCCGAACGTCAGAGTTTGGGGAGCCTGGACCTCCCCGCGGAGTTGGAGGGTCCAGTTGGAGGGGGTGAGCTGGGTCGGCACGCTGCCGGCATGGAGTACCGGCCACCGGGGGGTGACGATCTGACCGGGGGGGACCCGGGGCGGCACCGGCCCGGTCGCCGGCATCGACGTCTCCTACCGCTTCCGGCCCGGCCGGACGCGGGAGACCTTGACCTGGTCGCCCTTCCAGTCGAAGCGGAGCCGGGTGCGTGGTTGCCAGTGCTTGCGCCGGTCCCAGAGGGCACCGGCGAGGAGCGGAAGCCCGATCGACGCGTCCAAATGGGCCATCGAACGGGTCGCCGTTTTGGAGATCTTCCCCCACGACTGGGCCTCGTCGAGCGTGCTGCCGGAAAGGCCACCCCAGTGCGGCACGTCCGTCGTCACCTGGAGCGCGTAGAAGTGGCCCTCACCCTCGCGCCCGAAGGCATAGTTCGCCATCACGATGCCGTCGTTGATCCAGTTCTTGGGCGTGCCTCCACCGATGTAGATGACGGCCGTCCGTGGCGACTGCGAGAGGATCTGGACCAATTCGTAGTTGTCCCGGACCGCATCCAGTACGAACCGGTCGGCCCGACTCCGGTTGCGTTGATAGTAAAGTGTGAGTCCGATGCCGATCGAGCTGTCGATGAGGGCCGGCGAAAAGATCGGCACTCCCCGCCGAGCGGCCGTGGAGAGGATCGAATCGGCGTCCGGGTACTGTTTGCCCAGGAACTCGAAGTACTCGCGGGAGGAAGCGGTCCGGCGTGGGAACTTCTCGGTCGCCGCGCCGATCGCTCGGTCCGTGTCCTCGAATTTGAGCTCGTCAACGTACGTGTCGTAGATGCGGTCCAGATACATCGAACGCAACGCAACGTCGTCCGCGGAGGGCGTGCCCATCCAGTGCCGGCCGCCGACGGTCTGGTAGAGGTCCTGGTACATCACCGCGCCCGTCGAGACGACCACGTCGACGACGCCCCAGTCGATGAGGTCGCGGAGAACCTTCCGTAGTCCTGCGGCGATGAGCGGGCCGGACAGGCCCAGGAAGACCGTCGGCCGCTTCGGGTCGTTGAGGGCGTTCTCCCACACCTCGAGCGCCTTGCCGAGGTTGCGGGCCTGGATCGATGTCGACCGGAACTGTTCGAGCAGGTCGCCCACTCCGCGGCCCCGAGTCACATCGACCGGGGTGACCGTACGCTTGAGGAACGCGCGCCGTCGGGTCGGTAGGGAGGACGTCACGGACGCGGCAGTCCGCTGTCATAAAAAACGCTGGGGTCCGAACGGCCGAGGGGCATTATTAACCCCGCACGCCGCATAGAACCCCGAGGTACCGGGTGCCTTCGTTGCCCTCGCCGGTGCTTCGGGCCCTCGAAGGGCTCGGGGCGTACTCCGGTCGGACCGTCGTGGTCTCGGGTCCGCCGTTGAGCGGAAAGTCCCGGCTGCTCGACGAAGTCCGGGCGCAGATGGTCGAGCGGCACGGGCGGGTCGTCCAGCTTCGCGGCAGTTTCCGCACTCGGTCGATCCCGTTCGGCGCGTTGGACGGCCTGCGCGAGCCGACCGCTCCCCTCGGCGACCCCGCCGTCGCTGGGCGGATCGAGGCGGAACTCGAGGACGGCGGCCTCGCCGTCCCGGATATCGGTAGTGTCCCGTTCCTGCCCGACCGAGCTCCGAGCACGCGGGCCGGACGGGGCGGGCGAGGTCGCGGCTCCCGGTTGCTGGGCGGTCCGGCCCGGGCCCGCTCCGCGCACGAGGGCGACCCGGAGGGATACTGGCAGAGCTTGCTCGCCGAGTTCACAGGGCCGGAGGCCCACCCGGTCGCCATCCTGGTGGAGGATGCGACCCTGTTCGACCCGGACAGCCGGGAGTTTGTCGTCTGGTTGACCCGGCGCGCGAGGTTTCGGCCCCTACTGCTCGCGGTCGCCCTGGATACGTCGAACCCGGGGTACGTGCCCTGGGAAGAGGCGTTCCTCGGTCGCGGCGACGTCGACTGGGTCCGGTTCTCGGAACCCGTCGCCGACCCTCGGGAATCCCACCGGCTCAAGGCTCTCTGGGACGACCTGCCCACGGTCACCCAGCGGGTCGTCGGGTTCGTCGCCTTGCTCGGCGGCACGGTCGGCGAGGTGGTGCTCTCCCGAGTCACCCGGCTCGGGTTCTCCCAACTGTCCGAGTCGTTGCTGCCGGCCACCGGCGTGGGGTTGGTGAAGGTCTCGGAGGGGAAGGTCACGATCCCCCACCTCCCGTGGGTGGCGCTCACCGCTGAACTGGTGCCGGAGACCGCGCGCAAGGAGATGCACCTGGAGATCGCCAACGCGCTCTCCGCGCTCTCCCCCGAGCCCACGCTCGCCCGTCGCATCGAGGTGGCCCGGCACTACCTCGCCTGGTTCCCCGGCCCGATGGCTCTGCGCAATCTGCTCGAGGCCGCCGAGCTGAGCCTCCAACTGCTCGCGTACGACAGCGCCGAGGAACTCCTCCGGCAAGCGATCGAGTGCATCGGGGCCGTTCCGCCGACCGAACGGGAGGCGCTGGAGTCCGAGCTCCGACTGCTCCACGCCCGCTCGCTGTTCTTTTCTGGCCGACTGGCTGAGGGCGAGGTCGAGTTTCAGGAAGGCGTAGCGGTCGCGCTCCGGGCCCGATTACCGTCCGACACCATCGGAGACTGGCTCGAACCGCTGCTGCTCGCGCTCCGGGCGGTCGGCCCCCGGCCGTCCCTGATTACCTTGGTCTCCGAGCTCGCCGAACGGGCCCACGACGGCCGGGCGACGGACGTCGAGGTCCTACTGCAGGCCGTTCTCTCGGAGTTCCATGCGGAACGCCGGGATTTTGAGCAGGCCCGCGCCGAGTCGCATCGGGCGGCCCTCATCGGGCGGGGGCTGCCCGAGGGCCACCTTCAGGCCCTGGCCCTGCTCGCGGCCGCCGTCGCCCGGGTCGAGGGCCTGACCGAGGACCAGGAACGTGCCGCCCGGTTCCTTCGGGCGTCCCGGGTTACCCTCGCCCGGGAACGTCGCTGGGAGCTCGATTTCGTCGCCGAGGACCTGGAAGCGCGGCTCGCGGAAGTGCGCGGCGATCGCGCCCGGGGCCGGCAGATCCGGGAGCGCAGCCTGGCCGCCTTGCAGCGCCAGAAGGTCCTGCCCGTCGAACTCTCGCACCGACTGGCGATCGCCGAGTCGATGATGGACGAGGGGGTGACCAAGGGCGTCAGCGAGCACCTGGACCGCTGCCGAACGATTGTGGAGACGCTGCACCTGCTCCCCCCGTCCCCTTTGCTGCTCCGGTTCTGGGTCCTGGAGGGCCGGTTCCTGGCGCTCGAGGAGTCCCTCGAAGGGGCCCGGGACCGATGGCTGGCCATCGTGGACGAGCCGGGACCGCTCAGCCTTCCCCGGCCCCGGGCGGAGTCACTCCTTCGCCTGGCCCTGCTCGAGTTCGCCCGCCGACGCCCCGACGAGGGCACGTCGCTGGCCGAGCGTCTGGGCGACCCGAGGGCGCTCGAAGCGCTGCCCGTCAGTTGGCAGGTCCTAGCGCCGGATCTGGCCGCCGTGGCCGGACGGACCGATCACGGCGGCGCCCGCCTGCCGCCCCCGGACACCCTAACCCGGCGCCGCGAGGGAGAGCGCCGGGAACGCAGCCGGCGCTAGACCGTAGACGATCGTCGCCACCCCGACCACGAGCAGGACGACCGTCACGACCTTCCGCATCGTCGCCGGCTCGACCCGGGCCCCGAGGCGCTGGCCGAGTACGACGTCCCACGCCGCGACCGAGACGAGGGCCAGTGAACCCGCGACGAGCACCACCACCCAGCCCCAGTCGGCGACGAACACGATCTCGAAGATCTGCGTCGTGTCGCCCAACTCGAGCAGGAAAATGGTGACGAAGGCCGTGGTGAACGCCGCGCGCGCCTGAGTCACTCGTTCCAATCGCTCTTCCTCATCCGGGGTGAGGTAACTGTACAGTGCGTAGACGATGAGGAACGACCCGCCCGCGACCCGGAGCCACCCGATCCGCGCGGGCCCCAGTACGTCGGCCAACGCGGCTCCGACCGTGACTGCGATGACCGTGGTGAGGACGAACGCGGTGGCCCCGCCGACCCAGGTCGGCCACGGTCGCGACCGCGCGGCCATCGCGATGAGGGCGAAGCTGGTCCGGTCGAACAGTTCGAACCCGCCGACGACGGCAAAGACGACGAGGAAGCCGGCGGCCCACCCGAGATCGACCACGGGCGCGGTCAGACGAGGTGGCGAAGGAAGTCGTCCAGCGTCCGCTCGCAGTAGATGCAGGTCAACTGCACCGGGCGACGGCGCGAGACCCGGAACTCGCTCTCGATCGGCTCACCCTGGTTCGAGATGCAGTTCGGGTTCGGACATGTAACGACCCCGACGATCGTTTCCGGCAGGTCGACCGGACGCTTGGACTGGACCTTGTAGTCACGGATGATCGAGATCGTTGCGGTCGGGGCGATGAGGGCGATGGCGTTCACCTTCCGCGGTGAGAGTTCCATGTTCTCGACCTTGACGATGTCCTTCCAGCCCAGCTTGCCCGACCGGACGTGGAGCGCCACGCTGACCGTCGAGTCCTTGTCCAGGCCACGGGCTCCGATGATACGGAGCACGTCCAGCGCGAGGCCGTTGCCGATGTGGTCGATCACCGTCCCGTTGCGGATCGGGGTGATGCGGAGTTCCCGTACCTCGCTCACGAGTCCCCTCGGCCGTTCCCCAGGACCGCGGTGAGCAGCGCCATCCGGACCGGGACGGCCAGGAACGCCTGGCGGAAGTACGAAGCGTGCGGCAGCTGGTCGACCTCGGGCAGGATCTCGCCGGCCCGAGGCAGTGGGTGGAGCACGACCAGGCGCGGTTTGGCGTCGGCGAGAATGTGGCGGTCGATGCGGTAGGAACCGGCCACCTTTCGATACTCCCCCTCGTCGCCGAACCGCTCTTTCTGGATCCGCGTGACGTAGAGCACGTCGGCCTCGCGCACCGCCTTGCGGACGTCCGGCTCCTCCGTGACGCGGGCGCCCATGCCTTCCAGCTCGGTCAACAACTCGCGGGGGAGGCGCAGTTCGGGCGGTGAGGTGAGGACGATCTCGGCGCCGAACACTGCGAGCGCGTAGGCCAGCGAGTGGACCGTGCGCCCGTACCGCAGGTCGCCGAGCAGGACGACCCGGAGGCCGGTCAGGGTCCCAAAGGCCTCGTGCATCGTCGCGAGGTCCGCGAGGGTCTGCGTCGGGTGTTGGCCGGCGCCGTCGCCGGCGTTGATGATCGGTTTCGGGGAGACCCGGGCGGCCAGCTGAGCCGACCCTTCGTTCGGGTGCCGGATCACGATCGCATCCGAGTAGCCCGTGAGCATCTGGACCGTGTCCGACAGGCTCTCGCCCTTGCGCATCGAGGTCGCCGCCGCGTCGGCGATAGTGATGCAACGGCCGCCGAGCCGCTGGACGGCGGCCTCGAACGAGAGTCGCGTGCGCGTCGAGGGTTCGAAGAACGCCATTGCTACGATCCGGTCGTCGAGCGGATGGGTCACCTTCTTCCCCTCCGCGAACGGGATCATCTTCCGCGCGGACGTCAGGAGTTCCAGAACCTCGTCCTTGGTGAGGTCCCGGATCGAGATCACGTCCCGGCCCCGGAGCGACATCCGGCCCGGGAGTGGGCGGACGGG
>JASHSU010000103.1 GCA_030038605.1 Thermoplasmata archaeon | reverse complement strand
ACCACGTCACTGCGTCCTGGTCGAACTGGTACATCGACGAGCTGCCTCCAATGCTGAAGGTGGTCTGGACACCCTGGTTGCCGATGCCCCCAGTGATGTTGCCCTGCCACGCAACGAGCCAAAGGTAGAGCGCCGCCGCGGCCGCGACCGCGATGAGGATCAGGATGAGGGTCGCCACGACGGGCGAGACACCCTTCCTCTCACCGCGGAGGCCCCGGAGGTACCTCAGCTTGCGTTCTCTCTTGGTCGCGTTCATGCCGCTCATCTCTCGTTTGTTTCCTCCTGGTGGTGCTCGCCGCACGCGAGTGCGGCGCGTTCGAACCACGGAGGCCCTCGGTCATAAGCCGCGCCAAAATAGTTCGCGTAGGCGGTTTTTTTGATAAGGGTTCGACGGAAATTGCGGCCCAGCCTAGTGGGACGCGCAATTTTTGCACCGGCCGGGGAGGAACCGCATCCGGCGGGTCCGGCGCTCCTCGGGGCACCCACCGAGCGGTCCGTGGATGGGACAAGTTTCGTGCCTTTCTCACTCCTGTCGATACGCATAGACGCGCATCCTGTCGCGGCCGAGCGCCCGTGATTGAGAATGCGAGCCGTCCTGACGGTTCGCGAGAAGAGTCAGCCGGATGGGTTATGGGCCGGCGCCCACTCAGGGGGACAGAGACGGAGAATGAGCGACCTCGGAGACGTGTTCGACGTTCACCTTCACCTCTCCCGCTGGTGGCCGGACCTGCCCCGAACGGGGTATCGACGGGACCTCGACTACACGGTCAAAGGGCTGCTCGCGGAGATGGACTCGGTCCGGATCGAGGGGGGCCTCGCCATTCCGGTCTACGAGGCGCCGACGGCAGGAGAGGCGCTCCAGGAGTCGGAAACCAACGCTCGCGACAGCGGCGGCCGCCTTCGCCCCGTCGCCACCGTCGACCCCACGCGAGGTCGGAAGGAGGTCGAGTCCGTCGTCCACACCTGGGAAGCGGTCCCGGACCTGGCCGCGATCAAGCTGTTTCCCGGCTATCAGGCGTTTTACCCTCACGACAAGGCCCTCGCCCCGGTCTATGAGTACGCTGAACGCCGCGGGATTGTCGTGATGGTTCACCAGGGCGACACCCTCGACCCGAACGGCCGGATCAAGTTTGCCCGACCGATCGAGATGGACGAGGTGGCCGTCCAGTACCGGGACGTGAATTTCGTCCTGTGCCACCTCGGGAACCCGTGGGTCGAGGAAGCCGCCGAGCTCGTCTACAAGAATGCGAACATGTACACCGACACGTCCGGTCTCCTGCCCCACCCCAACACACCGCACTTCGACCGGACGTTCGCCCGGTCGAAGACCGTACTTCAGGGCGTGGTCGACACCATCGGAGCGACCGACCGGGTGCTCTACGGCTCGGACTGGCCGTTGGAGTCGCTCGCGACGGCGGTGGCCCTCGTCGATGGCTTGGACCTGCCCCCCGCCGACAAAGCGGGCATACTGGGCGGGAACGCTCGCCGTCTGTTCGGAGATCGTCCCCGAGGAAAACACCGGAAGGGAGGCGCGTGACGGACGGGGACTCCCCCTCCGTGGACGGGGAGGCCATCCGCAAGGTGGTCACGGAGACGAACTACGTGACCTGGCGGCGCCAAGGTGGCTGGAATCCCCTGGTGGTGACGCGAGCGGAAGGGTCGACGTTCTGGGATGACCGGGGCAAGGCGTACCTCGACTTTTCATCCCAGCTAATGGCCACCAACCTGGGGCACGGCAACCCGGCGGTCGTGGCCGCGATCCAGAATCAGGCGAAACAGCTCGCCTACGCGGCTCCGGGGTTTGCGACCGAGGCTCGGGCCCGTTTGAGTTTCGCCCTGTTGGAGGTGCTACCTTCGGGACTCTCCCGGTTTTTCTTCAGCACATCCGGGACGGAAGCGAACGAGGCGGCGCTCAAGGTCGCCCGCGTCGCGACCGGGCGTACGAAGGTGGTGTCTCGGCATCGGTCGTACCACGGGTCGACCGCCGCGTCGATCTCGGTGACCGGGGATCCGCGGCGTCGCCCCATCGAAAAGGTCCAGAAGGTCCCCGGGACCGTCTTCGCGCCCGATTGCTACTGCTACCGCTGCCCGTTCGGCCTCACCTACCCGGACTGCGGCGTGAAGTGCGCCGACTACGTCGACGAGATGATCGAGCGTGAGGGCGACGTCGCGGCGATGATCCTGGAGCCCGTGGTCGGTACGAACGGGGTCATCGTCCCGGTTCCCGAGTACCTTCCGATGATCCGGAAGATCACGAAGAAGCACGACGTACTGCTCATCGCGGACGAGGTGATGACCGGATGGGGCCGGGTCGGCGAATGGTTCGGCGTCGACCACTGGAACGTCGTGCCGGACATCCTGACCACCGCCAAGGGGATCACGGGAGCGATGGTCCCCCTCGGCCTCACCGCCACGACCCAGAAACTCCACGAGACGTTCACCGAGACGTACTTCCCACACGGCCACACGTACGAGGCCCACCCGCTGACCTTGGCCCCGGCTGTCGCGGCCATCGGAGAGTACCGCCGGCTCGACCTCATCATGAAGTCGCGGAAGGACGGCGAGTATCTCCTCCGTAGGCTCGCGGAGATCGGAGAGAAGCATCCGTCGGTCGGGGAGGTCCGGGGCCTCGGCCTCTTCGCCGCGGTCGAGTTGGTCAAGGACCGGGCCAGTCGTACTCCCTTCAACACGGACGACGACAAGTTGGCGGGCCGTCCCTTGGTGGCCGAGAAGGTCGCCGCCGCGATGCTGAAGGAGGGCGTCTACTGCGTCGCATGGATCTCCCACCTCGTCATCGCGCCACCGCTCATCATCACCCGTGAGGGGCTCGACCGCGGACTCGAGGCGCTCGACAAGGCCCTCCTGGTGGCGGACGCGGAGATTGCTCCGCCCCCCGCGACCTAGAACCAACGGGTCGTGACGACCTTCTTGTGCGTGTAGAACTCGACCGCATCCCGTCCGGTGGCGTGCAGGTCCCCATAGAACGAGCCCTTCCACCCGGCGAACGGGAAGTAGGCCGCCGGTGCCGGCACCCCGATGTTCACGCCCAGCATGCCGGCCTGGATGTCGTGGACGAACGTCCGGGCCGCGCCACCGTCCCGGGTGAAGATGGCGGCGGCGTTGCCGAAGCGGGACCGGTTCGCGGTAGCGATGGCTTCGGTGAGGGACCCGGCGCGCACTACACAGAGGACCGGCCCGAAGATCTCCTCCTGGGCGATGGCCATCTCGGGCTGGACCCGGTCGAAGAGGACGGGTGCGACGTAGAATCCATCGGATGACTCGGGGACCTTACCGCGAGCCGCGACGATCGCGCCTCCCGACTCGCCCTCCCGAATCCATCGGTTCACCTTCTCGCGGTGGTCCGCCCGGATGACCGGCCCCACCTCCGTGGAATCGGAAGAACTGGGGCCGACCGTGAGGTTCTGGACCGCCTCCGCCAAGCGGGCCACCAGGCGATCGGCACCGGGCTCGACGGCGACCACGACGCTGCCGGCGAGACAGCGCTCGCCCGACTGGCCAAAGGCGCTCGAGATCACCGCGGGAACCGTGTGCTCGAGGTCGGCGTCGGGCATCACGATCAGGTGGTTCTTCGCTCCGGCGAGGGCCTGAACGCGCTTCCCATGCGCCGCGGCGGTCGTGTAGATGTGCTTCGCCGTGGGCGCCGACCCGACGAAAGAGACCGCGTCGACGGCGGGGTGGGTCAGGAGCGCGTTGACCGCCGCCACGTCCCCGTGCACGAGGTTGAAGGTTCCCGCCGGGAACCCCGCCTCGCCGAACAGTCGGGCCAGGAACACTGCGGACAGGGGCACTCGTTCCGACGGCTTGAGCACGAACGTGTTCCCACAGACGAGGGCGAGGGGGGCCATCCACAGCGGAATCATGACCGGGAAGTTGAACGGCGTGATCCCGGCCACTACTCCGACCGGCTGCCGGAGTAGCGTCGAGTCCACCCCCCGTGAGACGTCCTCGAGAAAGTATCCCTGCAGGGTGGTCGGAGCCGACGCGGCGAACTCCGTCGCCTCGATCCCACGGCGGACCGACCCGCGGGCTTCGTCGAGGGTCTTGCCGTTCTCCCTGGAGACCGACCGGGCGAGATCCTCCGTGTGCGACTCGAGCAGGTTGCGGAGCGCGATGACGCGCCGGGCCCGTTCGGCTACCGGCACATCGCGCCAGGCGGGGAACGCGTCGCGGGCCGCCCGTACGGCGGCCTCCACGTCGGCCGCCTCCGATCGCGGGACGCGAGCGAGCAGCGACCCGTCCGAGGGGTCGGGCACCTCGAGCCGGCCGGTCGCGACCGGCGGGACCCAGCGGCCCCCCACGTAGTTCTGGAGGTCGACCGAACCGCTCATGGGGCTACCCGGCGGAGTCCCGGGGGTTCATGACCCTCGCGGACGGTGGGCGACCGCCCGCCCCTCCAGTGTCCTTCTTGTAACCCCAATTCCTCGAGGTTTCCGACCCGGGAGGCCCTCTTCCC
>JASHSU010000102.1 GCA_030038605.1 Thermoplasmata archaeon | reverse complement strand
CTCCAACCGACGCTCGAGCCGAGTTGGACCGACCAGTTGGTGTTGTGGGGGAGCCCGGTCTCAGTGAAGTTCGTCGGATAGACGAGGGCGGTGAAGATGATGTCCACCGTCGTCGGTCCGCTCAGGACCGCAACGCCCGTCCCCGGGGAGACCGAGTACCCCACGACCGGTGTGATGTTGAAGTGGAACGTCCCGTTCGACTTCAGGAAGACGATCGTGGGACCCGTCGCGCTCGCGCTGGCGATCGATAGGTTGACCTGCCACCGGGTCCCCGGCGCCAACCCCGTTTCATTGAACGAGAGGGGATACTTGAGGGGTGGAATCGAGGTGAAGACGAGGTCCTTCCACGCCGGCCCGTCGTTGACGGTGACCGACCCGCTCGCGGGCGTCGAGTAGTTGGCCGCCGGCGGGAGGACCGTGAAGGCGTAGGTCCCGTTGGGCTCCTGGAACGTCAGGTTGGTCTCGTTGGTAGTGCGGACCGAGCCGGACAGGTTCACCGACCAGTTGACGTCGGCGACGCCGGTCTCATTGAACGTTACCGGGAATTCTACGGGCGTGAAGGTGACGTTCACCCCCACGCGGGCCCCCGCGACATCCGTACCACCGCTCGCGGGCGCGACGAGATAGCCGCCGACCGGCTGCACCGAGTAAGAGTAGGTCCCGTTGGGCTCGGCGACCACGATCTGTGCGGTAGCGGACGTGTACAGCGTCCCGTTCAAGGTGACGCCCCAGGACGTTGCTCCGGGAAGTCCGGCCTCGGTGAAGGTAACGGGGTAGGCGAACGGGCTGAACGAGATGTTTTGGAAGACCACGGACCCGTTGACGGTCAGGTTGCCGAACACGAGGTTGGCGACAAACCCTGGAACGGAACTGACGTTGAAGGCGTAGCTGCCGTTCGCCATCAGGAACTCCACCGACGGCGAGGCGGAGCCGAGAAAGGAACCGTCGAGGGTGACTCCCCAGGGCGTGGTCGGCGGAAGCCCGGTCTCGGAGAAGTTCACTTCAAAGAGAGAGCTACCGAGAGGACGCGCGGCCGGACCGACGGAGGCGGGCGCTCCCGGATGGACCGTGGACCCGCTGAGCGAGGTGGTCCCGGCGAGACCCCCGCCAGTCAACGCGAGGCCAACCACCAGGAGTGTCAGGACCCCCCGGGATAACGGAGTTCGAATCGACAGCATAGGCGGGGGCTTGCATGCTTGAACTGCCGAGTTTAGGTATTTAAACTCGAGTTCGCGCTCCGGCGAGGTGGAGGGCGTGACTCCGGGAACTGGACGGGCGCGGTTTGATGACCGCCCGTGGCCGTTCGGTGGCGATGCCGAACTTCATCGAGTACGAGGAGTCAGACCTTTTCCCGTTCGGCCGGGAGCAACTGTGGAGGATGCTTCAGGCCCACTTGGACGACCAACAAGTATCCTCCATCCACCCGCTGATTCTGAGCCAGAAGGTGGTCACGCGAGACGGCGAGTCCACGACGGTGGAACGTACGATCGATGCTCGCGGGCGCCGGCTCACCTCCCAGTGGAAACTCACCTATCGCCCACCCGACTACTCCCGGTGGGAGGTCGTCGGGGGTGAGGGACCGTATGCGGCGGGAAGTTCCATCGAAAACCACTACCTCCCCGCCAGCGGCGGCACGCTCATCCAGAGCCGCATGCGCCTGCGAGTCACGGTCGTGCCGTTCTTCATTCCGCAGCGGGGCCTGATCCGACGCGTACTGAACGACATCGATCGGGAGGACCGAGCCTATCTCTCCCAGCATCCGTAGAGGCCCCACCCGAGTCGCCGACGGGGCAACCGGCTGTTCGGCTTCTCGCCGGCAGCCTAAAGAGCCGCTACCCCTCGGAGAACGCCGCGAACATGCGAGCTCTCGTCACCGGCGGAACCGGCTTTCTCGGGTCGTACATGACCCGGCATCTCGCCGGCGAAGGGGTCGAGGTCACGGCCACTCACCTGCCGCGGCTCGAGCCCCAGGGGGCGACCCAAGCGCCGAACGTCCGCGTCGCCCCGCTGGACGTGACCGACCGGGCCCAGGTCGAACGGATCGTCGCGGAGGTTCGGCCGGACGTGATCTACCACTTCGCCGGCCAGGCGTTCGTCATCCCGTCGTGGGAGGACCCCGCCGGGACCTACGCCACCAACCTCACGGGTACGCTGTATCTCCTGGAGGAACTCCGGCACCATTTTCCGACGACCCGGTTTGCCTTCGCCGGCAGCGGGACCGAGTACGGGGACCCACCCAGGATTCCCACGCCCGAGGACTCTCCCCTGCGCCCGACCAGCCCCTACGCCTCGAGCAAGGCGGGAGCCGACCTGCTCTGCTACCAGTACTTCCGGAGCTTCGAAATCCCGGTGTTTCGCTACCGAATCTTCGGCACGACGGGGCCCGGTAAACGGGGGGACTCGACCAACGACTTCGCGAGCCAGATCGCGGACCTGGAGCGCCAGCCGGACCCGCGCGTCCTGAGGGTCGGCAATCTCGACAAACAGCGGGACATCCAGGACGTCCGCGACGCGGTTCGGGCCATGGTGGCCGTGGTCGAGCATGGGGCGCCCGGGGAGGCCTACAACATCGCGAGTGGGGTGCCCCGAAACGTCCGGTCCAACCTGGATACGCTGTTGTCGTTCGCGAGGGCGCCGATCCGGGTCGAGTCGGTCCCGGAACGCATGCGACTCGTGGACGAGCCGATCCACCTCGCCGACGTCTCCAAGCTCCGTGGGCTGGGCTGGTCGCCCCAGATTCCCTTCGACCAGACCCTGCGCGATATCCTCGAGAGTTGGCGACACCCGGTCGCGGCCGGTTAGCCGCTCGGGGGCGTCGGGTTGTCCGACGGTCCAAACTCGTTGGACGGAAACGGCGTTTGCGCCACGTCCGGGGCGATCGAGGGTTCCCGGCCGCGTCGCCGCAGGTTGAGGACGGCGTACGTCCCCACGACCACGACCACGACGTCCAGGCCGAGGAGGATGTAGTCGATCGGACCGAACTGCCAGGGTGAGGGGACGCTCACCAGGAGGACGAAGCTGACGAACACCTGGACGGGATCCCCGGCGACCGTGAACGACCCCGAACTGCGCGACGAGCCGTAGTTGAGGGAGGTCGTGACCCGGAAGTAGTGAGTTCCATTGGCCTCCGCGAAGACGACGGTCGGGACGTTGGAGGTCTGCTGGACCCCGTCGACGGTGACGAACCAGTCAGCGCCCGGACTCAGCCCTGTTTCGGTGATGGTGACCCGGTAGGTCGTCCGGACGAAGGTCGCGGTCAGGTAGGCATTCGCCCCGTCGATCACGAAGGAGGTCCCCTCCAAGACCCCCTCGTACGTCCGGTTGGAACTTCCGAGGTAGAACTGGTACGTCCCGTTGGTGAGATTCAGGTCGACGTACCCACCGGTCGAGTTCACGGGCGCGTTGGCGGTCACGTTGAGGAACCAGCGGGTCCCCTGCGGCAAGCCCGACTCGCGGAAGTCGACCGAGTAGGTCCGCGCGATGAAGAGTACCGACACCGTACCTTGGAGCTGATTGGTGACGTAGGCCTGTCCGCTCACGGAATCGAAGGCTAGGGCGCCCGCTCCGGCGCCGACCGGCACGGTCGCGACGACCGCACCGATGCCATCCGAGATGACGCTCACATCGTCCGACTCGAGGGCGCTCACGACCAGGACTTCCCCGGTCCCCGGATCGTACGCAGCTTCCTCGGGATGACCGGGCATGGCGAGCGTGGCGACCACGGCGTTCGTGCGGTCCGAGATCACGCTCACATTGTCGTCGAGATAGTTTGCGACGTAGACCTGGTCGGCGCCGCTATCGAACGCGACGCTGACCGGATTGCTCCCGACACCGATCGAGCCGACCACCCGGTCCGTCGAGGCAGCGACCACGGACACGTTGTTCGAGAAGTAGTTGGCGACATAGACCAGCCCACGACTGGCGTCGTAGGCGATGCCCTCGGGATGCACGCCCACCGCGAATCGGGCCAGGACCGTGTCGGTCAGGTCGGAGATGACGCTGATGTCGTTGGCCGTCCCGTCGCAGACGAAGACATGGCCCTGGGCCGGGTCGTAGGCGAATCCGTCCGCCCCTCCTTTGAGGGTCACGGTCGCGATGATGGTGTTCGAGACGTCCGAGATGACGCTGACCAGGTCGGAGGTGGAGTAGCCCACGAAGATCTGCCCGGCGCCCGCGTCGTAGACGATCGCGTCGGGAAAACCCGGCACCGCAATGGACGCCACGACGCGGTCGGTCGTGCCCAGGACGACGTTCACCGAACTCGAGAACGCACTGATCACGAACGCTTCGGCCGTGTGCGTGTCGAAGGCGACGCCAACGGGCTCGGCCCCCACGGCGACAGTGGAGGCGACCTGGTCCGAGGACAGCGAAATCTCGGAAACGTTGTCCGATTCCGAATCTGCCACGTAGACCAGACCATTGCCGGCTCCGTCCGCCACCCCGATGGGACCCGCTCCGACCGAGGTCGTTGCTTCCACCTGGTCGGTGGACATCGCGATGATGCTGACCTGGTCCGAGCCGTAGTCGGCGACCACGGCGGTCCCGGACTCAGGGTCGCAGGC
>JASHSU010000101.1 GCA_030038605.1 Thermoplasmata archaeon | reverse complement strand
GTGTACGTGTAGCCGTACGACGGTTCCCCCCCGCCCGCATTGACGGAGAGATTCCAGGCCTGGCCGACATCGATGGCCGTGGCCGACTCGTTGACGGAAACCGTCAGCGTAGGAAAGACGGAGAACGAGAACGACGCGTTCGCCGTGTTGCCCAGCGAGTCGGTGATGTTGAGGATGACCTCGAAACTCCCGCTTTCCTGCGGCGTGCATGCGAAGGTGAGGTTGGTCGGCGCCCCGCAGCCGGTCGGCAGGCCCGTGAAGTTGAACGTCAGGGGGGATTCGGCCCCGAGCACCTGGGTGGCCAGGTTAAGCGATGCCCCGACCTCCACCGGAGATGGGCTCGCCGAGACGCGTGCGATCGGCTCGTCCGAGAACGCCCAGAGTTGCGGCGCGGGCCAGGCATTCGGTTCGGCCGGCGTGAAAGCCAGATACGAGGACGTCGGAGGGTACGGTGCGCCCGACCCACCGAACGACGGAACATACGGGGGTGGGGCACCGACCTCGTCGGTGACGTTGCTCCACCCGGTCGCCCGGTACACCCACGTACTGACGCCGGCCGTGAGATTGGCGGTCGAGTTGCTACCGTAGAAGACAGCCCCCCCGAGCCGCGCATCGTAAAACATCGGGACCAGGGCGTAGCCGGACGGGGCGGCGCCGGTGCCGGTGTCGTTGGACCAGTGGTTCCCCGAAAAGGTCCAGAGGTAATCCTCGCGGGCCCCGCCGCCGTACAGCAGGACCCGCCCCAAGGCCGGATCCCAGACCATCTGGCCGGCGACATTTTCGGCGGGATAGGAAGCACGGCTTCCCGAAACGTGACTCCAGTTACCGAGTGGCGTGTACGTGCCGTTGGCGAACACCCAGGTGACGCCGTTCTCGGTCAGGTCGAGCAGTTGAGCGGTGGTCGGGTCATAGGCCATCCAACCTCCCAGGGAGGGCTGGTCGGTCAGCCCACTGGTGATATTGTTCCAACCGCTCGACCCGAGGACCCACGTTTGGACGTACGTCGCGTAAACGGGGTAACCGCCCGGCTGGAACGAGCCGGCGCCGATGTCGGTCCATAGGACCAGGCCGTTCACGGCCGCGTCCCAGCAGAGGTTGTCCGCCTCGTTCAGCCCGGTCGCCGGCGGGGGCGGACCCACCTCGGCACTGATGTTGGTCCAATGGCCGTACTGGTACTCCCATGTCGCCTGGCTGATCCACCCCGCGATACAACCCGACGGTCCGAGCTCCGCCGGCAGGCAGAACGTTCCTCCCGTGAGGATGAGCGCGCTCCGAGCCGGGTCGTACGCCATGAGCGGATGCTCGAGAAACTCCGGAAAGCCGAATGCCCCGGTCAGGTTGAGCCAGCCCGGGACCACCGAAGTCAGCGGATCGACCTCACTGCTCGGAGTCGCGGAATAGGAAAGTCCGGCCGACGGACTCGTCTTCACGGACGAATGCCCCGGGAGAGAGAGCGACGCGGTGGGAATCACCCCCACCAGGAATAGAGTAACGACGACGGTAACCGCAGCGATGGCCGGTCCGATCGCTCGACCCGCGTTCATCCTCGTCGTACGCCCGGGACCCCCTGAATGGGATCGACCTTCTCTCTAGCCTAGGCGTAGTGGCTGAGGCTCGAGCGGTCTTTCTTGGCTGCCTCGCGCTGCTGTTCGCCGCGCTCCTCTTTTCGCCGCTCGCGTTCGCATTCCTCTTCGGTGACCCACTTGAAGTCGATGTCCTCGGGATGGTCGTGGGCGATGAAGGCGCCCGCCTCGAACGCGTTGGCCAGCAGGTCTTCGAGATTGTCCGGCTCTGTGCCCTCCAGCCGTCCGGCCGAACGCCAGAACCAGTCGGGGGCCTTCCCCGCCGCCTCCAGGTACTCCGTGATGAGGTCGTAGATGGACGTCCGCTCGTCCGCCACGCGGACATGCAGGTGACGATCCCGATCGGGGTTCTCCGCCGGCGGAGCGTCAGTAGCGGGGGTCATTACCGGTGAGAGATACGGTCCCGCTATAACCCCTCGGACCGCGGCGTTCGGAGGGCGAACGTCCCCTTCAAATCGACCTGCGCGCTGGACCGTCGGTAGGCTCATGTTCGACCCGAACGCGCCAGGGAATGTGTCGCCCGTCTCGACGGAGGGGGCGAACCCCAATGCACGGTACAACTACCTGGTCGGACGGCTCCGCTCCCGGCAGATCACGATGGAGGAGGCCACCGAGCTGTTCGGTCTCCTCCAGGGCATGCTCGCGCGGTCCGAGGCGGGTCGGCAGGCGCTGATGGCGGCGAGCCGAACGCGGGGTCTCTCGGGGGGCGCGCCGCCGACTCCGGCCGCTCCCAAGGTCGTCGCCGCCTCGGGAGGGTCGGACGACATGGTCGTCTTCGGGCTTCTGGCCATGGGGGCCGGCGCGGGACTGATCGCGGCGCTCTCCAAGCGGATTCAGGAAGGAGCCCCTCCTCCCAAGTCCGGGACACCCGCCTCCCGGTAGGCGGGGTGCATGCGTCGGTTCGTCTTCGCTCATCTCGCTGACGCGCACGTGGGTGCCTGGGCGAGGAATCCGGCCCTGAGGGACCGGCTCCGCACCGCCGTCCTCCGGGCGATCGACGTCGCGGGCGAGCGCGGCGCGGAGTTCCTCCTCATTTCGGGCGACCTGTTCCATACTCCGGCCCCCGAACCCGCGGAGGTCGCCCCGATCGCCGCGGCGCTCCGGTCGTTCGTCGCGGCGGGTCGGCGGGTCTACGTCATCTACGGCTCGCACGACTACGTCGCGCATCGGACGAGTTGGCTCGACGTGCTCGCCGAAGCCGGGGTTTTCGTTCGCGTTGCCCCCGAAGCGGTCCGCGCCGACGGCGCCGCCTGGTCCCTTCCCTGGACCCGGGACGAGCCCACCGGCGCGGTCATCGCCGGGGTCTCCGGCCGCTCGCACGGTCTGGACCGGGAGTACTTCCGGTCGATGGACTCGACCGCGTTCCGGTCCGCGGTCGGCTACCGCATCTTCCAGTTCCACGCCGCCGTGGACGAGTACCTTCCCTCCCATTTCCGCGACAAAATCCACGGGGTCCACCTCGAGGACCTGCCCGCGGGCTGCGACTACTACGCCGGGGGGCACATCCACTACACGTACGAGGGGACGGGACCCGGCGGAGGTCGACTGGTCAACCCGGGCGCGGTGTTCGGTACGAGCCGGACCGACCTCGAGAACGGGGAGGCAGGGCGCACCCATCGCGGCCTCGCCATCGTGACCGCGGACGAACGCTCCACGACCGTGGAGATGGTCGATACGGTTCCCCGCGGGTCGATCCGGACCATCGACATCGACGTCACCGGTCGAAGTGCCGAGTCGGTCGCCGCGCTCGTGGTGGACCGGGTCCAGGCCGAAGAAGCGCCGCCCGGGACCCTGGTGCTGCCCCACCTCTTCGGAACGCCCTCCTCCGGCGTCCTCTCGGCGAGCGACCTCGCACCGGCTGTGGCGCTCGCCCGCCAGACCGGATTGGACGTTCAACTCGACCTGCAGGAGGTCGAGGTGCCGGGCGCCAGCGCGGAGCGGGTCGTCCCGGAGAGTCAGGTCGAGGCGGAGGAGGTCGAGCGCCTGTTGGGCCCGGATCGAGAACGGCCCGACTGGCTCGCGGGGGCGGCCGGGCCACGCCTGGTCCATGACCTGCTGGCCACGCTCGGAACGCCCAAAGGGGAGGGCGAGTCGAATCTGGACTACCTCCAGGCGCGGCGCACGGACGCCCGGCGCTTGCTTCGGGTCCGTGATGAGATCCCCCCGTAGGAGGGCGCGGTGCGTCTCGCGAAGATTCGGGTCCGCAACATTCGCAGCTACGCGGAGGCCACCCTCGACCTCGACGAGGGGACCACGCTGTTGGTGGGGGACGTCGGTGCCGGGAAAACGAGTCTGCTCTACGCGGTGGAAATGGCCCTGTTCGGGACCGCGGAAGTGGACGCCGCCTATCTCGTGCGTCACGGAGCGGCCGAGGCGGAGGTCGCCGTCACCCTCGCCGAGGACGACCATATGTACGAGTTCCTCCGAACGTTCCGACGGGTCCACCGCAAGGGGAAGGAGACGTTCGAGCCGGGGAAGATCGCCTACCGGCAGGACGGGGCGACCACGAGCTACTCGGCCACCGAGGTTCGACAGCGGGTCATCGACCTCCTGGGGTTTCGCGACAACCCGAACCCGCGAGCCCACTCCGACCTGTGGCGGTGGGCCGTCTATGTGCCGCAGGAACGGATGCGCGAGATCCTCGCCGCGCCGCCCAAAGAGCGGCTGGAGACCGTTCGTCGCGCCCTGGGCGTCGAGCGGTATCGCATCGCCGCCGAGAACGCGAAGGAGGCGGCCCGGGACCTGCGACAGACCGCCTCCGCCCTCCGGAGCAGCGCCGAGCTGCTGCGGCGGTTCGACGACGAGTACGTGACGGTCGCCGCCGAACTCCGTCGCCTCGACGAGGAGCGCGCGGCCGCGGCGGTCCGCCGAGCGTCGCTGGAGAGCGAACGGGCCGAGGCGACGCGGGCCGCATCCCAAACCCAGGAGGCGCTGCTACGGCTCGAGGCCGACGCTCGCCTGCGGGGATCGCTCCGCTCGGAGGAGGCCACCGATCAGCGCACCCTGGCCGGCCAACAAGCCACCCAGGGGGAACGCCGTCAGGAGGCCGAACAGGTCGAGCGCGAGATCGCCGAGCGGGTCCGGATCGCCGCCGACGCTCCCATGCTGCGGACGGCCACCATCGCGGCAGCGGAGGACGTGGGTCGATACCGAAAGGAAGTCGAACAGCGGGCTTCCGCCGCCGGGTTGCTGGGTGTGGCTCGGGCCCGAATCGCCGAGTTGGAACGCCGGCTCAAGACCCTCACCGCCGAGGAGGAGCGTACGCGCACCCAGGTGGACAGCGCTCATCGACGGCTCACCGAGAACGCGGCGCTGGGGCCCGACAGCGAGCCCCGACCGCCGTTCTCCGAGACCCTTGAAGCGATCGACCGGCGGCTCGGGGAGTTCCGCGCCGAGGAAACGCGCCGTCGCGAGTCCGCGGCGGTGGCGCGCCGTGCGCTGGCGGAAGTCGAGGACCTGGTCGCCGAGGGGGTATGCCCCCGCTGCGGCCAGACCGTCCGTTCCACGGAGTTCGCCGTCCATCGGGACGAAGCCCGTAGCGCCTCCGCGGAGGCGGAGGCGGCCGTCCAGGCCGCCGAGTCCCAGCGCCGACACGAGGAACTCCGGCGCGTCGAGCGAGAACGCTACGACCGCGAGTGGGAGCGATGGGGCGAGGCTCGGCGGCGCCGGACCGACTTGGAGCACGCCGTCTCCACAGCCGAGGATGCGGCCCGGCGGACCGAAACGTCCCTTGTGGAGTGCCGAGTGTCCCTCGAAGCCGCGCGTCGAGAAGCGGACGACCTCGTGCCGGCCGAAAGTGACCTGGTTCGGGTCCGGGCGCGTCTCGCGGCCGCCGACCAGGCCCTCACAGAGGCACGCGGCCGGCTGGACGCGGCCGAACGGGCCGGTGACCGGGCCCAGGCGCTGCGGGAGCGGCTCGCGTCCTTGCGGTCGGAGGCCGAACGGAGCGCCCTGGAGACGGACGCGCTCCGCGAGCGCATGCGTGTTCGCGCGGTCAAACTGGCCGAGCTGGACGAAGGACTGGGCCGGGAAGGGGAGGCGCGTCAGCTGGCCGATGGGGCTCGACGTCGTCGCGAGCAGGCGGACGCGCTCTGGCAACGGGCCGGGGAGGAGCTCACCCGTTGGGCCACGCAACAGGAGTCGCTGTCGGAGCGACTCGCGCGGGCCGAGTCCGGCCGTCGCGAGCGGGAGCAGCTCGAACTTGATGCGACCCTCACCGAAGCCAAGGCCTCCTGGCTGAGCGGACCGTTCTACGAATCGGTCCTCACCATGGAGACGCGGGTGCTCGAGCGCGCTCAGGCGGAATTTCAGCACGAGTTCCGACGGTTTTTTGGGGCTCTGGTCGACGACCCGGACCTGCGAGCGGTCTCCGACAGTTCCTTCTCCCCGGAGGCCGAGATCCGGGGCGTCCGGACCCCCGCCGAGGCCCTGAGCGGCGGCGAACGCACGAGCCTGGCCCTCGCCTACCGATTGGCCCTGGCCCAGGTCGTGCGGTCCACCGGACACCTCCGCCTCACGACGCTGTTGCTGGACGAGCCGACCGATGGGTTTTCTCCGGAGCAGGTGCAGAGCATGGGACAGCTGCTCGAGACCCTCCACCTGCCGCAGGTCGTCCTCGTGTCGCACGAGCGCGAACTGGAGTCGGTGGCCCAACGCGTCGTGTGGGTCGAGAAGGAGGAGGGGGAGTCCCGGCTCCGGGGTGCCGGGGCGCCGCGCGGTGCGCCGGACGAACTCACGTGAGCCGGGATCGGAACTCCGATTCCGTCCACGGCCGCTCGGAGGCGACCGCCAGGTTTTCCGCCAGATGGGCGGGCTGTTTCTGACCGACCAGTGGCCCGAGGTTCCCCGGGGCGGATCGGGCGAACTGCAGGGCGGTTTGCGCCGGCGTCAGCCCCCGGACGCCCCCCGTCCCCCGGGCCAGCTGACCTTGCAACAGCGGCACGCTCGTGAAACAGCCGAGCCCCCACGACCGGGCCGCCTCGAAGAGGGGTACGGTCGCAGGGCCGACGACCTGACTGGGCCAGGCAGCGGCCTCCGGCATGCTGCGGTTGAACGGGAACTGGACGAACCGGAACCCGTGCTGGTGCCCGCCGGCTTCTTCGGCCAGCCGGACCGCCGTCCCCAGGTCGAAGTGACCCTCCGCGCCGGGAGGGACCCGCAGCGAGTCCCACGTCGCCAGGCCGTAGGCCCCAATCGTCCCCGCGGAGCGGAGCCGCTCACAAGTGGCGAACGCTTCGAGGAGACGTCGTGCGAACTCCTCCTCACCGACCCGGGCGATCTGCGCATCCGGGGCGTTGTGCAGATACAACAGATCGACGCTGGCCACGCCCAGGTTCTCCCGACTCCGTCGGACCTGGTCCTCCAAGTACGAG
Organism: Thermoplasmata archaeon; assembly: GCA_030038605.1. Classification (GTDB taxonomy): domain Archaea; phylum Thermoplasmatota; class Thermoplasmata; order Lutacidiplasmatales; family UBA184; genus Lutacidiplasma. The sequence goes on along the minus strand of JASHSU010000101.1, from coordinate 2,861 downwards.
GGGGTCATCGCATGACTTCCATCGACCAGGTCCTCCTCTCGGAGGGCACCGGGTCGGATCAGCTCCCGCTCCACCCAGTCGCGAGCCGGCTCGCCGGCCTCTGCGTCCGGGGCGAGATAACCCACCTTGGTGGACAGGAACACCTCGTCGCGGGCGACGGAGCCCCGGTCGACCAGGCGCCGGAGGGCCCGTCCGACGCTCCGCTCGGCGCGCTGACCCCGATAGTTGATCGCGGTGTCCACGACGTTCACGCGTCCGGACGCCAGGGACACGGTCACCGCTTCTTCGACCGCCAGGTCGGTCCGACCGTCCGGCCGACCGAGGTATGTCCCTAACCCGAACGAGCTCAGGCGCAGCCCGCCGGGCGCGTCTCGGAAATGTTCCTTGGGCAGTTGCCGCTCGCGCACGCCCCGGTCGGCGAAGCGGCCCGTTCCCTCGGGGGTCGCACGGCCCGGAAGTGCGTCCACGACGAGCCGGACCGGCGAACCGAGAAAAGGAACGCGGCGACGGGGGCCCGCCCGCTCGCTTGAAATCCGAGGAGGCGCTCGCGACGTCGGTTCGCGTGCCGCGACGCAAGTACGGCCATCTCCGGAAACCGATCCCCCCGGTGACGCCGGAAAAGTGTCGATTCTGCCGTCTGGGCCGTCGGTGTCCGATCCATCCGCGCGTTCGCGGCGACGACTCCCGCTAGGACTTGGGGGTCCGTTCGCGACCGAGGAGTAACGGTCGCGCCACGCGCTCGTGGAACCCATCGGCGACCCGCTCGACCCCGCGCGCCAGCGAGGGCGAGATCCGGCCCCGCGCCCGGCCGAGCGCCGCGTCCAGCTCGAACCGGGCCTGTTCCCACCGGTAGAGCTTCTGCGGATAGGCGGCTTCGTAGAGCAGCGACCGTCCCCCCGCCCCGCGGACGGGGCGCGGTCGGCGACCCAGCAGTCGGTCCTTGACCGCGGCGTGGAAGCGCGTTCCGGGGATCGGTACGGCGATCGAGACGGAGTACTCCTCGGGCGAGAACCGGCGGAAGAGTCGGCGGGTCGCCTCGATGTCGTCGAGCGTCTCGCCGGGGTAACCGAGCATAAGGAACCAGAACTGACGGATCCCTTCCTTGCGCAGCGCCTGGGCGGTCCGCTCCACTTGGGCGAGCTTCGTCCCCCGGTTCATGAGGTCGAGCATCTTCTGGGAACCCGACTCGACCCCGACGTACACGCGGGCGAGGCCAACCTCGCGCAGGGCGTGCAACAAGTCGGGCTTGAGGAGGTCGACCCGGGCCAGACATTCGAACTGGATCCCGAGTTCGGCGACTCGCATCCGCTCGATGAGTTCGTCGATCCAGGGCCGTGAGATCCCGAAGACATCGTCGCAGAACCGCACGTAGTCGACACGGTACCGTTCCTTGAGCGCGATGAGTTCCTCGACCACGCGGGTCGGCGACTGCTGACGGAACGTCCGACCGAAGGTCGGCTTGGAGCACCAGGAGCAGTCGAACGGGCACCCACGCGAGGTGAGCACCGCCGCGCGCCGTTCGCCCGTGCGTCGCTGCCAGTCCCCCAGGTACCGGTCCATGTCGACCAGGTCCCAGGCGGGGAGCGGCAACAGATCCAGGTCCCGCAGGAACGGTCGTGCGGGTCCCCGGTGCGCGGCCCCGTGGCGCAGGGTCACGAGCCCGGGCAGGTGGTCCGGGATGCGGCCGGTGGCGATCGCGAGGACCAACTCGTGAAGGGTCACCTCACCTTCGCCGGGGACGACCGCATCGAACCCGGCCGACAGGTATGCCTCCGGTCGGGTGGCCGCATCGGGTCCCCCGGCGACCACAAAGGCCCCGTGCGCCCGGGCCCGGGCCGCGATGTCGATCGACCGCTCGAACGTGAGGGTCTTCGTGTGGACACCGACCAAATGCGGTCGGTTTTGCCGCAACGAGCGGTCGAGGGGCCCCAGGTCCCGGGCGAAGGTCAGGTCGACCATCGCCACCTCGACACCCTGGGCGCGCAGGTAGGCCCCCAGCGTCAGAAGTCCGAGGGACGGGTAGAGTTCGATGAACTTCCGCTCCATCGGGTCGGACCGAGCCTGGTACGGGTCGACCAGCACCACGCGCGGAGGGACCGAGACGGGGTCGGATCGGTCAGTCACGGTGAGGACTCCGGACGCGGACCGGTCGGCCCCCGCTGATGGCGCCGACCGGGCAGTACGGGACGCACCAGCCACATTCGGTACAGTTGGATAGGACTTCGAGGCGGTACGGGGTCAGCTCCATCGCGTTCGGAGGGCATACTCCGGTGCACAATCCGCACAGGACGCAGATGTCCGGATCGACGGTCACCACGGTACCGCCTCCGTCGGCCGGCGCGAGCCCCCCTGCCCAGGAGCCCCCGAGCCGATCATGCCGTCGTCGGCGCGTGCTCGGGGTGCAATGCCTTGCCCAGCGCGACGAACCCCGTAAGGGCGCACTTGACCCGCACGGGCGACAGGGGAATTCCCAGCGACTGCAGGACCGTGTCCCGGGTGATCGCCTCGGCGTCGCGCAGGGGAAGCCCCGTCAACCGCTCGGTCAGCATCGACGTGCTGGCCATACTGATCGCGCACCCATCCCCCTCGAAGCGGACCTCCTCGATCTTCTCGCGCCCCGGGTCGAGTTTCAACCGGAGGGTGATGTGGTCGCCGCAGAGCGGGTTCGACTCCTCCCCGGTTCGGTCGGCCGGGGAGAGGGGGCCGAAGTTCTTCGGAGAACGGTAGTGCTGGAGGATGACCTCCTGGTACATGTCGTAGGCCATCGCATTCCTCCGAGCTCGTGTACTCGTTGGCGTCTATTTGACGAGCGGCTTGCTCCGCCGGACCCGTCTCGCGTCCGCGCCAAGCCCGCCACCTTA
>JASHSU010000100.1 GCA_030038605.1 Thermoplasmata archaeon | reverse complement strand
AGGGCGTCAGCTCGGTCGAGGCCTCCGACGCCGGGGTCGCGTCCCTCGAGCATGTCGAGACGTTCGCCGAGAGCGCCCTCTGGCGGAAGGGAGCGACCTGCCGGTCCGTTCCGGAAGCCGTGGAGGAGAATCTGGGACCGATCGGCCGCGAGCAGTTGCGCCGGATCGCGAAGAACGGCACGTGGTACGTGCCGTCGCTCGTGGCCTACGAGCGCGGTTTCGTGCTATGGAGTAATGACCCGGAGGCACTCGGACCTCGGCTGTCGATTCATCAGAAGCAGCTGGGCGTCGTGCGGGCCATGCGGGAGGCCGGCGTGAGGCTGTTGGCGGGTTCGGATTTCTCCGATTGGGGTGCCGTCCCGGGAATCGACCTGCATAACGAGTTGGCGCTCTTCGTAGAAGCCGGGCTTTCCCCCATCGAAGCGCTGCAGACGGCGACGCTCAACCCGGCTCAGTTCTTCGGATGGTCCGACCGGTATGGGACCGTTCAACCCGGTCGAGTGGCGGACCTTGTGGTGCTGGACATGAACCCACTGGACAACATCAGTCACACCCGCAAGATCCACGCGGTCGTGCTCGGCGGTCGACTACTTCGAGGACCGGCGCGTCTGACGTGATCGGCCCGGCTGGCGGACGCTACGTGAGGCAGCCGAACGGACTCCGTTACCCGGGGCCCGTCCGGTCGACGTCCCTCATGGGATGTAGACTACGAGCGGGCCGGTGTACGCGTCCGGTGGAGCCTGAACGACCACCGACCACGCGGGAGGGGGATGAGGGCCATCGGAGAACCCTTGGAAACAAGTATAGTTCGCGACTCCGAACGGGGAGGAGACGGTGGGTGGGGCTGTGCAGCCGAATTGCTGGCCCTCTTCCACGGGAAACGTGGCGCCGCCATCGACGCGAATCTCCGCGTGATTGGTGTAGTAGATGTACCCGTTCTGCGACCACTCGGTCTCGGTGACGATAACGAGCGGCGGAGCCGAGTACGTGATGTAGGCCAGCGGCGCGAACAAGGACACGGGAGCCACGACGAGCAACGCTACAGCGACCAGACGGACAGCGTCCATCGCGCGGCCCCCCTTGGCACCGGAGTACGATTCCTGCCCTACTTGAAGTCAGTCCACCGCCTCCCCCGATCGGGCTCGCGAATCCCCTCCGAACCCATGGGATAGGGGACCTAGCCCGACCGGAGCCCTCGCAGGGGGGTGCTCCGTAGCCGTGGCGAGCGTCGGGGAGGACGCTTCCCCACCCTGATCGAATTAGAACGACCGCACCCTTCCGGATTCGGACTCCAACGTCCCTCGGGGACTCCGGCCCTACCCGATACGGGTTGGCCGGCGGGCGTGCAGGACCCCGTCCCCGTTCGTTGAGTCCAGGGCGACCTCGAACCGACCTTCCTTACTCGGGCGATGCCCGACCAGACGCCCGTTCGCTCGGTACCTCGCGGCGCATCGGCTCGAGGGATCGCCGTTGCAGATTGCGCGCCGTTGATTCACCCAACGCCGTCAGCCGGTAGACCTTCAAGTGCCGGTCTGCACCCGCCACGTACCGGCGCTCCATGCTGACGACGTCCCCGGCCCGCAGGCGCTGAAGGACCTTCACGAGCGAACCCTGCCGGACGCCCAGGGCCGCCGCCATGCCCTGCTGCGTGAACTCCACCCCCGCGACATCGTTCACTCCGATCCGCCCCAGCCGGGCGAGGTGGAGGATGACCCGCGCCGCGAGTCCGATGCCGTGGGTCGGGCTCCCGTACACCGCTACGACCCTCTAAACCCCGAGTCCTCGCCCCGTCAATAGACACTCCTTCGCCCGGTGCACTCGGAGAGAAGCTCCGCCGACGGGGCGCGCCCCTCTCACCGCGTCCGGGGAGACGAGGGTTCTTCGTCGCTGCGGTTGAACTCCTGCACCCATTCGTTCGCTTCCGACTTCCAGCGGCGAACCTGGTACTGGCGCATACCCCAGGCGGCCCCCCCGATCCCGAGGACGGCCACGATCACGAGCGAGGCGAGGACGAAGGAGGAGATGGTCGGGTTCGAGACGGGGGTCGTGCCCTGATGCGAGAATGTTACGGAGAGGGAGTACGGGCCCGAGGCAGGAACGGTGAGCTCGGACGGCGAGATCGAGGCGTCGTACCCGGACGGTCCCGTCGCGGTCAGCGCGTAGGTCCCGTCGGTCAGGTAGAGGGTCAGGGTGAGCCCGCCGGAGGACGCCGATACGGATCTCCCGGTCACCCCGTTGAGGGCGGTGACCGTCCAGGTCGCGCCGGCCGGCAGTCCCGTTTCGGAGAAGCTGACCCGGTACGTCCCGTTCGAGAAGCCGACCGATACCGTCAGGGGGCCCCCGTTCACGACCACGGGGGTCGAGTAGTTGGCGGACTCCTCTCCGACGGTCGGCACGTAGAGGTCGTAACTTCCGTTCGGCTCGGTGAAGGAGATGGTGGCCATCGTCGAGTTCTCGACGGAGCCACCGAGGCTGGCGGTCCACGGGGTACCGGGGACCAGGCCGGACTCCACCACGGAGACCGAGTAGGTCGGCGGGGGAGGCGTGGTATTCGAGGTGGATGAGAAGTCGACCGATACCGCGATGGCGGACCCCGTCACGCTGAGGTTGCCGGAGGAAGGGTTCGCGGCGTAGGAAGGCACCGCTCCGACGGTGTACGCGTACTGTCCGTTGGGTTCGCTGAAACCAAGGATGGACGTCGTCGAGCTTTCCCACTGTCCGTTCAGGGTGACGGACCAGTTGGTCCCGGCCGGTAAGCCGACCTCATCGAAAACGACCTTCGACGACGGCCCGGACCCGTAGGAGAGGATGGAGAGCGTGCCCCCTTCGAGATTGCTGACGTAGACCGCGCCGTTGTCCGCGTCGTACGCGACGTCGGACGGCTGGGTCCCCACGGCGACCGATCCGACCAGCGTGTCGGTCGTGCCGTTGATGACGGAGACGTTGTCGGACCAATAGTTCGCGACCAGTACCTGGCCCCTCGCTGCGTCATAGTCCAGCCCATCCGGATACTCTCCGACCGGAATCGAGGCGGTCACAGCGTCGGTCGTGGCATTGAGGACGCTGACGTTGTCGGAGACGTAGTTGGAGACGAACATCTGCTCGGAGACGGGGTCGTACGCCACTCCCCACGGATAGCTGCCCACGGGTACGGTCCGAACGACCGCGTCGGACGTGGCATTGATGATCGTCACATTGTCCGTGTAGATGTTGGTCGCG
>JASHSU010000099.1 GCA_030038605.1 Thermoplasmata archaeon | reverse complement strand
CTCGTGGGCGAAGTACGCGTTGAAGTTCCAGAAATCGACCAGCTCGGCGAGGTCGATCTCGGCCTCGTAGGGGTTCTTGGAGTGGTTCAGCATGATCGCGGCGATGTTCCGCGTGCGACGGGGTCCGGCCAACAGCGTCGCGGCCTTGACGAACACCGCGGCCCGGTGGTACGGGTCCATGCGGGCCCACGCCGCATGGGCGGCCAGGGCGTTCTCGGCCGCGTGCGTGAGGTCGGCCGGTCCGGCCAGATGGGCCCGGGCGAGGACGGTAGCATGGTCGTCCGGGCAGACGACGTCCACGACCGATCCCGAGCGGACCTCCTGCCCGCCGATCACCACAGGGATCTCGACCGTCGTGGCGCGCTGGCGGGCCAGTTCCTCCTCCAGCGCCCGGCGGTCGGCGGACCCGACCGCGTACGACCGGATGGAATTGACGTCGTTGACCGGATGCTCGACCTTCCACGTCATCGGGCCGTGTCGAGCCGCCTGGCTCTCCTAACGGTATCGTCTGGCCGAGGCGCGCCCGGTCGCTCCGAATTCGAGTACTCCGGAGCCGCAGCGGGAACTCCGTAGAGACGGTCGTCCCGGCGTTCGTGTGCGGCGTTAAAGTGGGGCCGACGGTAGCGCCCACGATGGCCGGCCGACCCCCGGGCCCGAGCCCCGAGCGCTGGGCGCACGCGTGGCGGATCGAGGAGGACCCCTCCGCCCGTCTTCGGCGGCTGCGACGGCTGCGCCTCGGAACGGCGGTCGGCAGCGTCGTCGCCGGGGTCCTCGTCATCCTGCTGCTCATCGGGCCGTTCCCGGTCACGACGGCGGTCCCGACGGTGCTCGCCTACGTGTTCGTCGGGTACCTGTTCACCATGGCCCCCGCGACCTGGTTCGGGCTCGGATGGGCGATCCAGCGCACCCCCGACCGGGTGGCCTTCGACGACGATGGACTGCTGATCCATCAGGTGGGGGGCCAGGAGACCGAGATGCCGTGGTCGAATCCCGACTTTGCGGTCGACCTCACGAACTGGGACGGGAGCGACTTCACCCACGGACTCGTCGTGCTCACCTCGCGCATGAAGAACCGCATGCCCGAGGCGAACCTCACGATCGAGGGGACCGGCGCGCTCCGGTCGGAGGCGCTCGGCCGCGGCCTCCACGTGGAGGAGAGGGTCGAAGGCAAGCCACCGCGGGCGTTCGGCATCCTGGAGCTGCGTCGCGCGCCTCCGGTCACCGCCCCGGGTTCCGTCGCGGACGACGGGGCTAGCGCGGAGAGCACCGCCAGCTAAGCGAAGCCGTCGCGCCAGCGGCGGAGGTCGTCGAGCACGGCGATCGCCCACTCGAGTTCCGGCTGGCCCTCCTCGATCGGGGCCAGGGTGTCCTCCTTCCGGGCGAGCGAGGCGAGGTCCCGCATCGGGTAGAGCGGGATGCGGGCCAGCGCCAGGGGAAGGGACGCCCGTTCGTCCGCCGAGAGTGGCTCGCCAAGCCCCCGGACGTAGTCCTCGACGAGGCCCCGCAGCCGGCGGATGCGCCGGCCCGAGAGCCGGTCCTCGGGTGCGGAGCGATTCGCCCAGTAGAGCGTCCAGGCCAGGTCCTCGATCCGGGGCCGCTCCGTCATCAGGTCAAAGCCGGTCACGAGCGCCACCTTCCCGTTCCGGAAGAGGACGCTGCGGCCCCAGAAGTCCCCGTGCACGAGCTGGGCCGGGAACCGGCACCGGGACGGGTCCTCGAGCTTCTGCAGCAGACGGGAGAGGTTCGTCGCCGACTCGACGAACCGCTCCTGGGCGGGGTCGGAGGGGAACGTGCGCAGGCGCGCCACCGCCCGGTTCGTCCACTCGGAGACTTCGTTGGCCGCCGGATAGGGAGCGTTCGCGGGACGTCGTCCCGACGGGAGACTGAGGGTACGGAAGACCGCATGGATCCGGCCCAGCAACGGGAGTCCGGCCTCCAGCCGGGGCCAGGTGTCCATCTGGGCCGTGGAGTCGACGTAGGCGCCCAGCTCCACCAGTTGACCCTCGAACCGGGTCCAGGACTCTCCCGTCCGGGTCGGTCGGACCACGGTGCACGGGATCCCCTGGCCCGCGAGGGTGCGCCGGGCCCCCTGGAGGGCGAGCAGGCGGTCCAGGTTCAGGCTGGGCGGATGGACGCGGACGATGAACATCCCGTACCCCGTCGTGACGAGGACGTTGAAGTTCCGGACGCCGCCCAGTTCCATCGTGACCTCGACCCCGGCGAGCGAGTACGCCTTCCGGATGTGATCGAGCAGCGGGGCGAGGCCCTGGGAGCGGGTCGGCGCGAGGGTGGCCGACAGGGGGCCTGCCATGGTCAACCCCGCGACGAGGGCACTAGCATTAGCACTTTGGGGAGTCTATCCCCCCCGAACGCCCTCTGAGACCCCCTCCGGGACACCCCCGGGAGGCATCTCACCCCCCAAGGGCCATCCCCCGGTACGCCTCGGGGGGTCCGAGCCATGGCCGGGTCGACTCCCGGGGGGCCGTCATGGGACCCCCAACAGTACCTTCGCTTCGAAGCCGAGCGGACGCAGCCGGCCCGCGACCTGGTGGCCCGCATCGCCGACCGTCGACCCCGGACCGCGGTCGACCTCGGCTGCGGGACGGGCTCGAGCACGGCCCTGTTGCGCCGTCAGTGGCCGGAGTGCGACCTGACCGGCCTCGACCGGTCGGCGGAGATGATCGCCGCCGCCCGTTCGAGCGATGCCTCGGTCCGTTGGGTCGAGGGCGACATCGCCGGTTGGACCACCCCCACCCCCGTCGACCTCGTGTTTTCCAACGCGGCGCTGCATTGGCTCCCCGACCATCGCTCGCTGTTCCCTCGACTGTTCGACTCCGTGGCGCCCGGCGGTGTCCTCGCCGTGCAGATGCCGGTCAACCACGGGTCGCCCGCCCACCGACGGATCCGCGAGGTCGCCTCCCAGCCGCGGTGGGCCCCCCGTTGGACCGGTGACCCGACCCGCGTCGACGTCAGCACGCCGGACCAGTACTACGACTGGCTGGCCCCCGTCGCACGCCAGGTCGAGGTCTGGGAGACCGAGTACCTGCACGTCCTCCCCGACGCGGCCGCCATCGTCGAGTGGGTGAAGGGCACCACGCTGCGTCCCTACCTGACCGCACTGACCGACCCGTCCGATCGGGCGGCGTTCCTGGCGTCGGTCCGAGAGGGGATCGCGCAGGACTACCCGCCCCGCACCGACGGGCATGTCCTCTTTCCGTTCCGCCGGCTGTTCCTCGTGGCCCGACGATGAACTCCCGACACTTCACGGTCGAAACGCTCGCCGACGGGGTCCACACGACACTGGCCCGTCCGGGGGGCGCCGCGATCTGCAACTCGGCGATCGTCGACCTGGGCCCCGCCACCCTGGTCTTCGACACGACCTTGACCCCGGTGGCGGCGCAGGACGTCGTGCGCGCCGCGACGGAGCTGACGGGACGGACCCCGACGGTGGCGGCCAACAGTCATTGGCACATGGACCACATGCTGGGCAACTCCGTCTTCGCCGCCGGTCGCATCGTGGCGACGCGACGGACCCGGGAGATCCTGGTCGACGGCCGAGCTCGGTTCGAGGCCGACCTGCAGCCCGAGGCTCTCGCTCGGGAGTTCGCCGCCTTCTCGGCCGCCGAGCCGACGGCGAGCCAGGAATGGCGCGACCTCTTCGGCGCCTTCCGGGACGAGGCGGGGACGTTCCGTTTCACTCCGCCGACCGAAGGCTTCGAGGGCCGGTACCGGTTCGACGGGGATCGACCGGCGGAACTGCGGACCTGGGGATGGGGGCATACGGAGAGTGACGCGGTCCTCCATCTCCCGGACGAACGGGTCGTCTTCGCGGGCGACCTGGTCATGGTTCGCAATCACCCGAGCGTCGGGAGCGGCCGACCGGAACACTGGCTCGAGGTGTTGAGCGAGATCGAGGCCCTGCGGCCCGAGCGGGTCGTGCCGGGGCATGGCCCCGTCGCGTCGCTGGACGCCGTCGCGGAGATGCGCGAGTACCTGCAGACGCTCCTCACCGAGGCCGCGGAGCCCGGTGACCGCCCGATGCCCCACCGGTATGCCGCGTGGGGGTTCGGAGAGTCGTGGAAGGAGTCGATCGCGTTTGTTCGGAGTCGGCCCGGGCCGTCCCCGTAGGCGGCCCCCGAGCTAGAGTCCGGTCAGCTTCTCCAACCGTCCGACCTTGCCGAGCGAGATCTGCGGCCGGCCCTTGTAGTCCTTGACCCAGCCCTCGACGATACGGACCTGCTCGCCCTCGCGGACCAGGTCGACCTCGTCGCCCCAGAGCACGAGCGCGATCTCGGCCGTGCCGTCCCGCAGCGTACCGTTGCGGACCTTCTTGCGGAGGCCCGACGGAGGCTCGAACTCGCGCACCGGCTCCAGGCGCACGACGGTCGCCTCGACGGTGGCGACGCGACCCGGTCGCAGGTCCGCGATGAACGTCTTGGGAGGAACGCTCTCGGGCATGGCGGGTAGGAACGCGCCCGGCGGATTAGTCGTTGCACTCGGGGTCCGTCCCTCCGAACGGTGACCGGACGCACCGGACCGGGCCCCGCGTCGAGGGCGGCACGCGCGGTCCGGCGTCAAGCGGATTCGACTGCGCCTCCAAGAGGCGGAGCGCCGATGTCCGTCCGTCCCTGGGGAGAGGGTCATGGTCGCCCAGCATTCCGGGTTCGCCGTCGGGACGCCGCAGCTCCTGTTGCTCGGCCTGCTCTGGGGCCTCACCTTCCCGATGGCACGACTGGGGATCGACGGGGGCGCGAGCCCATTCCTTCTGGTGCTCCTGGTCCTGGCGGTCGCCTCGGCCGTGATGGCGACCGTCGCGGCCGTGACCCGTGCCGTGCGACCGCCGGTCCGGTCGCTGCTTCAGTCCGCCGCTCTGGGGGCGTTCCTCATCGCCGGGATCAACCTGCCACTGTATTGGGGGCTCCAATTCGCCACGGGGGGCGCGGCGTCGATCGTCTACGCCACGGCCCCGGTGATCAGTCTCGTGACCCTCGGCGCGGTCGGCGGTGGGTCGCACGTCACGACCCGCCAGGTCGGGGCGTTGGGCCTCGGTCTCACGGGCGTCGTCGTGCTCGGCGTGGCGAGTACCGGGGGAGCTCTGCTGGTGGGCCTGTTCGCGGTCGCGGCGTTCGTAGTGGGCGCGTCGATGCAGGGCGTCGGCGCCGTCCTCGGCGGTCGGGTCCGCCCGCGCGGGGAAGGGCCGTGGGGCCTCACGTTCCAATTCCTCGGGGCGGCGACGGCCGCCCTCGTGGTCTTGCCGATCCTGACCCCGTCCCCCGCGTTCCCCGTGAACGCCGCGACCCTCGGTTCGCTCCTCTATGTCGCGGTGGCGTCCATGGCGGTCGGCTATTCGCTATTCTACCAGTTGATCGAGCGGGTCGGAGCGGTGCGCGCCAACCTGGTGACGTTCCTGAATCCGGTGGTCGCGCTGGTGAGCGGCGTCCTCGCCTTCGGCGAGCGGTTCGTTCCCCTGGAGGGCGTCGCGCTGGCCCTCATCCTCGTCGCGCTCTACCTGCTCCAGCCCCGCGTCGGTCCCGCGGCGTCATCTACGCCGGAGCGGCCAGAGGTCGCGGGCACGACCCCGGCGACGACCTGACGCGACGCCGACGTCCGGTTCAGACGACGCCGACGACGCGGCCGTCCGGCATCACGTCGATGCCGTCCGCGGCCGGGTGCTCGGGCAGCCCGGGCATCGTGATGATCCCGCCCAGGAGAGCGACCGTGAACCCGGCGCCCGACCACCGCTCCAGCCGGCGCACCTGGACCCGGAATCCCGTCGGCCGCCCCCAGCGGTGGGGGTCGTCCGTCAGGGAGCGGGGCGTCTTGGCGATGCAGACCGGTCCGGTCGCCTCGCCGAGCGCCCGGATCCGTTCCAGGTCGGCCTGGGCCGCAGGGGCGAGGTCGACCCCGTCGGCGCCGTACATCGTCCGGGCGACCGTGTCGAGCACGGTCTCGAGGGGCGTAGTGGGTCCGTAGAGCGGCCGGGCCGTCTGACCCCGACCCGCGGCGCGGACCACGAGCTGGGCGAGCGCTTCCGCCCCTCCGCCGCCATCCGAGAACGCCGAATCCGCCGCGTACGGCAGGCTTCGCTCGGCACAGTACTGCTCGAGCACCCGCACCTCCTCGGGCGTGTCGGTCGGGAACCGGTTGAGCGCGACGATCGGGTCGAGACCGAGCTGGCGAACGTTCTGCACGTGCTGTTCCAGGTTGGCGAGCCCTTTCGTTACCGCCTCGACCGACGGCCCCGCATTGGACGGGAGACCTCCGTGGTACCGAAGGGCGCGTACGGTCGCGACGATGACTCCGACCTCCGCGTTCAGATGCGTCTCCGCCCCGACCAGGTCCACGAATTTCTCCGCGCCCAGCTCGGACGAGAAGCCGGCTTCGACGATGCAGAAGTCGGCGAGGCTCATGCCGGCCTCGATCGCCAGCCGGCTGCACGTACCGTGCGCGACGTTCGCGTAGGGGATGCCGTGGACGAACGCCGCGGTCCCCTCGGCGGTCTGCACCAGATTGGGAGCCAGGGCCGGTGAGAGCAACGCCGCCGTCGCCCCGGCCGCTCCCAGGTCCGCCGCTCGGACCGCCGTACCGGAGGGGGTGCGACCGACGAGGACGCGACCGATCCGGGTCTTCAGGTCGACGTAGTCTCGGGCGAGCGCGTGAATGGCCGCGGTCTCGCATGCGGCGGACACGACATACTGGGCCTTCCGGGGGAAGCCGTGGCCCGTCTGACTGAGTCCGGCCGAGATGGTGCGGAGCGAGCGGTCCTCGATCGCCGAGGCCCGGGGCAGGTCGGTGGACCCGTCGACGATCTCGGGAGTACGCCCCTCGAAGATGTGGTGGTCGACCAGCGACGCCAGCAGGTTCTGGGCATTGGTAATGGCGTCCAGGTCGCCCGTCAGGCCGAGGTCGATGGTCGGACGGGGCTCGACCGTGGCTCGTCCTCCGCCGGACGCACCACCCTTGACGCCGAAGACCGGTCCCAGCGAGGGCTGACGCAGACAGACGACCGAGCGACGGCCCAGGCGCTCGAGCGCCATGCCGAGCCCGATCGCGACGACGGTCTTGCCCTCGCCGTGCTCGGTCGGTGTCATCGCGGTCACGAGCACGAGGTGTCCTCGACGCTCCCGGTCCGCGAGCTCGCGAACGAGTCGCACCGGCAGTCGGAGGACCCCGGCTCCCGCCGGGACGAGCTCGTCCGGGGTAAGTCCCAGGTCGCGGGCCACGTCGCCGATCGGCCGTGCCGCCCGAGACGTCGCCACCGTGCGCAACCCCGGCGCTCTCATGCACGCGGCCTATTGGCACCACCGGTCGCACTCGACGGAGGACCCTGCTCGAGGACCCGGATCACATCCTGGCGGGTGACGATACCGGCAAGCCGGTCGTCCCGAACGACCGGCACACGGTTGACCGAGTACTGGCGCAGGAGATGCCACGCTTCCGTCAGCGACGCGTCCGCGTCGACGACGGCGGCCGGGTGCGACATCGCCTCCCGCACGACGCCGTTCAGCAGCGCGGCGACGGCCCGCTCGAGCAGGTCGTGACGACGCGGCTCGTAGCCGGCGAGCAGGATGTCGAGGATCCCGCGGGCGTGGCCGATGCCGACCTGACGGTCGAGCGCGGCGACGATGTCTTTCTCGGAGAGGACACCCAGGACCTTCCGGTCCGGGTCGATGACCGGTAGGCCCGAGACGTGGTGGGCCCGCATCGTACGGGCGGCCGCAAGCAGGCTCTCGTCCGGACCGGCGGTGAACACCGGGGTCGTCATGACCTCCTCGACGAGGTAGGCGCGCAGGAGGTCGCTCATCAGGGATGTCGACATGCGGACGTCTCCCCGCGGCGCCTATTTGTACCGCCCGTCAACCGCCGTTGAGCCTCGCCACCGTCTCCCCCGGGGCCCGGACTCCGTCACCCCGGGGGCACGCCCGGCCGCCGACCTTCCCGAGCGCGTGCGTCAACTGCCGTTCACCTAGGGGTTGATATCGCGTCGGCGGTAACTTTCCCGATGGCAGGGTTTCTCGTGCCTTCGTCCCGCTCGTCCTCGGAGGAGCCGCCCGCGTCGACCGTTCCGCCGGCACCGGAAACGCCCAGCGCGGTCGGAGGATCGTTCGCCCAGGACCTGCAACACGCCCGACGTGCCCTCGGCTCGTTGCTGCAGCGACTGCGCCAGATCCGGCGGGCCCCGGCGCCGAGGGTGGTGACCGGCGGTGTCTCGTCCGAGGAGGTCGTCGGACGGCTGAGGGCGGGCCTGCAGAAGGAACACCAGTACGTGCTGGCTCCGCTCCTGGAACGCCTGGACGCGATGGCGACCCGGGTGCTCCGGGGCGAGACCGTACCGATCCCGACGATCGAGGAGGGGCTCGCCCTGGTCGACCGGTACCTGCACGAACTCCACGACGGGCATCTGCACTTGCTCGAGCTCGCCGGGGTCGACCCCGCCCGGGGCGAGCCGGCCCGCCTCGCCTTCCAACAGCTCGCCTCCGACTACGAGCACGCGCGCGTCCGTTGGGCGACCGTGCGCGTCATGCTGCACGGCTTCGAGGAGAAGACGCCGGCCGCCCACGCGATGTTCGGCCTGACCCTCGCCCAGGAGTGCCGCGCCGAGCTGGCCTGGCACGAGTTCGAGGAGGCGTACGTGGCGTCCAGCCTCGCGCCCATGTTCCCGGCCAAGGTCGTCGAGACTTGGCGGGTCGAACTCGACCGCGCCCGGGACGAGGGACGCGCCGACCGCGTCCGGATCGAGGACTGGGTCGGCCGCACCGCCGCGTTCGCACTGCCCGTGAAGTGATCGGGGGCGGGAGAGGGTCGCCCGATGACCGAGTCGGCCCAGGTCGGCGGCCGGTACGTCCTCGACCGCGCTGACTTCCCGGCGTTCCTCGACGGGATGCGCGCTGCCGGCTACCGGGTCGTGGGTCCCACCGTCCGGGACCGGGCGATCGTCTACGGGGAGGTCCGGGCGGTCACCGACCTGCCGATCGGCTGGACCGACCGGCAGGAGGCCGGCCAGTACCGCCTCGAGCGCCGGTCGGACGAGGCGCTGTTCGGGTACAACGTCGGCCCGCACAGCTGGAAGAAGTACCTGTTCCCGGCCCACGAGCGGCTGTGGACCGCGACGACGACCGACGGCTCGTTCGAGGTGCGTCCGGAACCGGACGACGCGACGCCGCTGGCGTTCCTGGGCGTGCGCGCCTGCGAGCTGGCGGCGATCCGCGTCCAGGACCGGGTGTTCGGTCTCGCGGGTGACCCGACCTACGCCCGTCGTCGTCGTTCGGTGCTCCGGGTCGCGGTCGAGTGCGGTCAGGCGGGTCGGACCTGCTTCTGCGTCTCGATGGGCACCGGACCTGCGGTCCACGACGAGGTCGACCTCGCCCTCACCGAGGTGCTCGAAGGGGACCGGCACTACTTCCTCCTCCACGTCGGTTCGGACCGTGGAGCCCGGGTCCTGACGGACGTCCCCCTGCGTCCCGCCTCGCCCGTCGAGGAGGGTGCGGCGGCCGACCGCGTCGCCTCCGCCGCGGCGAGCATGGGCCGCTCCCTCACGACGACCGGGATCCGCGACGTGCTGGTGAACCAGCCGGACCACCCACGTTGGGCGATCGTCGCCCGCCGTTGCCTTGCCTGCACGAACTGCACGATGGCCTGCCCGACGTGTTTCTGCCAGTCGACCGAGGAGGTACCGGACCTGTCCGGAGAGAAGGTCGAACGGTGGCGACGATGGGACTCCTGCTTCAATAGCCAGTTCAGCGCGGTGCACGGGACCAGCGTACGGCAGTCGACCCAGTCCCGGTACCGCCAATGGCTCACGCACAAGTTCGGGACCTGGCACGACCAATTCGGTGAATCCGGCTGCGTCGGCTGCGGCCGGTGCATCACCTGGTGTCCGGTCGGCATCGACGTGACCGAGGAGGCCGCGGCGCTCCGCGAGCCCGCACGCCCGACCGTTCCGAGCGCATCGAAGGGGACGACGCCATGACCGCCGCCCCCACGCCCGGCGCCCTGCGGCTTGCGGAGCATCGCTTCTTCGTCGGGGCCCCCTCCGGCCTGGCGGATCGTCTCGAACCCCTGGCCGTCGAACGCTCCTACGCCTTCGGCGACACGCTCGTCCGCGAGGGGGACATCGCCGACCGATTCGTCCTCATCTACGAAGGTAAGGTCGCCCTCGAGATCGTCCTGCCCGACCGGCCTTCCGTGACCATCCAGACGCTCGGCGGAGGCGACGTGCTGGGCTGGTCGTGGCTCGTCCCCCCACCGGAGTGGTGGCTCGATGCGCGGGCCGTGAAGCGGACCCGGACGCTGGAACTCCCGGCCGGACCGCTCCGGGCCGCGCTGGACGCGCATCCCGACGACGGGTATGCCTTCCTCCTCCGCCTCCTCCCCGTGGTCGCGCAACGCCTGGACCACACCCGCCTGCAACTGATGGACCTCCATGGCCGCTAGGTCGCTGCCTCCGGCTGCCGAGGAGATGCCCAGCCCGTGGGCCCCCGTGCCGTTCCGGGTCGCGCAACGGACCGCGGAGACGTCCGACACGGTCACGCTGGTCCTCACTCCGGCGCGCGACGCGCCGGAGTTCCCGTTCGCCCCCGGCCAGTTCAACATGCTCTACGCCTTCGGCGTCGGCGAGGCGGCAATCTCGATCTCCGGCGACCCGGCGGCACCGGGCTCCCTCGTCCACACGGTCCGTACGGCCGGCAAGGTCTCCGGGGCCCTGGCCGCGGCTGGGCCCGGAACGATCGTCGGAGTCCGGGGACCCTACGGCTCGGCGTGGCCCCTCGCGGCGGCCGAAGGCAAGGACGTGGTGCTGGTGGCCGGCGGTCTTGGCCTGCCGCCGCTACGCCCGGCGCTCTACACGATGCTGGCCGACCGCGGCAAGTTCGGCCGCATCGAGGTGATCTACGGCGCGCGGACGCCCAAGGACCTGGTCTTTTACCGGCAGGTCCAGGAGTGGCGCGCCCGGACCGACCTGCGATTCCAGACGACCGTGGACGCGGCGGACCGCTCCTGGTACGGCGACGTTGGTCTGGTCACGGCCCGGGTGCCCGACCTGCGGGTCGACCCCGCGAACACGGTCGCCTTCCTCTGCGGTCCGGAGGTCATGCTGAAGTTCACCGTCCAGGCGCTGGTCGCGAAGGGGATGACGGAGGACCAGGTCTACGTCTCGCTCGAACGGAACATGAAGTGCGCCATCGGCCTGTGCGGCCACTGCCAGCTGGGTCCGGAGTTCGTCTGCCGGGACGGGCCGGTGTTCCGGTACTCGGACGTCCGCCGGTACCTCACGGTCCGGGAGCTCTGACGCCCATGACGGTCGCGGGCCAACCGAAGCTCGGGGTGTTCAAGTTCGCGTCGTGCGACGGCTGTCAACTGACCCTGCTCGACTGCGAGGACGAGCTGCTCGCCGTGACCGACCGGGTGGAGATCGCCGACTTCCGGGAAGCGTCGAGTGCGGTTCGGGCCGGGCCGTACGACGTGGCGCTGGTCGAGGGGTCGGTGACGACCCCCCACGACCTGGAACGGATCGCCGAGATCCGCGCCCAGTCCCGGGTCCTCATCACGATCGGAGCGTGCGCGACCGCCGGCGGCATTCAGGCGCTGCGGAACTTCGCCGACGTCGACGAGTTCCGGCGCGTGGTCTATGCCCATCCGGAGTACATCCGGACCCTCGCGACCTCGACGCCGATCAAGGACCACGTGCCGGTCGACTTCGAACTGCGCGGGTGTCCGATCGACAAGGGCCAACTGCTGGAGGTCCTCTCGGCGTTCCTGGGTAATCGCACGCCGAACGTGCCGACCGAGAGCGTCTGCGTCGAGTGCAAGCGGCGCGGCCACGTCTGCGTGATGGTCGCTCACGGCACGCCGTGCTTGGGCCCGGTGACCCAGACCGGCTGTGGCGCGCTCTGTCCCGGGTTCCACCGGGGCTGCTACGGCTGCTTCGGACCCCAGGACACGCCGAACACCCCGGCGCTCTCCGAACGGTTGACGCTGCTCGGCATGGCGCCGGACCAGGTGCGCCGGGTGTACCGGACGTTCAATGCGATGGCCCCGGCGTTCCGGGCCGCTGCCGACGCGGCCGGGAAAGAGGCGACGCCGTGAGCGAGCGGACCATCGCCGTGGACTACATCGCGCGGGTGGAGGGGGAAGGCGCCCTGCACGTGCGGATCCGCGACCGGACGGTGGAGGACGTCGAGCTGCGCATCTTCGAGCCGCCGCGCTTCTTCGAGGCGTTCCTCCGCGGCCGGGCGTATGGCGAGGCACCGGACATCACGGCCCGCATCTGCGGGATCTGCCCGGTCGCCTACCAGATGAGCGCCTGCCATGCCATCGAACGGGCGCTGGGGATGCGGGTCGACGGTCCTCTCCGCGACCTGCGCCGGATGCTCTACTGCGGCGAATGGATCGAAAG
>JASHSU010000098.1 GCA_030038605.1 Thermoplasmata archaeon | reverse complement strand
AGTGACCACGAGGACACGGGTACGTCGGACAACGGGCAGGAGCGCCCGCGCCGTCGCCCGCATCTGGCGGACGGCCTCCGCCCAGGTACCGCGGTCGTGGGCCGGTTGGATCGCGTTCCCCCCCAGGGCGAGCAGCACCCCGGAACGACGCGCGGTCCCCCGGCCCATACGTGCCGAGGGGGTCATGGCGGGCTTCGGTACTTCCGGTCGGGTGGGTAAGAGTTTGGCCCGAGTGGAGACCGCAACCCTCCGAGTCGAAGGACCGGCCGGCGGGCGTGAATCGTTCTTGACCCCGGCTCTTTCTACCGTCCGGACCTCGAAGGCTCCGGGAATTTGATGGCGCTCGCCTCACCCGAGCCGGATCTCGAGACGGTGCTCGCTCGCCTGCGGGACGGGACCCCCGTATGCATACGCCCGGCCCTCGATACCGACCGAGACCGGGTTCGGGAGTTCCTCGGGCATGTCTCGAGGTCGTCGCTCGACCTGCGGTTCATGGCCGCGGTTCGACCGGAGCTGGCCGTGAGCGAGATCCTCGCCCCCGCGGGCCGCACCGGCCGCCTCTCGCTCCTGATGGAAACGATCGAGGATGACCCGCCCTCGGTCATCGGGCACGGCGAGTACGTTCGCTATCGCCTCGACCCGAGCCGGGCCGAGGTTGCCTTTCTGATCGCCGACGACCGACACGGGCAGGGCGCGGCGACCCTGCTGCTCTCCTACCTGGCCCGGGTCGCACGCTCCGCAGGAATCCTGCGCTTCGACGCCATCACATTTCCCGAGAACCGGCCGATGATCGACGTGTTCGTCGGCGCCGGATTTCCCTGTTCGATGACCACGCGGGGTGGCGTATCTCATGTGACGATCGACGTCAGCCGCGCGCCGCAGGAACGCGGTCCCGGGCGGGCCCCTCTCGTGAGCCGACCGCAAATTCGGGCTTAGTCCCTGCGTCGCTCGGGGTCATCCCGAGCGCCGGACCGGTGCGTCGCGTTGCGGTCGCTCGAGGAGAGGGTCCGGAGTAACCGGAGGAAGTCCTCGGGGATCAGGGGCAGGCCTACGCGATGGAGGCCGGTGCTGTCCTCCACCTGAGGGTCGCGGGATCCCACTACGACCAGGTCGACCCCCGGCATCTCGCCGCGGAGCCAGCGGCGGCCGGTGGTGCAGTACGGACTGTTCGACGCGGCGACGAGGACGCGGAACCGACGACTCAGCTCCGACAACGGCTGGATCGCCTCGACATCCAGCACGTACTCCGCCGAGACCCCGCCCGCGTCGAGCAGGTCGGCGATCGAGCGGCCCAGGCTCGGCGTCTCGCCGACCACGAGCACGCGCGGCGGGTCCATGCGCCGTGCGAGCCAGGGACGCGACTATAATCGACAGGTCAGCGGGAGTTGACCTGAGGCGCCCGGGGGAGACGGCGCCCAACAGCGCCTTGAGGCGACACCGGCTGGCCGCACCGCACCGGTGACGCCCTCGAACGCTTCCTCCCCGGACCGCCTCGCGGAGCTGTTCGCCCGCCTCCCGGTCGGTGTGGCGGTCATCGACGGCCGCGGCACAATCGCGTGGGCGAATCCGGCCTACTTCGAGACGACCGGTCGCGACCCGGGCATCGTCGGCACCAACTTCCATCAGATCCTCGAGGACCAGGGGACGTGGTCGACCGCGGTGGGGACGGCGGTGGACGCCGCGCTCCGTCACGGCGCCACCGCCTCGTTCCGGTCGGTACGCGCACTGTACCGGCACCAGTCCGGGCCCGTGTATCTCGACGTGGATGTGTTCCCGCTGACACCGGCCGAAGGAGGCTCGGCGGAGGTCGTCCTGATGGTCCAGGACGTCACCGAGCGCGTCGAGGGACAGCGCCGCGCCGAGCTGTTCTACCAGGCCTTCCGTGGTTCGACCAACGCGATGCAGCTGACGGACGCCCGGGGCGTGATGGTCGACGTCAACCCGGCGTACGAACAGATCTATGGCTACTCTCGGGACGAGGCCGTGGGTCGCCGGCCCAACCTGGTCCGGAGCCGGCACACCGCCGGCGACGTCTACGACCGGATGTGGGCGGACCTGAAGGACCCCCAGCGGGGCTACTGGTCGGGGGAGATCACCAACCGGGACCGGGCCGGTCGGGAACGGCCCATCCTGCTGACGATCACCTCCATCCGTACGCTGGGTGGGGAAGTGACCCACTACTTGGGGGTCGCCGTTGACCTGTCCGAGCAGCGCAGCTGGGAGCTTCGGGCGGCCCATGCCGACAAGCTGGCGTCGGTGGGACAGTTGGCCGCGGGGGTAGCCCACGAGATCAACACCCCGCTGGCCAACGTGATGCTCATCGCCGAAAGCGTGCGTCGGAGAACGACCGACCCGTGGGTCCGGTCGAGATTGGACACGATCTCCGACCAGGTCGACGCGGCCGCGCGGATCGTCCGGGGTCTGCTCGACTTCGCCCGCCGATCCGAGCCGCTGGTGGCGGAACTGGACCTGGTGGGCGTCGCCCGCGATTCGGTGGCTTTCCTGCGGGGCAAGCAGTCCGCGGACGTCGAGGTGACGGAGGTCTATCCGGGAGGACCGGTCCCCGTCCTCGGCGACCGGGGCCAGTTGATGCAGGTGCTGACCAACATCCTGAACAACGCCTACGAGGCGATGCACGGGAACGGGACGATCCGCATCTCTGTCCGACGCCAGGGGCGTCGGGCGGAAGTGGAAGTCGTCGATAGCGGACCGGGGATCCCGGTCGAAGCCTTACCCCACATCTTCGAGCCGTTCTTCACGACCAAGCCGGAGGGGGAAGGCACGGGATTGGGTCTCGCGATCTGCCACGGCATCGTCCAGGTACATCACGGGACGATCACCGCGCGCAACGCGCCGGGCGCCGGTGCGGCGTTCCTCGTCTCGCTGCCGGCGCACGAAGCGACGGCCGGAACTCCGGGAAACTCTAAGTGACGACCCGCCCGTGGGGGCCCCGTGCGCATCTTGGTCGTGGACGACGACGCGGTCTTTCGCGACGAGCTGGCCGAGATCCTCCGGGATGACGGTCACACGGTCGAGGCCCAGCCCTCGGTCGTCAAGGCGCTCGACTTCCTCGAGCACGACGAGGTCGACGTGGTCCTCTCCGACCTCAAGATGCCGCGCCAGGGCGGCCTCGAGCTCCTTCGGGAGGTCCGCCGGCGCTGGCCCCGCACCCTGGTGGTCATGGTCACCGGCTTTGCGACGGTCGAGACCGCGCTCGAGGCGATGAAGCTCGGAGCGTTCGACTACCTGCGCAAGCCGTTCCGCATCGAGCAGGTCCGGGAGACCCTGCACCTGGTCGCGCAGGAACGGGAGTTCGAGTCGCCCCCCGAGGCGTACCGGGACCCGGTCCGCGAGGCGCGGACCCTGGCCGCGAGCGGACAGCACGAGGTCCTGCTCTTCGCCGACCCTCCTCCCGAGCCCGAGCGGCATCTGCATCCCGAGCCCCTCGACCCGGACAATCCCAGCCGACTGGCCGAGCGGGCCGAGTCGTTCCTCGCCGACCACCCGAACGCTGCCGTCGTTATCGCCGGTTCGGAGCGACTGCTCGAGCACCACCGCCTCGAGGACATCGTCGCGGTCCTCGAGCGGCTCCGACAGGACCTCACGGGGCACGGGCCGCTCCGGGTCGGGTTCAACCCCCGGCGGGTCCCCCCCGCCGCGGCGGTGGCCCTCGGTGGGGCTGTGGCCGCCGACGAAACCCACGCGACGCTCGAAGTCCTGGCCAACCCGATCCGTCGGAGGGCCCTGCTGCGCCTGGCCGAGGGCCCGGCGGCGTTCGGCGAGGCGATGGCCGCCGCCGGCCTGGACGACTCACCGAAGATGTCGTTTCACCTGCGCAAGCTGGTCGATGCGGGGCTCGCGCTCCATGAAGGTGACCGGTACCGGCTCACCTCCCGCGGGGAGGCGGCGGCCCGGTTGCTGCGGGATGCGACGTTCCTGCCGCCCACCGGCGACTCCGGCAACTTAGCGTTCCCCGGGCGGACCCACCGCGACGGGAAGAAGGGGTCCTAAGCTACGGGCCACCCGAGGAGCCGGGACGACCGACCGACGCTCAGCAGGCGCCGCGGGCGACGACTTCCTCGCAGTGCGAGGCCTTGGTGACGGTGAGGGTGCCCATCTGACCGAACGGGGCGAAGTACGTGCGGACCGCCTCCTCGCTCGGGGCCTCGGCGATGACGTAGAGGTGATGCTGCTGGCTGGTGACCGCATCCCCGTGGATCTTGATACCGGCCGAGCCCGCGTTGTGGATGATCGCGAGCAGGCCCTGAGCCATCTGGGGGTTGCGGGCAGGGCAACGGTCGGCCGGGTGCGTGTGTTCGGTCACGAAGAGCGGCATCGGCCGGTCCAGCCCGGGCGCGGGGGATAAGGGTGCCGAAGGGTGAGGAATCGGTCGCGCCCGACATTTTCCTGCCGGTACCTCACGCCCGGCTTCGGCCCGAACCACCCCGCCCGACACCCGCCGGAGCTTCCAAGGGATTAACTGGGGGTACCCCTCAGCGGTCGACGCCGACCGGGTCGGCGGTCGCGAGTATGGAATCACAGAAGGGACGGTCGACCACCAGCCCCTCCGACGACCCCCGCTTCCTTCCGCTCGAGGTCCGAGCGCCCACGCCCGACGCCCGGTGCGTAGAGTCGTCGCTGTCCTCCCTCACCGACGACGTCACCCCGACGAACCGATTCTTCATCCGGAGCCATTTCGCGGTCCCCCACCTCACCCGGGACGCGTGGCGGCTCAAGGTCCGAGGCACGGTCGAGCGGGAGGTCGTGCTCGACTTCGACGAGTTCAGCGCCCTGCCCCACCGGGACCTCGTCGTCACGATGGAGTGCGCCGGGAACAGCCGGTCGACCGTGCGGCCGAAGCCGGAGGGGGTCCTCTGGGGCCACGGCGCGGTCAGCACGGGGCTGTGGCGCGGCGTCCCGCTCTGCCACGTCCTCGACCAGGCCGGGGTGCAGCGCACGGCGGTCGAGGTCGTGCTCGGGGGGGCCGACCGGGGTCACGAGCCCGGCCAGGAGAGTGAACTCGGCTACGAGATGAGCATCGACCTCGACAAGGCGCTCCATCCCGACACGCTCCTGGTCGACGAGATGAACGGCCGGCCGCTGGCACCGAGCCACGGCTTCCCGGTCCGGGCCGTCGTGCCCGGATACTACGGGATGGCCTCGGTCAAGTGGCTGACCGACCTGCAGGTCGTCGACCGCCCGTTCGAGGGATACTTCCGCTCGCGAGCCTATGCCTACATCCGCGAGGGCCAGCGGACCGAGGAGCCGAAGGCACCCGCCCGCGTGATCCGTGTGAAGTCGCTCATCCACTGGCCGCGGGAAGGCCAGATCCTGGCCACCGGGCCCCACGTCCTCCGGGGCCTGGCCTGGTCCGGCGAGGCCGCCATCGAACGGGTCGACGTCAGCATCTCGCCGCCCACGGGGGCGGGGGAGGTCTGGCGTTCGGCGCGCCTCGAACGGGGTCGCTCCCGCTACGCCTGGACCCACTGGTCGCTCCACTGCGACCTGCCCGACCCCGGCTTCTACATCATTCGAGCGCGGGCGACGGACGAGCTGGGCCACTCCCAGCCCGTACAGGCCGAGTGGAACTTTCGCGGGCTTGGCAACAACTCGATCCACTGCGTCCCGGTCGAGGTCCAGATAGCGGGACCGCCCGATTCGCTGCTGTAGGCGACGAACGGACCACGACCTAGGACTGGGGAATCACCGTCAGGGCTGCGACCGACACATCGACCCTCGAGGTCAGGAGGTCGAACTCGACCTCGAACTCCGGCAGCGGGTTGATGATCGTCACGTTCCACGACACGGTCGTCCAGCCGGGGGAGCTGAAGGCCGATAGGTTGAGCGTCGTGTTGAACGGGGACGGCCCGAACCCGGTGGCCTCGACCCGCACCACGCCCTGCCGCGGGGACACGTTCGGGACGCGGGCGGTCACGTTCAGGA
>JASHSU010000097.1 GCA_030038605.1 Thermoplasmata archaeon | reverse complement strand
TTCGAAGCCATCACCCGGCTCAAAGCCGCGCTCGGCCCCGCCGAGGCCCTCTCCCCCGCGGCGCCCGTGCCCCGCCGCAGCGTCCGCCTCAGGAGTCCGTAGTACTCCGACAGACGCACAATCAAGATAAGCGGGGAACGCTCGGCGACGACGGGTGCTGAGGTAGCCTAGCTCGGCCAAGGCGCCAGATTCGAGATCTGGTGGTGCGTATGCATCGCGGGAGTTCAAAGGCCGACAGGGGTCGAGCCCCGGCGGCGGAAACTCTCCCCCTCAGCGCTCCTCCCCTGTCGGTCGAGGTGGAGGTCGTGCGAGCAGCGCGGGTGGTCCGCCGCACGGTCGAGGTCACCCCGGACAGTACGGTCCGCGAATGCGTTCGCTCCGTCGGGCTGACGCCGGAAGGAACCTCCGTCCTGGTCGACGGCCACTCGGTACCGCTGGACCTTCCCGTGGCTGCGGGCATGCGTCTGACGGTCGTTCCGACGTTCTCCGGCGGCTGAGGCCGGACCGACTCGGACCGGACGATCGCACGAACGGTTGGACGACCCGTCGCGGTCCCGATAGACTTTAAGCCCGCGCCTCGCGTCTCTAGGGTGGTCTGGTAGGATTCGTGCCTTCTAGCTGTCCTATCTGCGAGCAACCGATCTCACCGACCGGCGCTCACTGCACGGTCTGTGGTTTTCCGACCGCGCTGGCGATCGAGGGCCTCCGCTCCATCGAGGGGTCGGCGGTCTCGGGGTCGACCGAGCCGGTCCATCCGGTCGCGACCACCCGGCCGACGACCCCGCCGAGCGCGGAGGCCGAGCTGGCCGCGCGCATCAGCCGGGACCTTCGGACCAAGATGGCGCTCGTCCACGAGCTCGGGCGCACCTTCCCCGATGCGACGAGCGAGCTGTGCCAGGCGGCGCTGCACGAGGCCGAGGGCCGGGAAGGGGAGGCGCTCGAGACGCTCCGCAGCGCGCAGGCCCGCATGGGGCGCGACATCGACGAACTGCTCGAGCAGCGGATCCGTTCGACGAACGAGCGCCGCGAAGCCCTGCAGCAGATGGGGGTTCGTTTCTCGCTCGGGCCGGCGTGGAAGACCGTCGCGGAGGAGTTGAGCCAAGGGCACCCGGACGAGGTCGCCCGGCAGCTGCTCGAGGCGGAGCGGAAGGTCGCCCAGTTCGAGTCCGACTGGAAGGGCATCCAGGGGCTGCTGGCCCAGATCGAGGGCCTCCGGTCCGAGGCCTCCGAGCTCGGTCTGCCACTGGGCGAGGTCGGCGCCGAGCTCGAGGGGATCCGGGACCGACTGGACGCCCCCAACCTGACCGAGGAATCCCTCGACGAGGTCGCCCAGGCGGCGGCCCAGACCCTGATGCTGCTCCACGAGGCGATCCCGAACTCCCTCGAGGAGGAGCTGCAACGCCATGCCGTCACGCTGGACCGGTTCCCGGAGGAGCATGTCCCGAGCGCGGTCGCCCGGCGACTCCACGTCGAGGCGTCACGCCATCTCCGCAAGGGACGCCTGCCCGAGGCGGTCCAGAGTGTGCGCGAACTCCGCCGTCAGATCGAGACGATCGAGCACGAAGACGACCAGGCGACGCCCGCTCCTCTGTCCCCGTCGTCCGAGGGGCTTCGGGAGACCGAAGCCGAGACCCTCGACCGTCTGTTGAAGAAGGCACGCACCCTGGCCGCGCGCGTCCGCACCCTCCCGCCGGACAGTGAGACCGCCCGCGAGGCGGCGATCGAGATCCGGACCGCGACCGAGCTGCTGCGCACCCGGGAGCTTACCGAGGCCGACCAGACCTTGGCCCGACTCATGCGGATGCTGGCGGCCGAGGGGGTCAAGGAATAGGCATGCCGGCCGACGCCGCCCGGACGGCCGAGCTCCGGCGCAAGATGGAAACCCTGGTGGCCCGGGCCCGCCCCTTGGAAGTGGACGGGCTGCCGTTCCCGCTCACGCAGATCCAACTCGCTTTCGACCAGGCGCTCGCGACCGGCGCCACGGCGACCGCCGAACAGGTCGTGAAGCGGGGCGAGCTGTTGCTCACCCGCGTAGCCGAAGACTGGACCTGGGTCAAGGAGTTGCTCCGCCGGGCGGACGACCTGCGCGCCATCGCCGGGACGATCGGCGTGGACCTAGGGATCCTCGACGCGCGCGTCGGCAATCCGCGCAAGCGCCTGATGGCCGAGAGCCTCAGTTCGACCTCGCTCCAGCGGGCGGCCGCGAGTGCCTCGCTGGCGCTCGCCGTCCTGAACGACGCGGTACCCAAATTCTGCCTCCAGGAAGCGAAGACGCTCGGTGGCGCGATCCGCAAGGCGCGCGACCGGGGGGAGGATGTCACCGAGGCGGCCAAGTCGTTCTCCCGGCTGCTCCAGTCCGCCCAGGACCAGAACCTGCCGACCCTGGCCCAGCGTCTGGTGGAGACGCGGAAGGCGGTCGCCCGCATTCCGAGGGCACCGGCGCTGCCGCCCATCACCGAGAACGAGGAGGAGGAGATCCTCCTGGAGGCGCGCAACCTGGCCCGACGGCTTCAGCGGATCAAGGGGAAGGCCCGCGATGCGAGCAGCGCGGCGCGCTTGATGTCGCAGGTGCGGGCGGCGCTGGCCGAGGACCGGCGCTACGGGACCCCCGAAGAAGAGATCGAGACGCTCTGGCACGAGGTCGACCGGTTGACCCGAGAGCACCGTCGGGCGAGCGAGGCTCCGCCCGGACCGCTCCGGCCGGAAGCCGACGAGCGCCGACCCGAGGACGTCATTCCGGAGGCCGAGCAACATTCGATCTACCCGCCGATGCCCCCGCCGATCTCGAGCGCACCGAGCCCGGCGCTGGCGGCCAACGATGTCGGGGACGACGCGGACGAGGACGACAAGGGCTCGTCGCGGCGGACGTTCCCGGTCCCGTACGTGGCTCCGGAGCTGCCTCCGCTGCCGGACGGTTTGGACGACCCGACGCTCCCGTCCAACCGCCCCCGGGCGCGTCTGCGCGAGCGACCGTAATCCTTTAATACATATCGCAAGTCGTTTATATGACTTGTCGCGGGGAGTCGCCCGTGCAACACCGCGTCCGGCGGGGACGGTGCTCGCCGTCACCCCGACCGGAACGCTGACGGTCCGCGCGCCCGGACCCGACGTGGTCCCCGAGCGTTCTCGGGTGGCCGACGAACGGGGCGACGTGCGCGGCGTGGTGGTCCGGGTCTTCGGCCCGGTCGCGCGTCCGTACTACGCGGTGCGGCCCCGCCGCACGCTGACCCCGGCCGAGGGTCTACGGGTCATCGGCTCTACTCTGTGGGTGGAATGAATGAAGGCACCGGCGTCTCCGAAGGCGAACGCTCCCGAACCGCCCGCGGCCCCCGCCCCGGAGGCTGCGTCGGCGCGACCGGACGACCTGGTCGTGCCGACCCGTTGCACGAGCTGCGGTTCGACGCACCTCACCCGTGATTACGAGCGCGGGGAGATCGTCTGCGACGAGTGCGGACTCGTGCTCGAGGAGTCGATGATCGACCAGGGTCCGGACTGGCGCGCGTTCGACGCCGAGCAGGGGGAAAAACGCGCCCGGACGGGCGCCCCGACGACCCTCACCATCCACGATAAAGGACTCTCCACCGAGATCGGCTGGAAGAACCGGGACCCGTACGGCAAGTCGATCCCGACCCGCAACCGGGCGCAGCTCTACCGGCTGCGGAAGTGGCAGCGCCGCATCCGCGTCTCGAATGCGACCGAGCGGAATCTCGCGTTCGCGCTGGCCGAACTCGACCGGATCGCTTCGGGCATGGCCCTGCCGCGGAACGTGCGGGAGACGGCCGCGATGATCTACCGGAAGGCGGTCGGTCGCAACCTGATCCGGGGTCGGTCGATCGAGGGCGTGGTGGCCGCGTCGCTCTACGGCAGCTGCCGGCAGTGCAACGTGCCCCGGACCCTGGACGAGATCGCATCCAAGTCGCGCATCGGCCGGAAGGAGATCGGACGCACGTACCGGTTTATGACGCGCGAGCTCCACCTCAAGCTCATGCCGACGCGACCGCAGGACTACATCCAGCGGTTCTGCTCGGAGTTGAAGCTCAAGGGCGAGATCCAGACCCGCGCCAACGAGATCCTGAAGCAGGCGACCGACCGCGAGCTGACCAGCGGCCGCGGTCCGACGGGCGTCGCCGCCGCGGCGATCTACATTTCCAGCGTCCAGTGCGGCGAGCGGCGGACCCAGCGCGAGGTCGCCGAGGTGGCGGGCGTCACCGAGGTGACGATCCGCAATCGGTACAAGGAGCTCACCGAGAAGCTCAACCTCCGCGTAATGCTCTAGACCCGTTCGGTAGCCTCAAGAGGGGCGCGCCGGTCGTCCGGCCATGGCGCGGACGCTGACGGTCGCCGTCCTCGCCTCGGGTGAGGGCACGACGCTCGACGCCCTCGCGGAGATGGCCGCGGGCGGCCACCTGCCGGCGCACATCGCGCTCGTCGTCTCCGACCGGCCTCACGCGCGGGCGATCGAACGGGCGCGCGTCCGCGGGCTCCCGACCCTCGTACTACCGACGCACGGAGGGCCGGCCGACGCCTGGGCGGACCGCCTCACGCGGGAACTGGAGGACCGGTCCGTGGAGGTCGTGGTGCTCGCCGGCTTTCTCTCCATCCTTCCCGCCGCGTGGGTCCGTCACTGGAAGGGCCGCGCGATCAACCTGCACCCCTCGCTCCTGCCGCGGTACGGTGGACCGGGGATGTACGGCCGCCGGGTCCTGGAAGCGGTCCTCGAGGCCCGCGAACGGACGACCGGCGCGACGGTTCATCTCGTGACGGACGACGTCGACGGCGGCCCGCCGTTGGCGCAGGAGCGCGTCCCGGTCGTGCCGGACGACACACCCGACACGCTGCGGGCGCGCCTCGCGCCGGTCGAGGTCGCGCTGATCGCGCTCACCCTGCGACGGTTCGCGGAAGGGACGTACTCCTTGCCCTATGTGCCCTCGGACGCACCCGCGCCCCGCGGCGAACGGGACGCACGGGGCTGACTTTTCCGACGCGCCGTGGGGGAGGGCATCAGGTCGCCCAGGGGCGTCGTCCGCTCGTCCAGGCCGACCACGACCGAGTGCCGGGTCGTTTTCGGTGGGAACAACTCGCCGTCGGCCGCCCGTCGCTCGACCTCTTCCTTGGGGATCGGCGGGCCCTCGCCCCACCGGTCGAGCTTGACGTCGGGCGAGTAGTACTCCATTACCCAGGCCGGGACCCTCCGGGCCCCCAAACGACGCAGGGCGGCGACCCGGTGATGGCCGTTCAGGATGACGCACGAACCCGCGGCGACCCAGATCGGGTCGGCCACGACCTTGGTCCGCTGGATGTCGTCGACCAGTTCGTCCACGCGGTGCGGCTCGATCTGCTCGTGTTCCCGGAGGTCCTCGATCGGCACGAGCCGGAACGTCGGGGTCCGGGCGCGACGCCGCGCCTCGGTCACGCGGCCGTCCCCTCCCGGAGTTCGGCGACCGCCCGGCGGACGTAGACCGACACCATGCGCCGGCGGTAGTCCGGCAGGAGGAAGGTATTGTGGACCGGGCGCACGGCCTTCTCGACCTGCTGGGCCAGCGCATTCACCCGGTCGTCGCTCAGGCTCTCCCCAACGAGGGCGTCGGTGAGCGCGTCGAACCGACGCGGGTACGGGTCGGCGCCTCCCACCGCCAGGCGCAGTGAGCGGACCCGGCCGTCGACCACCTCGCCCGAGACGGCGACCCCGAGTTCCGGAAAATCATACGAGGGGCGGACCCGCAGCTTGAGATAGGTTCCGGGGCGGGCGCGGACGGCCTCGGGCAGGTGAACGGCCACAAGGAGTTCGCCGGGCTCCAGCCGGGTGCGGCGGATGCCGTCCCCTTCTAGGTCATAAAGCGCGGGCAGGGGCAGTCGCCGGCGCCCGTTCGGCCCCGCGACTTCGACCTCCGCCTCCAGGACCATCAAGGCCGGGGCGAGGTCACCCGAGAACGTCGCGTAGCACTTCTCCTTCTGGGGCACGACGTGGCACCGGTCGCCGTCGGCTTTCAGGCAGAAGCCGAGGCTGCTGCGCCAGAAGAACGACTGGTTGAAGAAGAAGCACCGGGTCTCGACCAGCAGGTTCCCGCCCAGGGTACCGGACGCCCGCACCAGCGGGGTCGCGACCTCGCGCACCGCGCGCGCGAGCGGTGGGTACGCGGCGGCGACGGCGGGGTCGGACTCGAGGTCGCTCAGGCGGGCCATGGCACCGAACCGGGCGAGGCTGTGCCCGCGCAGTTCCTCGACATCCTCGAGCGCGACCAGGTGCGGCCGGAGGTTGAGATGCATCTTGTAGTTCGGGAGCAGGTCGGTCCCGCCGGCGAGGTAGTCGAACCGGCCCGCCAGATCGCCCGCCAGCCGGACCACCTCGTCGACGGTCGACGGCCGATGCAGCTCGAACGGGTCCAGGTGCATCGTCTACGACCCCTTCCACGGACGGGCTTCTTTCCGTCGCTGGTCGATCCCCTTGAGCACCTTGTCCGGTGTGATCGGTAACTCGGTGAATCGCACGCCGACCGCGTCGTACAGCGCATTCCCGACCGC
>JASHSU010000096.1 GCA_030038605.1 Thermoplasmata archaeon | reverse complement strand
CTGACGACGGGGGGGACGATCGCCTCCCGGGTCGATTACGAGACCGGCGGGGTTCGGCCGGTCACGGACGAGGCCGAGCTGCTGGCGTTCTATCCGGAGCTGCAGCGGACCGGACCGGTGCGCATTGTGCCGGTCTTCGACCGTCTGAGCGAGGAGTTCCACCCGGACGACTGGGCGGAGCTGGCCCGCCAGGTCGTTCTCGCCTTCGAGGAAGGCGCCCACGGCGTCGTCATCGCCCATGGGACGGACACCCTGGGATACACCGCGGCCGCACTGAGTTTCCTGCTGGTGAACCTGCCGGGCCCTGTGGTCCTGGTGGGCGCCCAGCGGTCGCCCGACCGCCCCTCGTCGGACGGGCCCTCCAACCTTGACGCGGCGGTCCGTCTGGCACGGGACGGGCGAGTGGGGGAGGTCGTCGTGCTGATGCACGCCGGCCCCTCGGACGGCCGGTTCGCCGTGCACCGGGGCAACTGGGTGCGGAAGATGCACGCCAGCCGGCGCGATGGGTTCGAGAGTCGCAACGGACCCCGCCTCGGGTGGTTGGATGACGCTGACCTGCATCTGGAGCGCCCGGTCCGACCGCCGGCCGCGGGACCCGCCCGGGCCGACCTGCCGCTCGATACGCGCGCCGGCCTCCTCTGGTTCTATCCCGGCCTCGCGCCGGTGGCCGCCGCCCGCTTCGCTTCTGGTCTACGAGGGATCGTCCTCGCAGGGACCGGGTTGGGCCATGTGGCGTCGGCCCACTTCACGTGGATCCGAGAAGCGACGACCCGGGGCGTCGTGGTCGCGATGACGACCCAGTGCCTGGGGGGCCGCGTCGACCCGTTCGTCTACGCCACGGGCCGGGAGCTTCTGGCGGCCGGCGTCGTCTACCTCGACGACCTGCTACCCGAGACGGCCTACGCCAAACTCGTCTGGGCGCTGGGGCACGCGAGCAGTCCGGACGACGTGAAGACGCTCCTCCGCACACCGCGGGCCGGCGAGTTCCTCGAACGGCACCCCGGGGGCGGACCCCCGTGAAGGTCGGCCTCGAGGTGCACCAGCAGCTCGCTACGGGCAAGCTGTTCTGCGCCTGCCCTTCCGAGCTGACCGAGGAGGTTCTCCATCGATTCTCCCGCCGACTCCGGGCGGCGCAGGGCGAGAACCGGGCCGTCGATGCGGCCGCGGCCCTGCAGGCGTCCCGGCACCTGGTCTACCAGTACGAGGCTACGCCGTCCGACTGCCTCGTGGACATGGACGAGGAGCCACCCCACCCGCTCTCGGGGCCCGCGCTCGACACCGCCCTCACGATGGCGCTCCTGCTGGGCGCGCGCCCGGTGGACGAGGTCGAGATCATGCGCAAGATCGTCGTGGACGGATCCAACACGTCCGGGTTCCAGCGGACGGCGCTGATCGCGACCGGCGGCTCGATCGAAGCCGGGGGCCGGCGGTACGGCATCGAGACGATCTGTCTCGAGGAGGACGCGGCCCGGAAGGTCGGCGAGACCGCCGACGGGGTCACGTACCGTCTCGACCGGCTGGGCATCCCGCTCATCGAGATCGCCACCGCCCCGGAGATCACCAACGGTCGGGAAGCCCGCGAGGTCGCCGAGGAGATCGGCGCGCTGCTGCGGGCCACGGGTCGGGTGCGTCGCGGGATCGGCACCATACGCGAGGACCTGAACGTCTCCACGGACGGGGGCCGGCGCATCGAGATCAAAGGCGTGCAGGAACTCCGATTGATGCACGAGTACGCCGACCGCGAGGTCCACCGACAGCAGCTCCTCCTCCAGGTCCGGGACCGGCTGCGCGAGCGCTCGGCCGTTGTGCCCACCCCGTCCTTCCGCGACGTGACGGCCGCCGTGGGCGACCTCTCGTCGGGGCCGCTCGCGCACACGGCCGACCGGGGCCATGTCGTGCTCGCCCTGGCCCTCCCGAAATTCGCCGGCCTGCTCCGATCCTTCGACGACTCGGACGAGCGGCTGGGTCGCGAACTCGCCGACCAAGCCCGCTCGGCGGGACTGAAGGGCCTGCTGCACTCCGACGAACTACCGGGCCACGGCGTACCCGCCGGTTCGGTGGAGGCGGTCCGCGCCGCGCTCGGGCTGGGCCCCGAGGACGCCTTCGCCCTTGTCGTCGACCGGTCGCGACAGCGTGCCGAAGCCGCGCTCCAACGGGTGGCCGCGCGGGCGGCCGCCGCGTTGGACGGCGTGCCGGGGGAGACCCGGGACCCGCTGCCGGACGGCCGAACGAGGTTCTCGCGCCCGTTGCCCGGGCGCGACCGGATGTACCCCGAGACGGACGTGCCGCCCGTCCCGATCACGAGCGAGCACTTGGAGCATCTGCGACGACACCTTCCCGAGCGACCGGGCACGACGCGCGCTCGTCTCGTCCGGGAGTACGGCCTGGCCGACGAGGTCGCGCGGCAGCTGGTCGCCTCCGGCGACGTCGACGAGCTGGACCAGTTGGTGCGGCGAGGACGGGGCGCCAGCCTGGCCGCCCGACTCTTGACGCAGGACCTCCCCGCCGCCCTGGGCTCGGTGGGCGAGGCGCCCCGCCGACCCGTTTCCCTCGCCGAGTTGGACGCGGTCCTTCAGGGCTCCGAGTCCGGTCGGTATGGCAAAGAAGGGATCCCCCTCGTGCTGCACCACCTTCTCACCGGCGCACCGAGCGTCGAAGCGGCGGTGGCGAAGGCCGGATTCACCGGCGCTGCACTCGATGACCTGGACCCCCTCGCCGACCGCGTGGTGCGGGGAAACGCCGCGATGGTCCGCGAACGGGGCGAGGGCGCGTTCTCGGCGCTGATGGGCGATCTGATGCGGGAAGTCCGTGGCCGCCGGGACGGCAAGGAGGTCGCCGCCGCTCTCCGCCGGGCCATCGACCGCCTCCGGGCGGAATCGGTCCCGTGAGCGGTCCTCGGATCCCATTGACGCGCTCTCGTCCTCGTCGACGAGCCGGCGGGCCCTATCGACTGGTCGTGACGGACGTCGACGGGACGCTCACCGATGCCTCGCGGCGGCTCGACCCCGACGCCGTCCGCGCGGTCCGCCGCGTGGAAGTGCGCGGCGTGCCGGTCGCGCTCGCGACCGGGAACGTCCTGCCGATTGCGCTGGCCCTCCACCGCTCGCTGGGCCTGTCGGGCCCGATCGTCGCCGAGAACGGAGGTCTCGTGTGCTGGAAAGGGTCCGACGGACGGGAACGCGTCCGACGGCTCGCCGACCGGCGGGTGGCGCTCGGGGCGTACCGGCGTCTGCTCCGGGCCGGGCTACCGGTCCGCCGGCTGTTCACGGACCGGTGGCGCGAGTCGGAGGTCGCCCTTGACCCGTCCGTGTCCGTCGCGGCGATCCGTCGGGTCCTGGGCTCCACCGACCTCACGGTCGAGTCGACCGGGTTCGCGACGCATCTCATGCAGGCCGGCGCGGGCAAGCTGCCAGCGCTGACGCAGGTCCTCGCTCCGCTCGGACTCTCCGTCGCGGACGCGGTCGTCCTGGGAGACGGGGACAACGACGTTCCGATGCTGCGCGCGGCCGGCTTCGGCGTGAGCTTTCCGTCGGGCAGCGCTCGCGCCCGGAGGGCCGCGCGGTACGTGACGCGGGCGCGCTACGCCGGCGGGTTCGTCGAAGGTTTAAAGGCGGGCGGGCTGCTCGACGGACCCGACCCGTTCGGGTGACCTCGCATGTTCGTCGGACAGTGCGCGCGGTGCGGAGCTCCCGCGACGTTGGGTTGCACCGTGTGCGGCCGGACGTTCTGCCGGAGCTGCCTGGACGCCGACGAGCGGATGTGTGCGGACTGCGCGCAAGCCCAGAAAGCCGTCAAGAATCCGGTGGAAGCGCGGAGCCCCCCGTCGCGCCGGGTCGCGCGCCCGGGCGCCACCGCGCGACGGATTCAGTAGTCGGCGCCGGGGAGCACGAACGGCCCCTTCGGGGTCGCGAGGGCCACCAGCCAGAGAGCGCCCCCGACCGCGCCCGCGCCCAAGCCCAGGCCGAACACCGACCAGGCGTACGCCCCGAACGTCGGGCCGAAGTGGACGGTCCAGAGCACGAACGAACCGCTGCGCGCTGCCCAGTGCAGGGCGATGTTGACGACGACCCCGAGCCCCCAGCCCAGGGCGACCAGGACGCTGCCAGCGACCCAGTAGCCGAACCGCTCGTCGCCCTTCCCGTCGAAGGGGGGCGTGGCGGGAGTCTCCTGGATGTCGACCACGGCGGGTTGCGACGGGGTGGGGCGGTAAAAGGAGTTGCGGTGGGTCGTCAGCCGAAGCCGGGGATCGCCTTCGGGTCGGACTTGCCACCGGGTCGGAGGGGCGGCTTGCGCAGCTCCTTCGGGCACTCGACCAGGCGCACGAGCGGCGCCGACTGGACGATGTAGGCGGGCAGGCCCGTGTTCGGGTCGTTCCCCGCGCGCAGGATGTTCATGATCTCGAGCCGGATCTCAACGACCGAGCCGTCCTTGAGCTTCAAGCGGACCTTCCCGTCGCCCTCGATCGTCTGGTAGTCGACGATCTCGGCGTTGGCCAGGTCGGGCGGGGGTCCGCCCGGCGGTCCCATCATCGGGCGCCCCGGGCCGCGACGCGCTCCTTCAGCAGCTCGCGGGGGTCGCGTCCGTCGACCGTGAGACCGAGCGAGACGCACGTGCCGATGACCTGGTTGGCCTGCTCGTCCTTCGTCCGGCCCTGCAGGTCGTCGCCTTTCGCCTCGGCGATCCGCTGGACCGCTGCGAGCGAGACGTCACCGACCGTCTCGGTCTTGGGCTTGCCCGAGCCTTTCTCCTTCTTCGCCTCTTTGAGCAGGAGCGCCGCCACGGGCGGACGTCCCACGACCAGCGTGAAGGCGCGGGTGTTCGGGTCGACCCGGATGATGACCGGTACCCGCATGCCCGAGAACTGCTTCGTCTCTTCGTTGATCTTCGCGACGACTTGACCGACGTTGACACCGAGGGGGCCCAACGCCGAGCCCAAGGTCGCCCCGGCCGCCGCCTTACCGCCTTCGACGAGGACGCTCACTTCAACTGCCACTCTTCGACCCTCCCCGCTCCAGCATGCGGACGTGATCGCCCCGGACGGTGACCGGGATCGGCACCACCGCCTCGATGAGCTCCACCGTGATCTCTTCCTTGGCCTGGTCGATCTTCTTGACGCGGGCCTTCTCGCCCTTGAACGGCCCCGAGATGAGCTCGACGATCGCGCCCTCGACGAACCCTTCGACCGTGATCTTGGGCACGAGGAGCGGCTCGACCTCCTTGAGCGTCGTCTCGCCCTCGACGAGGCCCCGCGCCTTCCGGATCCCCTTCAGCATCTCGCGGACCCCTTCGAAGCTCATCCCCTCGGCGAAGACGTAGCCTCGGAGGGCGCTCGGCACCAGGAGCGAGAAGACGACGTCCGGTTTCTCCTCCGCGCGGGCCAGCAGCGTATCCGCGACCTCACGTTCGTAGCCGCGGGACGTCTTGATCGCGAGCACGGCCTGACGCGCGACGCACGCCATCACCAGCTCGACCGGCGCGCCGTCATCGAGCTCCGCGGCCAGGCGGACCTCGACACGGTCCCCGTAACGGACCCCGACCGGTGCCGTCACTTCGAACGAGAGCGGCACGGGCGTGTTGGGCTGCAGCGTGAGGTTGTGGGTCTCCTTCCGCGGGAACAGCTCGGCGACCTGCTTCTTTCCCGGAGGCGTCCACCGGACGGGCCACTCGGCCCCTTCGCCCGGATACGTGGAGGTATACCGGATCTGGATCGTGAGCTTGACGACCGCGGGTCCGGGCGCACGGCTCGAGAGGACAGCGGAGAGCGTCGTGACCTTGTCCGCGGTCAGCGTCCGCTCGGCGTCATCGGCGGCCTGCAAGGAGAGGAACGTTCGGCTGTCCAACTTGGGCGGGCCGGACGGGGCAACGACCGGGTGGGACGCCGCGGGCGTCGGGGTGGCGACCGCCGGCTTCGGCGCCGGAGCGGGCGCGCCGGACAGCAGACCGATCTCGTCTTCGTTACCGGACATGGCCGTGCCCTACAAGCCCGACAGACCGCTGGACCAGAGCCAGGGCCCCACCTGCGTGAAGAAAATGTACAGGGCGAAGCCCGTGGAACCGATCAGGACGGCCCCGAGCCACGTCACCTCGAGGACCTTCACGTACTCCTCGGAGGTCGGCCGTCGGGCCATCCGGAGGATCCGGCCGTACCGGCCGTGACCGAACGTGCGGAGCCGGCCGTCGAACTCCTCCTGAGCTCGGCGGGCGCGGTCGAGGAACGCCATTGTACCTAGTGCGGGACGTCGCGGCCCGGTCCGAGTGCAAGACCCGGTCCGAGGCCCGATGCCGGCGGGCGGCCGACCCTCTCGGGGTATCTAAAGGTATGGTCCTCCGACCTCGGCATCCCCTGCCTCCTCGGCCCCGGAGAAGGGTGCGGAGGATAAGGGTATGTCACGGCCCGGCGGAGGTCGGGCCCTCGGGC
Source organism: Thermoplasmata archaeon (assembly GCA_030038605.1). Lineage (GTDB taxonomy): Archaea > Thermoplasmatota > Thermoplasmata > Lutacidiplasmatales > UBA184 > Lutacidiplasma. The sequence continues at coordinate 2,829 of JASHSU010000096.1, read as the reverse complement.
ACCCGCTTCAGCGGACGTGCTCGAGCTCGTCCGAGCGTGCGCCCGGCCGTCCGCCGTCCTTCCCCGGGCCCCCGACGGCGCCGCCGAAGATCTGGGGCGACTTGACGCCGGTCACGACCAGCATGACGCGGATCGTGCTCTGCATGGTCGGGTCGACGGCGGCACCCCAGATGATCCGGGCTGACGGAGAGATCGCTTTCTGGACGACCTCGGCCGCCTTCTGTGCCTCACTGACGGTCATGTCGGGTCCACCGGTGACGTTGATGAGCGCCCCGGTCGCCCCAGCGATATCGACGTGGAGAAGGGGCGAGTGGATCGCCTCGAGGACGGCGTCCTCGGCCCGGTTCTCGCTCTCCGATTCCCCGATGCCGATGAGCGCGACGCCGCCACCCTTCATGATCGTGCGGAGGTCGTTGAAGTCCAGGTTGACGAGGCCGGGGCGGGTGATGATCTCGGTGATGCCGCGGATCGCCCGGGCGAGCACCGAGTCGGCGACCTTGAAGGCGGTCTGGATCGGCAGGCGAGGGACCAGCTCGAGCAGCCGGTCGTTCGGGATGGTGATGACGGTGTCGATGACGGAGCGGAGCCGCTCGAGGCCCCACATGGCATTCTCCGCGCGGACCAGGCCCTCCGAGGCGAACGGGAGGGTGCACACCGCGATCGTCAGGGGTTGGCCCCCGTTCGCATCCTTCGCGGCCTGCGCGACAACGGAGGCCGAACCGGTCCCCGTGCCCCCGCCCAGACCGAGCGTGATGAACACCATGTCCGAGCCGGCGAGGGCCTTCTTGATCTCGTCCTCGGCCTCGTGGGCGGCTTGCTCGCCCACCTGAGGGAGGGCGCCCGCGCCGAGACCGCGCGTCAGGCGCCGGCCGAGCAGGATCTTCTTCGGCGCGTGGATCGCGAGCAAGTGCTGCGCGTCGGTGTTGCACGCGACCATGTCCGCGCCCGCGAGCCCTTCCTCGGCGAGCCGGTTGATCGTGTTGCAACCGCCGCCCCCGCACCCGACGACCTTGATGTTCGTCTTGAGGGAGGCGAGCACCGCCTCCAACTCGGAGTCGTCATTGGACGGTGGAGGGGTCGGCTCGGGCGCGCGCTTCGCGTCGCCGGGAAGATGGGAGAGAATCTCCTGGGCCAGTGGTCGCATCAAAGGGGGTACCCGGCCGCCGGAGCAGGGGTTTCATTATAAAGCACTCTCGGCGGGTGAGCAGTCGCCGTGCAGTACGAGCGGTGGTCGCCTCTCTACGACGCGATCCGTCGTGAGTTCGGATTCTCCTGGCCGCCCGAGGAGCGGGCCGCCGCTCGGCTCCGGGCGTTGCTGCCCGAGGCGGCTCGGGCGCAACCGCTCGAGCGTCTCGGCCGGCGGTTGCGGGGACGCGCCGTCGTGGTCGTCGGGCTGGCGCCCGGCGCCGGACCCCCACCGCTCTGGCGACGCCCCTTCTCAGCGGAGCCCGCCGCCCTCGTGGCGGCGGACGGGGCGACCGCGACGTGCCTGGACGCGGGTCTGGTCCCCGACGTCGTCGCCACCGACCTGGACGGACCGGTCCCCTCCGAGGTCACCGCCAACCGCCGGGGCGCGCTGGTGGTGGTCCACGCGCACGGCGACAACGTCCCCCTGCTCGAGGAGTGGGTGCCCGAGTTTCCGGGGGAACTAGTCGGCTCGTGGGCGGGACCGCCCGGCGAGGGCCTCATCGACCCCGGCGGGTTCACCGACGGCGATCGGGCCGCCTACCTCGCCGAGGCCGCGGGCGCGTCCCGGCTGCTGCTCTGGGGGTTCGAGTTCGACCGGACGGACGAGGTCGAGCCCGAGGCCCGCGCCCGGAAGTTGGCCAAGCTCGCGTGGGCCGACCGGGCGTTGAGCGCGCTCGCCGCCGCCTCGTCCATCCCGATCGAGCGGTGGCACCGCGACGGATCCCGGACGGATTACAAGGCGGCGGGGATCAGCGGCGCATCGACGAGGTAGACCACGTTCGATCCGTCCTCGTAGAGCGGGACGAAGGGGACGCCCTGGAACCAGGCGATCGCCGACGCGCTCAGCGGGATCGCCGCCTGCGATGGGTTGAGCGCCACGCCGGTGTACATCACCGAGTCCACCGCGACCAGGTCGATCGGATGCGGGTCGGCCGGATTGGGCGTGCCGACGCTTTGCAATTCCTGCGCCGCGGCGATCGACGGCGATTGGCCGTTGAACAGGGCCGGTGTCGTGACCCACGTCGCGGGATTTCCATCGAAGCCGAAGACCATCGAGCTCAGACGATGGTCGGAGGCGACGGTCCACGATGACGGTATCGCGATCCCGACCCACATCCAGAGCGCGGCGTCGGCGTGCGTGAGCCCCTCCTGGAACCCGCCGAAGTTCTGGGGCGGCGGATAGACGATGGCTGCGTTCGCGGCCAGGAGGACGACGATGCCGAGCGACGCGGCGACGGCCGCGCGTCGGCCGTGGGCGTCCTCGAGCCGGGCGACGAATCGGGCGATCCCGATGGCGAACAAGAGTCCGATCGGGATCAGCAGGTACTCGACGTGGCGGGACGGCGAGATCGTCGCGGCCAAACTCGCGGCGGCCGCGTACCGAGGACTGGTCCCCGCGACGGCGGCGAGCGCCAGCATCGCTCCGCCCGAGAGTCCGATCGCGCCGACCCACGAGAGCGTGAGGGGGCCCAGTCGGGCGAGCGAGGGTACCCGACGACTACCGGCGGCGAAAACGCCGAGCGCCAGTAACGGGGAGAACCAGAGCACCGCCCCGGGGACCGTCGTCTGTCCCGTGCCGGGGATCGGCACGAAGATGAGGACGGAGACGAGCCCGAAGACGATGACCGCGATGGCGGCGGC
>JASHSU010000011.1 GCA_030038605.1 Thermoplasmata archaeon | reverse complement strand
AGCTCGGGATGCTTGAGCGGGAGCTCGATCATCTCGCGGACCCGCCCGAGCTTTTCCTTGAGTCCCCCGATGTCCTCGTACGAGATCCGGGGGGCCGCGACCTCGGTCTCGCTGACCGTCTCCTCCTTGATCGTGATCATCGTCGAGGGGGCGACCTGGACGAACCCCTTCGGCTGGGTGGCGACGACCATGAACGGCAGCGAGCCCCCCATCAGGAAGACGCCCGGAATGACGAATACGTCGCCCCGGACGAACGGTCGGCGGGCCAGCGCCTTCGAGACGAAACTCTCGAGGCCGGGACCCAGGTCCATGCGGGCCGAGCCGGCGTAGATCGGCGCGATCGTGACGGAGTCGGCGTTCGGGCAGTCCACGCGCTGGACCGTGACCCGGTCGCCGATGCTGACACCGGCGTTCCGTCGAACGACCGCCTCGATGCGGACCAGCCCCTTGCCTTCGTCGTCGGGTTGGGCCCGGCTGACCACGGCGGGCGTCGCCTTGCGGCCCCGGACTTCGACCACGTCGCCGAGGCCGACCTTGAGCCGCTGTCGGGTCTGAACGTCCAGGCGGGCCGAGCCCAGACCGATGTCCTGCTGGAACGCTTCGGCGACCCGCAGGGTGACGGCCTCTCCCATCGGCGGGCGATTCACCCGTTGGCCACCTAAAAAGATGCGCCCGCACGCGCCCGCCACCGCCGGTACGACCGCGCGGCCGGCCTCACGAACGGAACCGACTTATGGTGGGGCCCGCGTCGCAACGACCGTGAGCCCGACGGCCCCTCCGGCCCCGTTGCTGGTCCGCCTCCTGACGGCGGCCGGCTACCGCATCCAGGTCCGCGGGGACGCCACGGTCGCGACCCGGCTCCGCGACCGCCGCGCGGTCGTCCTGGTCTCCGCGGCTCGATCTCCCGGAGAATTGGAGGGCCACTTCGCTCCGGACGCGGTGCACCGGACCCTGCTGTACGACGACGACCCCGGCCCGGTCGCGCGCGCCTTGGCCGCCGAGCGGGGCATGGAAGTGCTCGATCCCTCGACGCTCGGGCCGGCCCTCGGCGAGCTCCTCCTGCCCACGCCGGAGTCGACCGAAGCCGGCGCGGACCGCGGACTCACGCTCGACGCGCCGTTCTCGGTGCTGCCCGAGGGCCGCCGGATCGTGCGCCCGCGGGTCGGCCGGACCGAAGCGGAGCTGCTGATCGGAGCCGAGGGCCCGCGGTTCGTCCTCCGGCTGATCCCATTCTACGTCGCACCGTACCGCGTGCGGCCGGCCGCCGCCTACGGAGGCAGTCCGCGCCTTCTCGACCGGATCGTGGCCGTCCATGGAGTGGCAGGGTCCGCGGAGGTCTGGGAGGAGGGCGACCGCGAACTCGTCGGCGACCTGGAGGTCCCGTACCAGTACGTGGCCCCGGAGGTCACGCCGAACCAGGCGGCCGGCCTGGCGCTGGACGCGATCCGCCGCCACCATACGGTCCATGTCGACCACACCGAGCAGCATGACGGCGCGCTGGTCATCGAGACCCGACGGGTCCCGCCGGCCGTCGACGACGTGCGGGTGGGTCCGATGCAACTCATCTATCTCCCGCACTGGTACGCGGAAGGCGCGCAGGGACGGGTGGTCCTGGACGCCGTGACGGGCCGACGGGCCCTCACCGGACCGTCCGCCCGCTAGCCGCGCCTCCACCGTAAAATACGGACCCCCGCTCGAGCGGACGTGCTCTTGGACCAGTACCGCATCGGCCCCGCGCTCAACTTCACCTACCTCGTCGCCAACGAGGAGGGCGGAGAGGGCGTGGTGATCGACCCGTCGTACGGGATCGACCCCGTCCTCGAGGCGATCGACGCGCGACGGGTGAAGGTGCGCTACATCCTGAACACCCACAGTCACGCCGACCACATCGCGGGGAACGGCGACGTCCAGTCTCGGACCGGAGCCAAGGTCGTCGCCCACCGGGTCGCCCCGATCGGGCAGGATGTCTCGGTGGTGGACGGGGACCGCTTCACGGTCGGACCGCTCGCGTTCCAGGTCGTCCACACTCCGGGCCACACGAAGGACAGCGTCCTCTACCTCTTCGAAGGCAACGTCGCCACGGGCGACACGCTGTTCGTCGGCGAGTGCGGTCGCACCGACCTACCGGGCGGAGACCCCTCCGAGATGTACGACAGTCTATTCCAGCGGGTCCTCCAGCTGGACGACGCGCTGGTCGTCCTGCCCGGGCACGATTACGGCATTACGCCGACCTCGACGATCGGTCGAGAGCGGAAGGAGAACTACACGCTGCAGCCGCGCACGCGGGACGAGTTCCTCGCCTTCCTGCGGGAGTGAGACCCCATGCCCCTTCCGGCACCCGAAGAGCGGACACTGCGCGCGGTCGGGGCGCGGCGACCGGAGCCGGCACGGCCGTCCACGGCGGACCTGGTCCGCACCCTGCGCGAGCTCGGCAAGTCCTCGGAAGCGCTGGTCGCGTTGCTCGACGCCGGGGCGGTCGCCGGCGAGCGTCACCTCCTCTCGGCCTGGGCTCATCTGGGGCGGTCGCGGGGGCGAGGTGAAAGCCGCCTGCGCGAGCGCGGGGCCGAATTCGCCCTCTACGTTGCCGGCGAGGACCAGCTGCCCCGGGCGCTCGCCCGGGTGGGCGTCTCGGACACGACCCAGCAGTTCGTCGTCGTCGCCGAGCGTCCGCTCGACCCCGACGAGCTGGTGGGGCGCTTCGGCCTGGAGGTCGACCCGACCGCGTACCCGCGTCCCGTCGACCGGGCGACGCTCGAGCGGCTGGGGGTCACCGACGTCGAGCGGGCCACGGTGCCCGAGTCCCTGTGGGAAGGCCTGGTTCTCGAGCGGGTGGCCCTGGTCGACCTCTCGCCTCCGTCCGGCCACGGCACCACGGCAAAGCATTAGACGGAGGAGCCCGGTCGGCGCCGCCGTCCGCGGGCGTCCCGTGCAGGTGTAATCTAGTGGCTAGGATGTCAGCCCTCCAAGCTGACCACCCGGGTTCGAATCGACGGTCCGGTCCGGGCCGTCGCGGATCTCCCGGCACCTGCACTCCCCGGCGCCCGCGGACCATCCGAGGGTTTATTCCCCGCGGCCCCGCTCGCCCGGTGCGCTGGGGTAGCCTAGTCCGGCAAGGCGCCAGCCTTGAAAGCTGGTGGCGTTCTCGCCACGGGAGTTCAAATCTCCCCCTCAGCGTTTCCCGGCGCGACGCCGATCAGCCATCCTCGGTGTCGCCCGACCCCGCGCGACGGCGGTCGCCAGATGGTGCGCAATCCCGCGTCGCCGAGCAACTCCGCCAGTCGTCGGGGAGCGGTGAGACGGAGCGTCTCGACTTCCCGAACATGCCGGAACGGGCCCGGACCGTCCGCGATGAGGTAGTCGAACGTCAGGAGCGAGAGGTCGCCCTGGCGGCGGGTCGACGAGGCCCGGACAATTTTGACGAGGTCATCCTGGTAGACATCGACCGCGTGGTGTCCGGGACGAAACTGGTCCGGGGCGACCCACGGCGAGATCACGACCACGCCGCCCGGACGGAGGTGATCGGCGAAGGTTCGGAAGGCGCGCCGCAAGTCCGCTTCGGTGCGCAAGTATCCGATCGCGCTGAACAGACAGGTGACGACGTCGAAACGGCGTCCGAGTCGAAAGGAGCGCATGTCGCCCGACACCAACCGGATGCCCGGCAAACGTCGCCGCGCGAGCCGGAGCATCGGCCGGCTCAGGTCCAGGCCCACGACGTCGAACCGGTGGCGAAGCAGTTCGAGGTGACGCCCCGTGCCACACGCTACGTCCAGCCAGGAACGACCGCCCGAACGGCCGTACCGTCGGACGAGCCGGACGACCTCCTGGGCTTCCCGTCGATACGCGTGTCGGCTGTAGATCCGGTCGTAGTAGACCGCGAGGTCCCGGTACATCGGGCTCGGCTTCGTCCGGAGGGTCGACGGCATTGTTCCAGCCCTGCCGTTTCGAGAACCCTTCGTCCCGATTATAAGCCGCGGTCCGCTCGCTGGGTCAGCGATGTCCGGGCCGGCGGCCTCCACTCCTCTACTGGATCAGTACGAGGGCGTCAAGGCCCGATATCCCGGCCACCTCGTCCTGTTCCGCGTCGGCGATTTCTACGAGACGTTTGGGGAGGACGCGAAGGTCCTCGCCCGGGCCGTCGACGTCGTGCTCACGGCGCGGGGGGCCGATGCCCACGGCGTCCGAACCCCGATGGCCGGCGTGCCGCACCACGCGGTCGAGACGTATCTGGGTCGGTTGGTCCGCAAGGGGTTCCGGGTCGCCCTGTGCGACCAGGTCGAAGACCCGCGCCAGGCCAAGGGACTGGTCCGTCGTGAGGTGACTCGAGTGGTCACCCCCGGGACGGTCGTCGAGGACCGGATCCTCGGGGGCCCCGACCACAGTTTCCTCGCGGTCGTCCGCGACGTCCCGGGGTCGCCCGGGGAGTACGCTGCGGTCGACATCACCACGGGCGAGTGGTACCATGGATCGGCGGAGGAGCCCGGCCCCGACGCGCTCTCGGCCGCCCTGGCTCCGTTCCAACCCCGCGAGATCCTGTGGGCCGCCGCGGACGAGGTCCCGACCCTGGCTCGGGTCCTAGTCCGGGATTTTCCGTCCGCCCGCGTCGACGCCGCGCCCGCCCCGCTCCGGCCGGACGAGCTGCCCGGACGGCTGGCCACCTCGTTCGTCTCTGGAAACCCCCTCCGCGAGGCCGACCTCCGGCTCGCGACCTATCTTCGCTCGACGCAGCCCCGGCTCTTGCCGCACCTGCAGTTGATCGCCGAGGGTACCGGCAAATGCGGACTCGTGCTGGACGCGAAGACGCTCCGGCACCTCGAGGTCCGTCGCCCGATGAATCCGGATGACCCGACCGGACCGACGTTGCTCGAAACGTGGGACGAGACCACGACCGCCCCAGGGCGACGGACCCTCGCCTTCTGGTTGGCCCACCCCCTCGCCGATGTCGGCGCGATCGAGGAGCGGCAAGACGCGGTGGCCTCCCTCTATGCCCGGGGCGCGTTCCTCGGTGAGCTGCGGGATCGTTTGCGCGGGGTCGGCGACCTGGCGCGGATCGCCTCCCGCGTGGCCGGCCGTCGGGCCCGCCCCGCCGAGTTGGGTGTCCTCGCCGACGGGCTCCACCGGGTCGAGGAGCTCCCTCCACTCCTCTCGGACGGACCGTCGTCCGCCCGGCTCGACTCGTTGCGGTCCCAGCTCGTCCCGCCGCGCCCCCTCCTCGACCGACTCACGTCGGCCCTCGCCGAGACCCTGCCCGCCAAGGAGGACGACGGCGGCCTGTTTCGCCCGGGGCATGCGCCCGAGGTCGACCGGTGGAGGGCCGCCGAGCAAGAGGCGCTCGCGGAGCTATCGGCGCTCGAACGGGCGGAGCAGGAGGCGACCGGAATCAAGACCCTGCGCGTCGCCTACAACCAGGTCTTCGGCTACTACTTCGAAGTCACCCGACCCCATCTCGCCCGAGTTCCCCCGCACTTCCGGCGCCGTCAGACGGTAGCGCAAGCGGAACGGTTCACTTCGGATGCGTTGGACGCCCTCGAACACCGGATCCTTGAGGCGCGGGAGAACGCTCGGACCGCCGAGTCCGCCGCCTGGGAGGAGCTCCTGGTCGAGGTCGACGCCGAGATCCCGGCCGTGCATCGCGTCGCCCGGGCGCTCGGCGAACTGGACGTCCTGAGTACGTTCGCCCATCTGGCCCAGACGCGCGGGTACGTCCGTCCCACCGTCGACGACTCCTCCGCGATCGTCCTGCGGGACGCCCGTCACCCTGTCCTGGAGCGGAGCGTGGGCGCCGGCTTCGTGCCCAACGACACGGAGCTGGACGACGAGCACGGCCGCCTGGTCGTCCTCACCGGGCCGAACATGTCCGGCAAGTCGACCTACATGCGCCAGGTCGGGCTGCTCGTCCTCCTCGCGCAAGCCGGCTCCTGGGTCCCCGCGCGGTACGCCCACATCGGCGTCGTTGACCGGCTCTTCACGCGAATGGGCTTCACCGACGAGATCGGCCGGGGCAAGTCGAGCTTCATGGTCGAGATGACCGAGGTCGCGGAGATCCTTCGGGCGGCGGACGCCCGTTCGCTCGTCCTCCTGGACGAGGTCGGACGCGGGACGAGCACGTTCGACGGGCTGGCCCTCGCGTGGGCGACGGTGCGTCACCTGCACGACCGGACCCGGGCCCGGTCGCTCATCGCCACCCACTACCACCAACTCACCGAGCTGGTCGGCACGCTGCCGCACGCCCGGAACGCCCACCTGGCGGTCCGGGAGGGCGGCGACGGGATCGTGTTCCTCCACCGTATCGTACCCGGGAGCACCGACCGCAGCTACGGCATTCACGTCGCGCGACTGGCGGGGGTGCCGCCGGACGTGCTGCAGGAAGCGGAGCGGCTGCTCCGGTCCCTCGAAGAGGAGGGCCTGGTCTCCGTGGCGCCGACCCGACGGAACGCCCGGCCGACCCCGCGGTACACCCAGGCGGTCCTCATCGCCGACGACGACCGAAGGTTATCGACAGTAGCGCAGGAGATGGAGGGCCTGGACATCGACGCGCTCACCCCGGACGAGGCGCGGCACCGTCTCCGGGAGCTCCGGGACCGGCTCCGGGCCGCCGATGCCTCCCGCCCCGGTGCCCCGTGAGTCCGCCCCGGCGACGGAGGACGATCCGCCGGCTCGATCCCGCCACCGTGGAGCGGATCGCCGCGGGCGAAGTGGTCGAGCGGCCCGCGTCCGTCGTGAAGGAGCTGCTCGAGAACGCGCTGGACGCCGGGGCTCGCACGGTCACGGTGACGATCGACGACGGGGGGCTGCAGCGGGTCGAGGTGTCGGACGACGGCGAGGGGATCCCGGACAGCGAGCTCGGTCTGGCCGTGGAGCGCCATGCGACCAGCAAGCTCGACCCGGACGGACCGGTCGAGGAGATCGGCACCCTGGGCTTTCGTGGCGAAGCCCTGGCCGCGATCGGGGCGGTCGGGCGCCTTCGTCTCGTCTCGCGGCCGCCCGACGCCGAGGCCGCCGGGGTGCTGACCGTCGAGGGCGGTCAGGTCGGCCCCCGCTCGACGGCCGGGCGCGCCGTCGGTACGACCGTCGAGGTCCGGGACCTGTTCTTCAACACACCGGCCCGTCGCAAATTCCTGAAGAGCCCGGTCGCCGAGCAACTCGAAGTGCTCCGGACGGTGGAGCGCGTCTACCTCGCCCGGCCCGATGTCTCCTTCCGGGTCCGGTCAGGGGACCGAGACCTGGCCAACTACCCCGCGGCCGCGAGCCCGCGGGACGCCGCTGCACGCGTCCTCGGACCCGCGCTGCTGCGCGAGTCGTTCGACGTGACGGGGACGGCCCCCGGCGTCGTGGTTTCCGGCGTCCTCGGTCGACCGGCCACCGCGCTCGCGCACTCCCGAGGACTCTTCTTCGCGGTCAACGGACGGGCCGTCGAGGCGCGGGCCCTGGCCCAGGCGGTCCGTGTCGCCTTCGGCGACTACGTGCCCCGGAGCCGGTTCCCCGTGGGCGTGCTCCGCCTCACCGTCGACCTCGACCGGGTGGACGTGAACGTCCACCCGACCAAGCGCGAGGTCCGGTTCGTCCGGGAGCGCGACCTGGCCGACCAACTTCGGACCATGGTCCGCTCGGCCTTGCAGGCGACGCCCACGGTGGCGGAGTCCCGTGAATCGCCGCGGTCGTTCTCCGGTCGGGCCGGGACGGAACCCCAACCTTCCGGCGGAGCTCCCCCGTCGCCGCTCCGGCCGTCGGTGCGTGGGGCGCAGCGCTCGTTGATGCCGGAGGCCGTGACGCACCCCGCGCACGAGGTCCCCGCCCGGGGCCCGCACCCGTCGCTCGCTCTCCTGGGTTGCCTCGACGCCATGTACTGGCTGGCCGCTTCCGAGGACGGGCTCGTGCTGATCGACCAGCACGCGGCGAGCGAACGCGTCGTGTACGAGAGGCTCCGGGCCCGGAGCACCCTGGGCCGGCAGGCTCTGGTCACGCCGTACCTCGTCACGCTCTCCGGTGCCCAGCGGGCCGCCCTGGAACAGCACGACGAGTTCGTGCGACACGCCGGTTTCGAGGTCGAGCGATTCGGACCGGAGACCCACCGCGTGCGCACCGTTCCCGCCTACCGGGGTCGGACGGTCCGGCCGGAAGCACTGGGGGAACTCCTCACGGAGCTGGTGGATGGCGGACGACCCACGCTCCCGGACGGTCTCGAGGAGCGGACCGCCGCCTCGGTCGCGTGCCACGCCGCGATCCGCGCCGGCGACGTGGTGACCCGCGAGGAGTTCGCGACCGTCCTCGAAGCGCTGCGGAAACTGCCGGAGGCGTCGTACGCCTGCCCGCACGGCCGGCCCATCCAGGTCCGCATCCCGCGGGGCCGGATCGACCGCTGGTTCCTGCGGTCGGGTACGTGAGCGACCGGCCCCGGCCTACGGAGCGCGCGGTGGTCGCGGCGGCGGCCCGGCACCTGGAACGGAACGGCTACCGGGTTCGAATCGACCCGGACGGCCACGATTACTTCGACCTCGTGGCGCGTCGGGGCGACGAGGTGGGGCTGGTCGAGGCGAAGGTCGCGGATGCCCGGACCGTCCTCACCCAAGCGCTTGTGCGCCGTGCGTGGGGCGACTGGGTGGCGGTCGTCCTGGCCAGCCGCCGGTCGGCCCTGCGCCTCGAGGAGCGGAGCCGGTCGACCCGGGCGGCCCCCGTCGGGATCTGGTGGGTCGAGGGCGACGGGGTCCTCGTCGCCCGGGCCGCCCGACCGTGGCCGTCCACCGCCGGCGACGACCCGTTCGCCGTGACCCGAGCCCGGTTCCGCGCCGTCCTGGACACGCTGGACCGCGGGGAAGTGCCGGACGATCTGGTCTGGTCCGGTGTGCTCGGGACCGTCCGCCGGCTCTCGGGGGGACGCGGATTCCGCGAGTGGCGTCTCGACGAAGGGTTCGAGGACCGTCCCTAGGACGCGCTGCGGCCCATCGCCTCCGAGATCATCGCCGCGCCCCGGAGCGGGTGGAACCACTCGGCGTACCGCGCCCCGAGCGTCGTCAGTTCGCGCCGCTCCTGCGTATCGGCCAGCAGCTCGGCGAGCGCCGCCGCCAGGTCGGCCGGGTCGTCCGACGGGACACGACGAACGGCCCCTCCGGGGTCGAGCGGGAAGCGAACGCCGGGCCCCA
>JASHSU010000095.1 GCA_030038605.1 Thermoplasmata archaeon | reverse complement strand
AGCTCGTTGACGCCGACGCGTCCCGACTCGGCCGTCGCGAAGACCTTCACCTTCGCCGCGACCTTCGGGTCCTCCTCGTGCAGACGGCGGACGACCTCCTCCTTGAGGAACCCCGGTCCCGCCACGACGATCGCCGTCGCGGCCGGGCCCTCGCGCCGGAGGAGGCTGACCAGCTCTTCGGCGTAGGCCGTCCGGTCCTTCTCGCCCTGACCGCCCTCGTACCGCTTCCCCGCGATCGTCCGCTTCAAGTCCGCCACCGGCTCGATCGCGCGGCCCCGGAGGCGCAGGATCGAGGAATCGCCCCAGTCGACGGCGGCGAGGAGGATCGTCGGCTCGTCCCGACCGGCGAGACCCTCGTCCAGCAGGATCCGGTCGCCCGCCGAGAACTCCGCCTTGGTCACGGTGACCTCGTCGCCCTCCGTGAGGTCGAGCGTGTGGTGTCGGCCGATGTCGAACGGTCCTTCCCGGATGGGGCCGGTGATCCGCACGTGCTTGGAGAACCCGTGGAACTCCACCTGCTCCACGTCGACGACGATCCAGACCCGCCGCCGGGCGCGTTCCGCGCCGGGGACGTCCACCGGGGCTTCCGGGTCCCGACGGGTCGTGGACCCACCGACCCGGTCGCCGGGGCGGACGAACCGGGCGATCCGCCACAGGTCGCTCGGACTCTCGAGCCGGAGCCGGACCTGGCCGGTGGCCTCGTCACGGTGGAGAAGGCGCACGGTCGGCTCCGAACGGTTCCCGACGAGCCCGGCCCATAAGCGGCTTTCGTTGGGGCGGTCCCGTTTTCGATAGCCTTAACTCGGGAAGGGCGGTCCCCGCGCCACCGGGTGGAGGGCCTCCTGAGCGGTCGGTTCTCGGAGCTGTTCCGGCAGCGCTCGTTCGGGTCGTTCCTGACGGCCGGTGCGCTCCAGTTCGCCGCCCCGGGGACGGTCTCCGTCATCCTGTTCTTCTCGGTCGCCGTGAGCTATCCCACCTCCGAGCGGGCCACCTACGGCGCCCTGGCGCTCGCCCTGCTGGGACTCACGTCGACGCTCCCGACGCTGGTCGCCGCGTTCTACTCGGGCGCGCTCGCCGACCGGTACGACCGCGGCCGCCTCATGCGGTTCGTCAACCTGGTCGCGCTGGTCGCCACCGCCGGGCTGGCGGTGGACTTCGTCTACCGGCCGACCGGCCACATTCCGGTCCCCGGCCCCGCCGGCTTCTATCTCGCCGACTGGGTCGTCCTGCTGTTCCCCGGCTGGGCCGCCCTCGTCGTCTCCTCCACCGTCTTCCGACCGGCGTTCAACACCTCGATCCCGCGGGTCGTCCCGCGGGACCTGCTGGGGCGGGCCAACGGCCTGATCTACGCGGTCGCCGGCGGGACCAGCGCGGCCGGTACCGTCGGGGTCGGCCTGATCCTGACGATCGCCCCGGCCGAGTATGCCCTCGCGGTACCGTTCCTGCTCTTCTTCATCACCCAGGTCGCGCTGCTCGCGGTCGACGTCGACCTCTCGGTGACCCGGGCCGCGACCCACCGGTCGCTGCTCGCGGACGCGCGCCAGGGGTTCGGCTACCTGGCCCGTCACCGGGCGATCCTCGAGATCACGGTCGCCGGCCTCGTCATCAACTTCATGGTCGCGCTCGCGACCGTCGAGCTGGCCCTCTACGTCACGAGCTGGCTCGGGCTCACGCAGGGGATCTGGTACGGGGCGATGGTCGCGGCCGCGACCGTCGGGGCGTCCGTGGGCTTCGTCCTCATCGCGAACGTCCGCTTCGAGCCGCATGCGGGTCGCTGGATGATCGCCCTGACCGCGGCGATCGGCGGGACGCTGTTCGCCCTCGCCCTCGTGCATTCGGTCTGGATCGCCCTGCCGGTCATCTTCCTCTTCGGCGTGATGCCGGGGATGTTCACGACCGTCTTCCTGTCGACCATCCAGTCGACCGTGCCGGACGAGGTGATGGCCCGTGTCTTTTCGGCGGACGAGGTCGGGAGCTATGCCCTCGTTCCGATCGGCCAGTACGCGGGCGGGATCCTGACGGTCGCCGTCGGAGTCCAGGGGACGTACCTGGTGGCGGGCGGGTCGATCCTCGCCTTCGGCGGAATCATGGCGGTGACGTTCGGGGCCCTGCGGGGGCTCACGTACTCCCCGGTGGCGAAGTCGAAGGCGTCGTAGCCCGCTCGCCGGGTGCCACCGGTACGACGGCGCGACGGTACCAGGAGTGCTCGGGCCCCAGCGTCCGGACGAACCCGAGATGCTCGTAGAGCCGCACCGCGGACGCGTTCCCCTCGGTCACGTTGAGGGCGATCACCTGCTCACCCCGCCCGTGCAGTGCGACCAGGTTGGCGACGACCAGGGTCCGTCCGATCCCTCGACCCTGGACGGACCGGTCCACCATGACGCTGATGAGGAGCGGTCCGTACGGGGCCCGGACGACCAGCGAGGCGCCGACGGGCCGCCCGTCGAGCTCGGCCAGGGTCGAGGCCCATCCGAGAAACTCGCCGTAGTGCCCGTGAAGCATCTCGCGCACACCGTTCGCGGCATCGACCTGGGGGTCGTCGTCGGAGAGGTACATGTACTGGTCGAAGGTCCCCTCGAACGCCGACCGGTGCAGCCGGACGACGGTCGCTTCGTCCGCGAGTTCCACCGGGCGCACCGTGACACCGGTGGGAGTGGGCGCGGTGGGTGGCGCTCGACCGGGAGGCCACCGCATCTCCGACCGTGAGAACCGACCGTAGCCGCGGCCGGCCATCAGGGTCTCCTCCTCGGGGTCCGAAAGGCCGACCAGACCCCCCGGCGAGAACACCGGTGGGCCGTGCGGTCCGGCGAGCGCGTCCAGGAATTCGGCGTACGTTGACGTTCGCCCCCAGGGCGGGCGAAGGTAGAGGATCTGGAGGATCGTCCCCCGAGGATGCCCGGTATCCCACAGGGCGATCCCGCGGGGCGCACCCTCGATGACTGCGAGGGCGCCGTTCGGCCACTCCCGGGCCCGAATGCGCTCCCCGACCGAGGCGATCCGGGGTTCGGCGTCCTCGGTGGGTCCAGACCGTTGAAAGGCGGCCACGATGGCGGCGCGACTCAGATCCAGCGCCGCGGGAACGTCGTCAGCGAGAGTCCGCAGGGTGAGTGGGGGGCGAGCCGAGGACACGACCGGACGCACCGTCGCGCCGCTCTTGGGCTCGTCGCCTGCGGGGGCTGCCCGTCATTCGGGCGTCCGAGTTTCGAGACGCGGTTCGTCCAGATCGAACCGTGCCCCGCACGAGAGACAGTACACGTAGCAGTGAAGTTCGCCGCCGACCGGGCGACTGAGCTCCCCTCCACAGTTCGGGCAGGATCGCGAGGAGGAAGGTTGGTTCGAGTCGCGCGGGTTCGCCACGGATTCGTACGGCGGCCGGGACATCCGATGGGCCGCCAGCGACGAAGCATTCTATATAGGAGCAGGGCGATATGCCAATCGTCAGACAAAGAACGGAGTCTTGTCTGACACGCATGGTCGACACGTCCGAGCGGGTCACGGTTCGCATCCCGCAGGAACTCATCGAGAAGCTCAAGCAGATCCAGGAGTCGCGCAACTCCCCGACCATCTCCGACACCATCCGCGAGGGGCTCGAGCAGTACATCGAGCTCAACCTGCCCCCA
>JASHSU010000094.1 GCA_030038605.1 Thermoplasmata archaeon | reverse complement strand
CGACCGAACAGGCGGAGTGACACGCCCCCCAGGTCGACCAGGCCCACCGCGAACGGGACGTCGGCTTCCATGCCGAGCGGGGCCCCGCCGAGCACCGCGCTGAACGCGTAGATCCGGCCCTCCTCGGGCAGGTCGACCCACTCGAGCGTCTCGGTGTGGCATCGTGGGCAAGCGGTCCGCGGGGGCCACAACAACAGGTCGTCCTTCGGACACCGGGTCGTAGCGACGCGTCCCTCGCGGAGTCGGTCGAAGAATCGGGCGAGCCGGGTCTGGTCGGAGGTCTCTAGCGGGAAGAAATCAAGCAGGAACGGCCGCTTCTCCCGGGTCGTCGGGGCCGGAGGGTTCGACTCCGTCGGTGCGGGGGCGACCAGGGCGGACGTCGGACGGCGTGGGCGGGATTCTCCGCTCATGCGGCGCCTCCGCGCTGGTAGATCATGACTGAGTGAACGTTCGCGCTTCCGGAGAGGTTGTGCACGAGAGCCCATTCCGGGTCGGGGGCCGCACGGGAGGCCGGCACGTCGTGGGCGAACTGTCGATAGACCTCGACCGCTTGGGCGATCCCGGTCGCGCCCAACGGATGACCGCAACCGAGCAGCCCACCGCGGGGATTCACGAGGAGCTTGCCGCCCTGGTCGCCCTGACCGTCGGCGGCGAAAGCGCCCCCGCGACCCGGGTCGGCCCAGCCGAACATCTCGTACTCGATGATCTCGGAAATGGTGAAGCAGTCGTGCACCTCGGCGACATCGATCGCCTCCGGTCCTACGCCCGCCCGGTCGAACGCCTCGCGGGCCGCACGGCGCAAGCCGACCCAATCGGTCAAGGACCCGGCGTTCGCCAGGTTGTGGAAGTCGGAGTACTGCCCCGATCCCCGGATGATCGCCGGTCGGTCGGTGTACTTGCGGGCGAGGTCGGCCGAGGTGAGCACCACCGCGGCGGCCCCGTCGGTCATCGACGAGCAATCGCCCAGTCGAAGCGGCGGGGCGACGAGCGGCAAGCGCAGCAGCTTGGCCCGGTCGAACTTCTTCTCGTAGAATTGGGCGTCGGAGTTGGCGTTGGCGAACCGGTGGTTCTTCTCGGAGACGGCCGCCATTTGCTCGTCGGTCGTCCCGTACTCGAGCTGGTGTCGCTGAGCGACCATCGCAAAGAACGGGGGCGCGGTGGCGCCGTGGGGTCCGTCCCAGGCGCGGTCGAGCACGCAGGCCATCGACGTGTTGGCCTCGGCCATCGACGGGAGGTTCATCTTCTCGACCCCGGCGGCGACCGCCACGTCCGCGAGACCGGACGCGATCGCCGCGTAAGCCGACCGTATCGCGGATTGGCCGGAGGCGCAGGCCAGCTCCGTCCGCTGGATGATCCGGGTGGGTCGGAGACCCATCTGCTCGGCGGCGAAAGGGGCCGCATGCGACTGGAACGCGAACCGTTCCGGTTCGGCGGCGCCGAGAAAGAACGAATCGACGTCCTCGGAGCGCAGTTCGGGCACGGCCCGGAACAGGGCCGCCCCAACTTCCTGCGCGAGTTCGGCCCAGGTGGAGGCTCGGACCCCGAACCGGGTCGTCGTACCGCCGACCAGGGCCACCTCGCGAACGTTCATGCCGCCACCGCTCGGACCGCGGACGCCACCCGGTCGCCGGCGTCGCTCGTGCTCGCGTGCCCGCCCTGGTCGTAAGTACCCGAACCGCCCTGGGCCAGCACCTGCGACAGGGCGCGTTCGAGGCGCGCCGCCTGTCGGGTGAGTCGCCCGTCGTGGTGACGGTCGCCCAACCACCGGAGCATCTGCTCGACGGCGAAGAACGTCGCGAACGGGTTCACCTGGTTCTTGCCCGCGTACTTGGGGGCGGAGCCGTGCACGGGCTCGAACATGGCGTGGTCGCTTCCGATATTGCCACCCGAGGCGAACCCCATTCCGCCCTGCAGGACCGAGGCCAGGTCGGTCACGATGTCGCCCATCATGTTCGTCGCCACGGCGACGTTGTAGTGCTCGGGGTTGCGGACCAGCCACTGGGTGAAGGCGTCCACGTAGGCGTAGTCCTTCTCGATCTCGGGGTAGTCGGCGGCGACGCGGTCGAACGTCTCCCGGAAGAACCGACACCCCTCCATCACGTTCGCCTTGTCGATGCAGGTGACCCGCTTCACGCCGTCCTCCGGGGCGCCCCGGGGCCGGGCACGAGCCAACTCGAAGGCGTACCGGATCACCCGCTCCGCTCCTTTGCGCGTGATGATCCGCGTGTCGACAGCGACCTCCGTCTCGCCGCCCCGGCGCAGGCGCCCCCGGGCTGGAGTGTAGAGGTCCTCGGTGTTCTCGCGGACGATGACCATGTCGACCATCGACGGCGACCACACCTCCTTGTACGTACCACTGATCCGGTGGAGCACACCCGGGTAGAGCTTGCATGGACGGACATTGGCGAACAGGTCGAGCCCCTCCCGGAGCCCGAGGACGAGCGCGCGGCCGGCGATGTCCCCGTTGGGGAGCGTCGCCCCGGGCCAACCGACCGCCCCGAGCAGGATCGCGTCGGCCGACTTGGACGCGGCCTCCGCCTCGGGTTCCCACTCTTTTCCGGTCTTGAGGAAGTACTGACCCCCACCGGGATACTCCGTCAGCCGCCAGGGCGCCGCGTCGCCCTCGGCGAGGGCGTCCAGGACCTTCCGGCCCTCCCGGAGGACTTCCGGCCCCGTTCCGTCCCCAGGGTACAGCACGATCGAGTAGCCCGCGTCCTTCATGCGGCCCCGGCAGCTGCCTTCTGCCGCTCCAACTCGGCCCGGACCTTCTCGACCAGGCCCCCCGCCTCGAGCAACTCGAGCAGGTGGTGCGGGATCGGTGGGAACGAGACCGACTGGCCCGTGCGCAGGTTCGTGATGCGGCCCGCGCGCATCTCGATGCGCGCGATGTCCCCTTTCTCGAAGAGGGCCCGGACGCCCCGGGCCTCGATGGTCGGGATGCCGAGGTTGATCGAGTTCCGGTAGAAGATGCGGGCGAACGTCTCGGCGACGACCGCACCGACCCCGATCGCCCGCATCGCCTGCGGGGCGTGCTCGCGGCTCGAGCCACAACCTAAGTTCTCGTCCGCGACCAGGATGTCGCCCGGCTGGGCTTGCTGGGCGAACTCCGGGAGCGCGATCTCGAAGACGTGCTTCTTGAGCTCGTTCGGGTCGATGATCGTGAGGTACTTGCCGGAGATGATCTGGTCGGTGTCGACGTCCTTGCCGAGCACCCAGACCCGGCCCTCGATGACGTCCTTCATCCTCGCCCCTACAGGAACTCCCGCGGATCCGCGAGTTCGCCCCGGATCGCCGCGGCGACCGTCGCCGCCGGAGAGAGAAGGTAGATGCGGGCCTCCTTTGCCCCCATCCGCCCCGGGAAGTTCCGGTTCGAGGACGAGGCACACACCTCGTCCGGCGCCAGGATGCCCATGTTCCCTCCGAAGCAGGCTGAACAGCTCGAGTTGGTGAAGACCGCGCCGGCCTTCGTGAACGTCTCGATGATCCCCTCCTGAAGGCACTGCTCGTAGATCTTGGTGGAGGCCGGGGAGACGATGAATCGCACGCCGGGTGCCACCTTGTGACCGGCCATCAGCGCCGCGCCCTCCCGCAGGTCCTCGATCCGGGCGTTCGTGCAGGAGCCGAGGAAGACCTGGTCGACCTTCACGTGCTCTCCGATGACCTCGGGGAGCGGACGGACGTTGTCCGGTGAGTACGGGCAGGCAACCATCGGGGGCATGTCCGTTACGTCGATGTCGATGACCCGTTCGTAGGACGCGTCCGCGTCCGGTTGCATCGGGTGCATGGCGTGTTTGGCGATCGGCGCCAGATAGTCGAACGTCGTCTGGTCGGGCGCTACCATACCGGCCTTCGCCCCCATCTCGGTCGTCATGTTGCAGATGGTGAACCGCTCCGGCATGCTGAGCGCCGCGATCGTCGGGCCGGTAAACTCCACCGCCTTGTACGTCGCCCCGGTGGTCTTGACCTCTCCCAG
>JASHSU010000093.1 GCA_030038605.1 Thermoplasmata archaeon | reverse complement strand
CGTGACCGGAGTGACGGTGACGATTCTCCAACCCGGGCTGATCGTCCATCTTTCGGCCGAATCCGTGGCCCCGGGTTGGACGTACACGGCCACCCCTGCGACCGCCAACAGCTCGTTCGCCGCCACGGTGCGGATCGGGGTGCCCGGGGCGACCGACCCCGGCACCTACTGGGTCGAGATCGAGGCCACGGATGCGGCGGGTCAGACAGGCCGTCTGGGATTGGAACTCTTCATGCTGCCGGGTCTCGCCTTGAACGTGACACAAGTACCGGGGACCGGGGATCTGGACGCGAATGAGACGCTCATGCTGCACGCGGGCGCGACCGGGGGGCGTCCCGCGTACGTCTACGGCTGGACCCAGCTGCCCGCAGGGTGTTCGGCCCCGGCGGGAGCCAACGCGACCTGCGAGTTCAGCGCCCCGGGGACGTACAGCTTCTTTGTCGACGTCAGCGACACGTTGGGCTATGCACTCGACCGCAACGTCTCGGTCGAGGTTGCACCGGACCCCCGTCTCGCCTACACGGGCGGCCCGATGACGGTCGCGACCGGCGACGCGCTCATGATCGTGACCAACCTCACCGGGGGCCTCGCCCCGTTCACCCTCGCCTGGCAGGGACTCCCGAGCGGGTGCTCCTCGGTCGAATCCACGACCCTCGCCTGTCATCCGGGGGAACTGGGCCGGTTCCTCGTCAGCCTGGAGGTCACCGACCGGACGGGGTTCCGCGCGCAGGTCGAAGTGCTCGTCAACGTCACGGCCCCTTCGGCCTCCGTGGGGCTCGACTACGGGGCCCTGGGCGCCCTGCTCATCGCGGCGGGCCTGGTGGTCCTGATCGGGATGTGCGTGGCCGTCCTCGCCCGGCGCCGCCGCGTCGGTTGAACGTCTACTGGTAGGAGTGGCGCCGGCGGCGCGCTTCGATGCGGGCCGAGAGGTAAAGGCTCTCGACCTCCGCGCTGACGCTCTGGTGGTTGGCCCGCAGATGTTCCTTCATATGGGCGAGGTCGACGGGTTCTCCGCAGACCCGGCAGCCGACGCGGGTCCGTCGGGAAACCGTGTCCCGGTTCGCGGCTCCCTGCACGGTGCGAGTTCGATGCGAGCCTCCCCTTCTTATGGGAGTCGCTTCACGCGAACGACGACCGTGACGTCTCGGTCCAGCAATCTTTAATTAGCCCACCCAGTCAGCCGACCCAATCTATCGAGGGAAACGATGAGTCTCACGACCGGACAACTGGAACTGCTGATTCTGCTGGCCGCCCTGCTGGGTCTCGCCTACGCGGGCGTCCAGACCGCGCTGGTCCTGCGCGAGGACGAGGGCGACGACCGGATGCGGGAGATCTCGGGTGCGATCCGGGAGGGTGCGATCGCCTTCCTGCGGCGCGAGTACGTGGTCGTCTTCTCGGTGGCCGTGGCCCTGACCGTCATCATCGCCTTCGCCTTCGGCATCACCGGCGACGGCTGGAAGCTCGCCGTCGGGTTCATCTTCGGCGTCGCGGGCAGTGCGCTCGCGGGCGCGGTCGGGATGCTGGTGAGCGTCCGTGCCAACGTCCGGACCGCGGCGCATGCCCGCAAGGGGAACCTGGGCGCGACGATGGCGTTCGCGTTCCGGGGTGGCAGCGTGACGGGCCTCTCCGTCGCGGGGCTCGCGCTCCTGGAACTGGTCGGCTTCTACTGGGCGTTCAACGGCAACGTGCTCCAGATGGTCGGAGTCCTGTTCGGTGCGTCCCTGATGAGCCTCTTCGCGCGCGTCGGTGGCGGAATCTACACCAAAGGCGCGGACGTCGGGACCGACCTGGTCGGTAAGGTCGAGGCCGGCATCCCCGAGGACGACCCCCGGAACCCGGGCGTCATCGCGGACAACGTCGGCGATAACGTCGGCGACTGCGCCGGTATGGCCGCGGACCTGTTCGAGACGTACGTCGTGACCGCGCTCGCCGCGATGCTGCTGGCCTACCTCATCGGGGCCTCCAACGTCTATCCGACGCTGCTGACCCTCTTCCCGAACGCGATCCTCTTCCCGCTCCTCGTCTGCGCCTGGGCGATCGTCGCCACCATCGTCGGGACGTTCTTCGTCCGGATGCGGCCCGGTGGGTCGATCATGGGGGCGCTCTACCAGGGCCTCGCCGCGACCACCGCGGTCGGACTGGTCGGCCTCTACCTGCTCGATTACTACTTCATGAACGGCAACGGGGGGATCTTCGTCGCGACCGCCGTCGGCCTCATCGTGATGATCCTCATCGTCCTGATCACGGACTACTACACGAGCACGAAGTACTCCCCCGTGCACAAGATCGCAGAGGCGGCCAAGGCCGGCGCCGGGCCGACCGTCATCAGCGGTCTCTCGGTCGGCTTGGAGTCGGCGTGGCTACCGGGTCTGGTCATCGTGGCGGGGACGCTGCTCGCGTACGCCGCGGGAGGCTGGTACAACGGCATCTCGAACAACCCGAACGCCTACGTCGGGCTCTACGGCGTCGGACTGGCGGCGGCGAGCATGCTCTCCGTCACCGGGATGATCATCTCGATCGATGCGTTCGGTCCGATCACCGACAACGCGGGCGGCATCGCGGAGATGGCCAAGCTCCCCGAGCACGCTCGGGCGATCACCGACCCCCTGGACGCCGTGGGCAACACGACCAAGGCGATCACCAAGGGATACGCCATCGGCTCGGCTGTCCTCGCGGCGCTAGCCCTCTTCGCGGCCTACACGTTCGCCGCGGCCAGTCAGTGGGGCCAGTCGTGGTCGACGTTCACCAACCTGCTGACCCTCTCCACCCCGCTGGTCGTGGTCGGCCTCGTCATCGGTGCGGTGCTGCCGTTCTTCTTCACCTCGTTCCTGATGAACGCGGTCGGCGTCGCCGCCGAGAAGATGGTCTTCGAGATCCGGCGGCAGTTCCGCGAGATCGCGGGTCTGCTGCAGGGGACCGCGAAGGCCGATTACGGCAAATGCGTCGACATCGTCACCATCACGGCCATCCGGCAGCTCGCGGTCCCTGCGCTGATCGCGGTCGTGACGCCCCTCGCGGTCGGATTCCTGCTCGGCCCGGTGGCGCTCGCGGGTCTCTTGCTCGGGACGATCGTCTCCGGCTTCCCCCTCGCGCTCACGATGACGACGGGCGGCGCCGCCTGGGACAACGGCAAGAAGTACATCGAGCAGGGCAACTTTGGCGGCAAGGGCTCGGACGCCCACAAGTCGGCGGTCGTCGGGGACACCGTGGGGGACGCGACGAAGGACACGGCCGGCCCGGCTATCAACCCGCTCATCAAGGTCGTGAACACGATCTCCATCCTGTTCATCGCCCTGATCGTGGCCCACTCGGTCATCCACGTGTAGGGACCCCGCGCGGGTCCCGGGCGGGCGCCTACGTCGGCGTCTCGGCGTCGTCCTCGGGCTCGGGCGGCGGCGCAGGCCGTCGACGGAACAGCACGACGATCGCCACCGCCGCCACGATCACGACGAGCGCGGCGATCAACCCGAGGTCGGCCGACGACAGGGAGAACCCGGACCCCGACGACACGGTCAGGTTGAGCGAACCGTGCGCGGTAAGCCCCCGGGCGTCCTCGACCAGGACCTGCACCGACCAACTGCCGCTGGACGTGACACGGCAGCCGACCGTGGATGCGTTGACGCTGGAGCATCCCTCCGGCAACCCGGCGTACAAGTACGTGAGCGCCCCAATGCCTCCGGTGACGTTCACCAGGAACAGGAGGCTCTCGCCGACCGTCGGTGCCGTAGTCGGCCCGACCGTGAACCGTACGAGCGACAGCGCGGGCACGACCGTGATCGGAACGACGGTCCGAACCTGGATTCCGGTCGCATCCTGGACGGTGACGACGACCGGGTAACTTCCCACGCTCGTCGGGCGGCAGTTGATCGGGGGGGCGGCCGCTCCCACACAGCCCGGCGGCAGGCCCGACCAGGCGACCGAGAGCGGAGCGGCCCCGCCCGCGGTCGACCAGGCAATGGTCTCGAGCTCGCCGACTTCCACCTGGGGCTCGGCCACCACCACGACGACCGAGGGAGTGGATTCGACGGTCAGGTTGGCCGACGCACTCACCTCGTAGCCCAAGGAGTCGGTGACCGTGACCCCGAGCGAGTAGTTACCGGCGTCGTCCGGAGCGCACGCCACCGCGGCTCCGACCCCGGAGCAGCCCGGGGGAAGACCCGTGTACGTGTAGCCGTACGACGGTTCCCCCCCGCCCGCATTGACGGAGAGATTCCAGGCCTGGCCGACATCGATGGCCGTGGCCGACTCGTTGACGGAAACCGTCAGCGTAGGAAAGACGGAGAACGAGAACGACGCGTTCGCCGTGTTGCCCAGCGAGTCGGTGATGTTGAGGATGACCTCGAAACTCCCGCTTTC